>DATKPD010000079.1:0-72282 GCA_035524315.1 Caulobacteraceae bacterium
GGGCGTGGGGGCGGGGCGGGCGGCGCCCGCCAGCATGGCCACCACCAGGAGCGGCAGGCCGATGAAGAACAGCAGAAGCCCGACGAACACGCCGGCCACCGTGATGACGAACTGCTTCATGGAGTATCCCGACGCGCCCGGTCGGCGCCCGCGCAATCTAGGCGCGCGGAGGTTTCCGGCAAAGGGTCAGGCGCAAAAACGGCGTCGTTCGCGGGGGCGGGAAAGATGGTCGGAGTAGCAGGATTCGAACCTGCGACCCCCGCCTCCCGAAGACGGTGCTCTACCAGACTGAGCTATACTCCGACGTGAGGCGGGCCTTATAGAGCAGGCCCCCCACCCGGGCAAGCGACAGAGGCGGGTGATTTCGTCGTCGGTCCCCGAACATTTTCCCGCGCGCCCAGCCGTTGCATTGGCCGGGGCCTTGCGCTATCTCCACCGCCTCCGTGACCGGGGCGACCCGTCGACGGCATCCTGTTGGGGGATGGTGTAATGGTAACACTGCGGTTTTTGGTACCGTCATTCTAGGTTCGAGTCCTAGTCCCCCAGCCAACGCTCCCGAAGCCTCTGAAAATCAACGAACTCCTTGGTTCGTAAGCCTTTGTGTAGGATTCTTGGCACACAAAGGTGGCACACAAGGTGCGACGAACGATGGAAGGTGTCGAGCTTCGGGGAAAGAGCTATGTGGCGCGCAAGCGCATCCCTGACGAACTGCGCGCGGTGTTCGGCAAGCGCGAGTTCTTCGCGGCTTCAACGAACAGGAGATCGCAGCCCTGTTCACCACGCCGTTGTTTCAGGGCTGCGATCAGGTCTGGGGGCGCACAGGAGCCACGCACGGCTACCGAACGACCGCAGGCGACCTTCTGGTGAAGGATGCCCGCTACTGGCTTCCTATCGTCGCCCTGTGGCAGGGTTGCCGCCTCGAAGAGATCGGCTTCGCCGCCGTCGAGGAGATCAGAACGGTCGAAGGGCATATCCTGCCTCGACCTACGTCAACGCCCCGACAATCGGATTAAGAACGAGCAGAGCAAGCGGCTGTTGCCGATCCATCCCAAGCTGATCGAACTTGGCCTCCTCGCTTATGTCGATCAACGGCGAAGGGATGGATCAGATCGCTTGTTCCCCGACCTGCCGCACGATTTCAGGAAGGTGGCGCTGCCGAAGCGTTCGACGCGGGGCTTCTCGAAATCGTGGGGACTGTGGATGGGCGCCAACGGATTCCCCGACCGCGACATCAACTTTCATTTGTTTCGCCATACCTTCAAGACCATGTGCGCGCCGTTGATGTCAGAGCCGATCCACGACTTCCTGACGGGGCATAAGCACGCCCGAGGAGCGACCGCAGCGTCAGTGGGACGTGGCTATATTCACCCCACCGTCCAGCAGACATACGAGGCGATCTGTAAAGTCGATTATCCGACCTTTCCGAAACTGCCGTGAAGTGTCTGTTATGGGCTACGCCGTAATCGACCAGTTCATCGGGGAATGGGCGGCGAGACACTCGCTCGTCTTATCGACAGATGGCGATACCGACCAATATCGGACTGTGTGGGTGTCGAGCGACGCAGGCGAGTGCTTTCAGATTTGGATCGATCCACCTGTCGATGGAACCGTTCGCATTTGGGCGGATTGCGTGGAAGGCCGACGCGAAGGTCATCCTCCCGAAGACTGGAACGCGTCCGTTGGAACATTCCCTGCCGCGATTGAGGAAGCCTTTCAGGCCGTGATCGCTTGGATGCGTCCATCAAAGCTGCATTTCCCGAGTGCGGCGCCAGATCGGCATAGCTGATCCGACAACAAGCCCCCGCGAAGCAAACCTGTCAGATCAGGTTGACTACTCGTCGCGCTGCGTCGGGATCGCCGTCTATGTATGCCGATGTCGTGGTCAGGTCGGCGTGCCCCGCCAGAAGTTGAACGTCGCGCAGGCTTCCGCCCACCAGACTTATCTTTCTCGCGCAGTTCGTGACGAATGTGCGCCGCCCCGAATGGCTTGAACAGCCCGTGACGCCGAGGCGGGCGTAGAGGTGAAAAAATCGCTGGGTGACGGTCGCGGCATCAAGCCCTTGCCGCCGTTCACTGTAAATCACGGGATCGGTCGGGGCGGGGCTACGCAGGGCGTGGATGTTGCTTCCGCCTCCATTTCGGTCAAGCTGCGCCACTGCCGATTACCAAGCTCGTAGGCGCAAAATATGTTCAAGTCGGAGCGGATGAAGTGGGGGCGTGTCGCGTGGGGGTGGCTGCTGCTTGGGCTTGTGTTCATCGCCATTAGTATCGGCGTTGCTGTCGGCCATTATGCGTTTGGGATGCCGATCCACGAGGGACATAGCGGGGGGCGACTGGCGACCTCAACAGAGATTTTGACCACTCTCGTCGCCTTTGGTGCTGGCGGCTCGCTGTTTGCGGTGATGGGTGGAGCCATCCTCCTCTGTCGTAGGAAAGGCTGACCTACGAACGGTTCCGCGTAGCGAAAATAGTGCGTGTCGGCGCACAAACTGGTATACGGACTTGGCACACAGCCTACGAAACCGCCGTTTCAGAGAACTGATTTGATTAGGTTTTTGAGCGGGGAACAAATCCTAGTCCCCCAGCCAACCGACGCGCGCAAAGCGAGCGGAGGTTGCCCGCCGGAGTAGTTGCGAAGGAGGGCCGATGATTGCTCCCGATCGCTTCGGCTGGCTCAGGCCTTCCCGTCCATTGCGCTTCGCCGCCAGCGCCGCTTTGCTGAGCGCGCTCGCCGGGTGCGGGCCTCAGAGCGGCGGGGCCAACCCCAAGGCGGCGCAGCTTCAGGTGCAGGAGCGTAGCGAGCGGTTGGCGGCGGCCAAGACCGAGGCGACGCAGGCCCAGGCGACGGCCCAATCCCTGTCGCTCTCCGCCGCGGCCGACAAGGCCGCGGGCCTCAAGGCCGCCGCATCGGCGCTGCGCGACGCCGCCGCCAAACTCGACGCCGGGGTCGAGGCGGCCCCCGATTTTGGCGCCCAGGCCTTGGCCGCCTCCGCGCGCCTGCGGGCGCTGACGGGCGACCGCGCCCAGCGCTTGGCCGCGGCCAACCAGATCGTGCTCGACACCACCCAGATCGACGTCGCGCGCAGCCGCTACGCCGTGGGCCTGAACCGCCAGGTGGAGACCGGGGTGCCGGTCGACGACGATGTGCGGCGCTTCTGCGCCTCGCCGGACGCCGCGCCCTTCGGCCGCGCCTGCGCCGACGCCCTGGCCGCCGGCGCCGCTTTCGAGCGGTCGCAGGTGCGCGCCGCCGTGGCGTTCAAGGCGTTCAAGGAAACGGTGCGTGAGGAACTCGACCGGCAGAACGCGGTGGCGGCCCAGCTCGGCCGCTAGCGCCTCTCCGGCTTTGCGGCTGCACGGCGTTTGTCCTGGCCGCAAATCAGCCCAAACATGGCCAGGCGCGCCTGGCGCGAGGCGGGGCGCGCGCTGGTGAAAGACGCCCATGTCGCAGCCGCCCGATCCGTCCGACCCTCCGGCCGACGCCCTGTCCCTGGACCCGGACCGGTTCGAGGTGCGGCCCCTGTTCGCCACCCCGTTCATCTGCGCGCCCGTGCGCTCGCCCGAGGCGCTCAACCAGGCCCTCCGCCAGGTGATCCTGGACAAGGCGCAGGGCGAGGCGGGGGTCGCGCTGAGCAACGCCGGCGGGTGGCAGTCGCCCGACGACTTCGCCGAATGGTCGGGCGAGCCGGGCCGGTTGCTGCTCGACCTGGCCCGGCGCCTGGGCGACAGCGTCACCGGCATGACGGTCGCCGGTCAGTTCTGGCGCGGCGCCCCGGAGTGGAAGATCAACGCCTGGGCCAACGTCAACCGCGCGGGCGATCTCAACAAGGCGCACCATCATCCCGGCGCCTACTGGTCGGGCGTCTACTGGGTGTCGGTCGACGAGGGCGCGCAGGGCGGACAGTTCGAGGCGCACGATCCGCGCGGCGTCATGCCCACCCTCTACGCGCCCCAGCTCAGCGTGGCCCTGCCGGGCTACCTGTCCGCCGGCGGGACCGACTACATCACGCCCAAGGCCGGCGTGATCTGCCTGTTTCCCGCTTGGCTGCGCCACGCCGTCCTGCCGCATGACAGCGCCGAGCCGCGCATCTCGGTTGCATTCAACCTTTGCGTCTAGCGATTGGTATGGCCACGCTGCGCGTTGACATCGGCCGCCCCGCGCGGCGATCAAGGCAGCAGCGCCGGCTGGAAGACCGGCGCTGCTGAGTGGAGGATGCCATGGCGCCCCTCGCCGAATCGGTGACCGACGCGCGGGCGCGCTGGTTGTCGGTGCACGCCCTTCAGCACGAGCCGGCTCTGCGCGCGTGGCTGTCCTCGCGCCGCCTGCCCGGGCTCGAGATCGACGACATCATCCAGGAGACCTACGCCCGCCTGATCCAGGCCGAGAGCCTGGAGTCGGTGCGCGCGCCCAAGGCCTATATCTTCCAGACCGCATGGTCGGTGCTGGTCAGCCACGTCCGGCGCGAGCGCGTGGTCAACATGCAGGCCCTGGCCGACGTCGATCACCTGGCCGTGCAGGCCGACGCGCCCAGCCCCGAGCAGCAAACCGCGGATCGGGACGAGCTTTTGCAGCTGGCGGAGGCCATCGCCGTCCTGCCCGGCAAGATCGGCGACGTGTTCCGGCTGCGGCGCGTGCAGGGCCTGTCGCAGAAGGCGGTGGCCGTTCGACTCGGCTTGGCGGAGAGCACGGTTGAAAAGCATATGCGCCGCGGGCTCATGTTGCTGTTGGAGCACTTCACGCGTGGCGGATATCCGCCCCCGCAAGCGTCTAAGAAGACGAGTACGGAATTTCAGTCGGGCCATGGCCAAGCAGAGCGCAAAAGAGATCGATGAGGCGGCGGCCTTATGGGTGGCGCGCCTCGATCGCGGACTGAGCGCCGAGGAAGACCTGGCCCTTCAGGCGTGGCTGGCTGACGACATCCGTCGCCTGGGCGCCTTCGCGCGCATGCGCGCCCTGTCCGCGCGCACCGAACGGTCGGCGGGACTGGGCCAGGACTACAGGCCCGAACGCTTCCGTCCCCCCAGCGCGCCGTGGCTGACACGCCGCCGCATGATCCAGTCCGGCGCGGCCGGCGGCGCCGTTGCGGCCGCGGCGGCCGGGACCGCCCTGTGGCTCGCCGGCGCCAACGGCCGATACCAGACGCGCAAGGGCGAGGTCAGGGTCGTGGCGCTGGGCGACGGGTCGGTGGTCACCTTGAACACCGCCTCCACCCTGGCGGTGCGCTATTCCAGGACCCAGCGGCTGATCAAGCTGCTCGAGGGCGAGGCCCTGTTCGACGTGGCCAAGGATGCGGCGCGGCCGTTCCTGGTCGCGGCGGGGGACCTGAACGTCAGGGCCGTGGGCACCAGCTTCACCGTGCGGCGGCTGTCGGGCGCCCCGGTTCAGGTGCTTGTCCAGGAGGGCGTGGTCGAACTGCGCAAGACCTCGCTGGCCACGCAGCCTGTCCGGCTGTCGGCCAACATGCGCGCGGTGGGCGGCCAGGCGCTGACGGGCGCGGCGGTGCAGCCGTCGGAGGTCAAGCGCGAGCTGATCTGGCGCGAGGGGCGGATCGAGTTCGAGGGCGAGAGCCTGGCGGACGCCTCGGCCGAGTTCGCGCGCTACTCCGATACGCGGATCGTGATCGACGATCCTGAGCTGGCCCGCCTGGAGATCAGCGGCTCGTTCCAGTCGAACGATCCGGTGGGGTTCGGCCGCGCCGTGGCCGAGGCGTTTCGCGCCCGGGTTCAGGTGGGCGACGGCGAAGTGCGTCTGCTGCGCTGATCCCGGCCGGTCCCGGCGCCGCGGCGACGTCGCCGCGCTCCTCGAAACTTTTTGCGCCGCCTCGTGGCGGATGGGCCGAAGCTCCTGCGTCTAAGTTGCATTGGGCCGGCGCAATAAGCCGGCGTTCCGGGGAGGTTCCCATGTCGATGCGCTTACGGTCTGATCTGCTTTCCAGCTCGTTGTTGGCTGGGGTCCTGGCGATCGGGATGGGCGCCCAGGGCGCGCGGGCCCAGGTCCAAGGCTTTGATATTCCGTCCGAACCGGCTGTCAAATCGATCGCCGATTTCGCGCGCCAATCGGGTCTGCAGGTGATCGCGCCGACCGGCCAGTTGCGCGGCGTGATGACGCCCGCGATCAGTGGCAAGCTCGACGCCCGCGTCGCGCTGCAACGTCTACTGGTCAACACCGGCCTGCAGGTTTCGTCCGACAACGGTTCGATCATCGTTCTGCGCGCCGCCACGGCCGCGTCCTATTCGACCCAGGCCCCGGCCGATCCGCCTGCCCCCGCGCCGGCGCGCGCCCCCGAAGCGAGCGCCGCCCCGACGGCGGCTCAATCGGGCCAGATCGAGGAAGTGGTCGTCACGGTCCAGCGGCGCGAGGAAAAGCTGCAGAACGTTCCGGTGGCGGTCACGGCGTTCGGCGCCTCACAGTTGAAGGCCCAGGGCGTGCAGGCCACCGCCGACCTGACCGCGGTCGTGCCGGGTCTGAATTTTACCGAGGGCGTCGGCATCTATGGCCTGCCGGTGATCCGCGGCGTGGGCACCACCAGCCAGGGGCCGGGGATCGAGAACCCGGTGGCGACCTACATCGATGGCGTCTATCTCGCCTCGGCCACCAGCTCCCTGATGTCCCTGGCCGACGTGTCTCAGGTGGCGGTGCTCAAGGGGCCGCAGGGCACCCTGTTCGGCCGCAACGCCACGGGCGGCCTGATCCAGGTGACCACCAAGGCGCCCTCGCACGAGTTCGCCGCCGATGTGGAAGGCACGGCCGGAAACCTCGGCATCTTCGGCGAGAACCTCTACCTCACCGGCGGCCTGGCCCCGACCCTGGCCGCCAATTTGGCGGTGAGCAACGACGACCAATTCCAGGGCTTCGGCCGCAATCTCTATACCGGCCAGTACGTCGACACCCATCACGCCTTCGCCACGCGCGGCAAACTGCTGTGGCAGCCGGACGAGCAGACCGACGTCACCCTGTCGGCCGATTATTCCAAGTTCACGGGCGCCACCCCGGTGCTGCACGCCGTCAGCAACAACATCATGGACGCGCCCATGCCGGGCAGCCTGCATGACATCGATCTGAACGTGCAGCCCTTCGCCAGCATCGAGCAATCGGGCGAAAGCCTGACGGTCAAGCGCGCGTTCGACGGCGTGCAACTGGTCAGCATCACCGCCTTCCGCGAGAGCCAGGCGCATGTGCGCTTCGACGCCGACGCCACGGTCCTGCCGATCCTGACCATCGATCAGCGCCAGCGCGACGATCAGGTGAGCCAGGAACTGCAGTTGCTGTCGACCGGCGACCATCGGTTCAACTGGGTCGTGGGCGGCTTCTTCATGTCGGCCCACTCCAAGTACGATCCGGCCAATACGGTCAGCGCCAGCGCGCCGGGGCCGATCGTGCTCAATGCCGATCTGGGCCTGACCTCCTTCGCCGGCTTCGGCCAGGGCACGTTCAAGATCGACGACTCGACCAACCTCACCGGCGGCATCCGCTACAGCCAGGATGTCCGCACCCTGGATTCCAGCCAGATCATCAAGGCGCCGTTCTTCACCATTCCGGCGGGCGGCCCGATCGACGCCTCCAAGACCTTCGGCGAGCCGACCTGGCGCTTGTCGATCGACCACCGCTTCTCGCCCGAACTGATGGCCTATGCGTCGTACAATCGCGGCTTCCGCTCAGGCACCTTCGCGCCGCAGATCTTCCCGGCCACGGTGCTCAAGCCCGAGGAGATCGACGCCTTCGAGGGCGGCATCAAGTCCGACCTGTTCGACAAGCGTCTGCGGTTCAATGCGGCGGCCTTCTATTACGACTACCGCAATCGCCAGGTGCTCGCGATCGTCAACGGCTTCCAGGTGGCCTATGACGCGCCCCACGCCGTCAGCTATGGCCTGGACGCCGACGCCACTTGGCAGGCGACCCGCCAGCTGACCTTCACCGCCGGCGTCAGCGCCATCCACGCCCGTTACACCTCGTTCCCCAACGCGATCGTCACCACTTTGCTGCCGTTCGGCGGCGAGAGCCTGGCCACCGGCAGCGCCACGGGCAACACTCTGGAAAGCACCCCGACCTGGACCTTGAACTTCGGTCCGGCCTACCGCCTGCCCACGGCGGCCGGCGATGTCACGGCCAGCATGAACTACTACCACAACAGCGGCTGGTTCGCCGGGCCGGACAACCGCGAGCGCCAGCCGGCCTATGATACGGTGTCGGCGGACGTCCTGTGGACGCCTTCGTTCTCAAACAACCTCACCATCCGTCTGTGGGGCAAGAACCTGACCGACGCGGCCTACGCGGCGCAGATGACCGAGACCGGCTTCTCGGACAACATCGAGCCCGCGCCGGGCCGCACCTACGGAGTCACCGTGGGCGTGCACTACTAGCCCGGCCCACCGAGGGGGAGGGAGCCTAAGTCTCCCAACCCTTCTCCATCGCCCACACGGCGAAGGCGTAGTCGAGCGCGATCTCCTTGAGAAAGTCGAAGCGCCCGGCCGCCCCGCCGTGGCCGGCGTCCATGTTGATCTTGAGCAGGATCGGATCGCCGCTGGTGGTGTGGGCGCGCAGCTTGGCCGCCCATTTGGCCGGCTCCCAATAGGTCACGCGCGGGTCCGACAGACCGCCTGTGGCCAGTACCGCCGGGTAGGGCTTGGCTTGGACATTGTCGTAGGGGCTGTAGGCGGCGATGCGGTCGTAGGCCGCCTCGTCGGTCAGGGGGTTGCCCCATTCGGGCCATTCGGGCGGGGTCAGCGGCAGGTCCATGTCGCTCATGGTGTTGAGCACGTCCACGAACGGCACCGCCGCGATGATGCCGGCCCAGAGCTCGGGCGCGAGGTTGGCGACCGCGCCCATCAGCATGCCGCCGGCCGATCCGCCATAGGCCACGATCCGGCCCCGTGCGCCGTAGCCCTCGAGCGCCAGATGCTCGGCGCAGGCGATGAAATCGGTGAAGGTGTTGACCTTCTTCTCACCCCGGCCGTCGAGGAACCAGGTCCAGCCCTTTTCCGAGCCGCCGCGGATGTGGGCGGTGGCCCAGATCCAGCCCCGGTCAACCAGCGACAGGTTGCGGATCGAGAAGCTGGCGTCCATCGCCAGGCCATAGGCGCCGTAGCCGTAGAGCAACAGGGGCGCCGAACCGTCGAGCGGCGTGTCTTTGCGCATCAGGACCGTGATCGGAACCTCGGCCCCATCGGCGGCCCGCGCGTGCAGGCGGCGCGCGACATAGGCCGACGGATCGTGGCCGGAAGGTATCTCCTGGGTCTTGCGCAGGGCGCGCGCCCGGGTGGTCATGTCGTAGTCGAACCATTGCCGGGGCGTGGTCGGCGACTGGTAGACGAAGCGCACGGTGTGGGTGTCGTACTCGTAACCGCCCTCCAGGCCGAGCGCGTAGGCCTCCTCGTCGAAGTCGATGGCGTGCTCCTCGCCCGAGCGGGCGCGAAGCACGATGCGGTTGTTGGCGTCCACCCGCTCCAGTCGCGCCAGATGATCCTTGAAGGTGGTCATGCCGGCCACGAACACGCCCGGCCGGTGGGCGATCAGGTCGCTCCAGCCCGCGCGGCCGGGCGCGTCTTCCGTCGCCGTCACCAATTTGAAGTCCGCCGCCCCGTCGGCGTTGGTGCGGATCACGAACGGGCCTTGGCCGCCATCGCTGTGCGCCCAATGCTCGACCTCGTAGCGCAGGCCCTCGGTGCGCGGTTCGATCACACGCGGCGCGGCGGAGGGATCGGCCGCCGGGATCACCAGCGCCTCGCTGGTTTCCTGATTGCCCAGGCTCAGCACGATGTAGGCGCGCGAGGCGGTCACCCCCACGCCCATGAAGAATCCGTCGTCCGCCTCCTCGTAGACCAGCGTATCGTCCTGCGCGCCGCCGCGCGCGGGGCGGCGGTACAGGCGCGCCGGGCGGCCCTCGTCGTCACGCCAGATCCAGAACAGCCACGCTGAATCCGGCGACCAGCAGAAATCGCCTGTCGCCGACTGCACCGGCTCGGCCAGCACCTCGCCGCTGGCCAAGTCCTTGACGAAGATCTCGCACACCTCCGATCCCTGCTCGTCCACGGCGTAGGCGAACAGGGCGTGGTCGGGGCTGTGCTCGGCGGCGTTGACCTGGAAGAAGGCCTTGCCCTTGCCCTTGGCCTCGGCGTCCGCGTCCAGCAGTACGGTTTCGGCTCCTTCGACCCCGCGCGGGCGTCGGGCGTAGACCGGATGCTGGGCGCCCGGCTCGTAGCGCACATAGTAATCGAACGGCCCGTCCGGCGTCGGCACGGTGGAATCGTCCTGCTTGATGCGGCCCTTCATCTCCTCGAACATCGCCGCTTGCAGCGCCTCGGTCGGGGCCAGCATGGCCTTGGCGTAGGCGTTCTCCGCGTCCAGATAGGCTTTCACATCCGCCTTGATCGCCGTGGGATCGCGCAGCACCTCGCGCCAATTGGCGTCCTTCATCCAGGCGTAGTCGTCGGTCCGCACCCGGCCGAGTTGGCGGGTCTCGTGCGGATGGACCTCGGCGATGGGCGCGATGGGCGCGGGGGTCGGATCGGTCAAGGGGGCGCTCCGCTCAAAGTCCGGCGACGCCGGTGGCGTGACGGGTCTAGCCCGGCCCAACGGGCGGGGAAACCGCGATCTCGACATCGACCGACCCCAGCGCCGGCCAAGGCCCCGCCCGCGCCAGTTTGGTCGCGCGTAAAGCCCAGCCGTGATAGGATCCAGCGTTACCGCGCGGAGCGCGGCGGCCCACGCCACGGGCCTTATCGATCGGGCCTTATCGATCGGGTGCGTCCAGGCGCGACTCGCAAGAACACGCGCGCTCATCGCGCCCCGACGCCAAGTGTCCGATCACCCGGGTTTTTGTGACACGAGTATTGCAAGCGCGCGGGCCTGTGGCATCCTCTTGCCTAGGCGCCAAGTCAAGAGACGCCATGGAGGAAACGCCATGATGGAACGCGTTCTGAGTTGGGCTTTGGGTCTTACCCTAGCCGTGCTTCTGCTTATGGTAGCCTATCAATCCTTTAGCGGGCCGACGCCCAATGCGATCTTCGGCATGATCGCGCTGCGCTCGGGCATCCACGCGGCCGAGCCCTATGGCCGTTATGTCGTGTCCGGACTGCAACTGGTCGCCGTGCTGTTGGTGCTTGTGCCCCAGACCCGGCGCAGGGGGGCCATGCTGGCTATGGTGCTGTCGGTCGCCGCCATCGCCTTGCACCTCAGTCCGTGGCTGGGCGTGGACCTGCCGCAGGGGCCCGCCGTATCCCAAGCCCTGGCCGACGGTCGCTCCGTGGCGGAGATCAACGCCATGGGTCTGCCGACTGACAAGGGCGCGATGTTCTTGCTGGCCATCGCGATCGCCATCCTTTCGGTGGGGACCATCTTCGTCGAGCGCGCCAAGGTGCAGGCCATGGCCCGCGCCAAGCGCCACCGGCCGATCGGCGCCTTCGCCGACGCCTGAGGCGGCGCCGGTTAACTGGGTTCCCTCCGCGGCGCGCCGCGTCGGACGATCGTCCGACGCGGTCGCTCGGTTAACGACATGTTGGCCAGATTGGGCGCACGGTGCCGGCCATGAGCCAATCGCCGTCCATGAGCCCGGCCGAGCCGCCGCCAAACGAGTCGCCGGACCCCCAGGCGCAGTCGTCCGCCGCGCCCCTCCGCTCGCGCGCGGTGCTGTTCAAGCGCCTGGCCGACACCGTGTGTCTACCCTCAAGCCGCATCAACGCCTTCGAACGCAGCATCGCCGCTGACCTGCTGGTCGAGATGCTGCGCGACGCCTCGGTCGAGGAGCGCGCCCGCGCTGCGAGGCGCCTGTCGCGGCTGAACGAGATTCCCACCAGCCTGCTGCGCCTGCTGCTGCGCGACACGCTCGAGGTGGCCAAGCCCCTGATCGAGGAGTGCACGGCGCTCGACGATTCGGATCTGGTCGACTGCGCGCGCCGATGCGGGCTGGAGCATCGTCTGATGTTGGCGGCGCGCAAGCCCCTCAGCACGCTGGCCTGCGAGGCGATCATCGAGGCGGGCGAGCCGCAGGTGATGGAGACCCTACTCAAGAACGACGCCGCGCGCCTGTCGAGCGACTGCCTGGAGACCATCGTCGCCGCCACTCGCGAGCACCAGAAACTGGCCGCCCTGCTGCTGCGGCGGCCCGAGCTGCGGCCGCGGCAGGCCTATGTCATGTTCTGGTGGGCTGACGAGGATTGCCGCCGGCTGATCCTGCAGCGGCTGGCCGTCTCGCGCGAAGTGCTGCAGGACGCCGTATCGGACGTGTTCCTCCTGGCCGCCCAGGAGCAATGGCAGGATCCTCTGTCGCGCAAGGCCCTGCAGTTCATCGAACGGCGCCAGCGCAACCGCGCGGCCCTCGACAAGAGCCCCTTCGCCAGCTTGGAGGAGGCAGTGGCCGCCGCTCAGAACGGCATGACCCGCGAGCTGGCCGAGGAGCTGTCCTACCTGGCGGGCATCAAGCCGATGACCGGGGCTAAGATCTTCAGCGACCCGGCGGGTGAACCCCTGGCGGTCTATTGCAAGGCCTGCGGGCTGCCGCGCGCGGCGGTGCGGGCCCTGTGGCGCAGCATGCGTCGCGCCGAGACCGACTCGACCGGACAGATGACGCCCGCGTTCCAACGCGTGTTGCGCGCCTACGACATGATCGCGGTCGACCGTGCGCAGACGGTTCTCAGGTATTGGAACTGGTCCTTGTCTTCAGCCTTAACAACAGCGCTGATAAAGGCCATCCGCGATGGTGACGGTGAGGCCCTGGACGAATATTCAGTTCCTCAGCGAGTCGCCATGCTTGCGCTCTCCACCGAGCTAAACCGCTAACAACGCCCTGCGGCGAATAGCGCCCTAGCGTAAAACCCGGTCGGCTTTAGATTGGTCCAAGGCTTGTTTGGGCGCGCGGGGCCATTGCTGCTGGACTGTCTTACAACGGCGTTCAGGCGAGGTTCATCGAGACGGAAAGAATTTTGTCTGGGGGACGGATTTGTCCAGATTCTTTCTTGATCTTATCCATTGTGCCAGTCCAAAAAGCTAGGTATGGACGCAACCTTCGTAAAGTTTCGCTTCGCCGGACCGGCGATCCTTGGCGAGTAAATACGGGCAAGAATCGAAATGGATGAAAAATCCGAGATCATCGAAATGACTGCGGACATTGTGTCTGCCTATGTCGGCAACAACGCTGTTGCTGCGGCGGACCTGCCTAGTCTGATCCAACATGTTCACGGCGCACTGGCGAACGTGTCGAACGGGACCGAGGTCGTGGAAGTCGCTCCTAAGGAGCCCGCGGTTCCGGTGAAGCGGTCGATCACGCCGGGCTTCCTGATCTGTCTGGAAGACGGCCGCAAGTTTAAGTCGCTCAAGCGACACCTGCGCACCAAGTACAACATGAGCCCGGAAGACTATCGGGCGAAGTGGGGTCTTCCGAAGGATTATCCGATGGTGGCGCCCGATTACGCCAAGGCCCGCTCTGAGCTGGCCAAGCAAATGGGTCTGGGCCAAGGCGGCCGCCAGGCGCCCCGCAAGCGCTGATCACCTCGCCGATTTGAACGTCAACGCCCTCCGGCTTTGTCGGGGGGCGTTTTTTGTTGAGTCAAATCAGGCTCTTGACTCTCGGGAAATAAAATAACTTTCCGCCCGCGAATTTCGCTGGCGCCGATTCGGCGGTTAAGGGATAGTGAATCGTCGTGATTCCAATGGGTTGTTAAGGAATCTCAAGACGGCCGGGGTCGGGATGCAAATCGGTTCGCCAGTCAGCGCGGTGCGCGCGCACGAGGAGCTGTTCTCCTACTGGGCTTCCCGCCGCCAGGGCGGGCGCCTGCCCGGCCGCGCCAGCATCCATCCCGACGACTTCAAGCGCCACCTGCCCACCATCAGCCTGATCGATGTGCTTAAGGAGCGGCGCGACTACCGCCTGCGCCTCGCCGGCACCGGGCTCTATGGCGTCTATGGCCGCGAGATCACCGGCCGCAGCCTGGAGGAAGTCTATAATTCCACCGCCGCGGACTATTGGCGCCAGGAACTCGACAAGGTCGTCGAAGGCCGCCGGCCGGGCGTAGGCGTGCACAATCTGGCCTGGCGCGGCGCGCCGCACCTGTCGATCCTGTGGCTGCGCCTGCCCTTGGCCAGCAACGGAGCCGACGTCGACATGATCCTGGGCTACGACGTGGTCGTGGGCCATCAGGCCTCCGCCAGCGGAATCCGCGCGGCCTAGCCTGCGCTGACCGCGCCGGCGTCGCGGCGAATCCGTTCCACCATCGAATTGAGGCCGTTCGATCTTTGGGCCGACAGGGCGCCGGCCAGGCCGAGCCGGTCGAACGCCGCGCGCGCGTCGAACGCCAGGATGTCGGCGGGGGAACGGCCTGAATACAGCCTCAGCAGTATAGCGATCAGCCCACGGACGATGTGCGCGTCAGAATCGCCGCGGAAGCCGAGCACGCCGCCGGGGCCCGGCTCGGTGGCCAGCCACACCTGGCTGGCGCAGCCGCGCACCTTGTTGGCGTCCGACCGCTCGCCCTCGGCCAGAGGTTCAAGCTCACGGCCCAAGTCGATGATATAGCGATAGCGATCTTCCCAATCGCCCATCAGGTCGAATTCGGCGGCGAGGTCGTCGAGGTCCTCGGCGATGGAGCGTGATGCGGGTGGCGACATGGGCTGCACTTAGGGGGTGGCGCGGGCGCTGGCAACGGATGAGGCGCCGGACCGGCCTTTTCCACAGGTGCTCCACGGCCAGATATCGCCCGTCGCTTGCGCGCGCTGGAGCCGCTTGGCCTCGGCGGTTAATGTGGTCGCCTTCGACTGAACCGACCTGGACGCACACCCGCTTGGCCGCCCCTCCCGTCATCAATGCTGAAGCCCGCGTGGCGATCGGGCCCGACGATCGATCGGGCATACTGGTCTGGCACGCGGTGTGGCTCCTGACCCTGACGGTCGCATTCGGCGGGCTCCTGGTCGCCCTGCCGGTCATTCCCTGGCCGATCGTGTGGGCCTTCGCCTTCGCCGTGCTTCCCGCGCTCGCGGCGCTGGCGCTGCACGAAAGCGATGGCCCCCGCGCGCGCAGCCTGCTGCTGGTGATGTGGGCGGTGTGCGGCGGCCTGGCGTGCGGCATGGCGGGCGGCGTATCCGGTCCCCTGGCCGCCTGGTGCCTGGCGCCGGCGGCGGCGGCGGCCATGCTGGGCTCGCGCCGGCTGTGGACCGAGGCGGCGGTCCTGGCGGTGATCACCGGGGCCGTGGTCGCCCTGGCCCAGATCGCCCACCTGTGGCCCGCCCCGCCCGCCGAACCGATTCGTTTCTTCCTCGGTCTTCTATCCCTGACCACCCTGGGCGTGGGCCTGGCGGGCGGCCTGACCCTCTCGCGGCGACGGCTAGAGGCCCGCTATGCGATGGACAAGGCCGCCAGCGACGGCTTCGAACGGCTCCTGACCCGACAGCCCCACCTTCTGGCGGCGTTCGACGCCGATGGCCGCGTGCTGTCGGCTTTCGGCTATTCGCCGGGCGGCTTGTCCGAGGCCCTGCTACTGGAGCAGGGTCTTGTGGCCAGCGCCGAGCCCGCAGACCGTCCGGATCTCACGCTGGCGCTGGACGCCGCTTTGGCGCATGGACGGTCCGAGGCGGTGTTCCGCCCCCTGGACCACGTCGACCGCTACATCGGCGTCAGCCTGGCGCGCGCCGAGCCCGACCGGCTGGTCGGGGTGCTGCAGGACATATCCGGCCAGAAGGCGCGCGAGGCCCAGCTCGAGGCCGCCCGCGACCAGGCCGAGGCCCTCAACACCGGCAAGTCGCGCTTCCTGGCGAATATGAGCCATGAGCTGCGCACCCCGCTCAACACCATCATGGGCTTCTCGGACATGATGCGCGCCAAGCTGTTCGGTCCGCTTCCGCCCAAGTACGCCGAATACGCCGACCTGATCCACGAATCCGGCCGCCATCTGCTGGACCTGATCAACGACGTGCTCGACATGTCCAAGATCGAGGCCGACCGCTACCAACTGCACCTGGAGGCGATCGACGCGCGCGATCCGGTGGCTTCGGCCCTGCGCCTGATGCGGGTGCAGGCCGACGACGCCGGCGTGGTCCTGCGCGGCAGCCTGCCGGCTCTACCGTTGCTGGTCATGGCCGATAGCCGGGCGATCAAGCAGATCGTGCTCAACCTGCTGTCCAACGCGCTGAAGTTTACTCCCCGGGGCGGCCGGGTGGACCTCAGCCTGGAGCCCCAGGGCGGGGCGCTGGAGCTGGTGGTGGCCGACACCGGCGTCGGTATCGCGCCCGACGACGTCAAGCGCCTGGGCCAACCGTTCCAACAGGCGGGCGACGCGGCCCAGCGCGCTCGCGGGGCTGGGCTGGGCCTGTCGCTGGTGCGCGCCTTCGCCGAGCTGCACGGCGGTCAAATGATCATCGAGAGCGTCCTGGGCGAGGGCACCTCGGTGATCGTGCGCATTCCCGGCCCGATCCTGGAACCGCAGCCCGAAAGCCGGCCCAGCGCCAAGGTCATCGCCTTCAACCCGAAGGTCGGCTAGCGGCCCGCATCTATCGCGCGCCCGCGCCCAGGAACGCCAAGCCGGCCGCGAAGTCGCCCACCTCGAAATAGGCGCGCCGCACCTCGTCGCCCGCCGGGCCCGCGAACACGAAGTCCACGCCGATCGCTTCGCGCGGGTCGAGCGCGCTCAGGGCCTGGACGGAGGCGGCGGGAAAGCGGAAGGCGATGGCGCGGCTCGCGCCCTGGGGCAGCAGGGCCAGCTCGGCGGGCAGGCGCGCCTGGGCCAGCACCACCCGCTGCGCCTCGGCCGGCGGCAGGCGCGCGTAGAGCGGCGCGGCGCCCGTCAGATTGGCGATGTACGGCGTGGGCGCGCGCGTGGGATCGCGCAGCACCAGCCGCGCCGCGTAGGGCGTCTCGCCGTCGCTGAAGGCGCCCACGGCGGTCAGATAGGCCTGCGGGCCCTTGGCGGCGACGCCCAGGGTCATGCGGTCCAGGCCCACGTGCGCGCTCTGCGACAACCGCCATTCGCTGTTGACCACGCTCTGGCCGCGCACCGCGCGCCAATCGCCGAGGTCGCCGGGAAAGGTCATGGCGGTCAGGCTGGCGTAGGCCTTGAACGCCTGGCGCGCCCGGTCGGCCGCCGTGCGCACGTCCGCCCCGCCGCACGCCGCCGCCTTGGCTCGCGCCTGGGCCCGGCCCAGCGCCGCGTCCAGCGCCGCGGCCGATGTTCCGGCGCGCAGGGCGGTGTTGCGCGCCTGAACCGCGCTGGCGGCGAGGGCGGCGGCGATGTCGGGCGTGAACAGGGCGCAGTGAGTATTGGCCGCGATCATCACCGCGCGTTCGTAGTAGAGCTCCGCCGCGCTCTGAGCCATGGCCGGCCCCGCGGCCGCGCCGAGCGCGACGCCGATCAGGGCCATAAGGCGAACGCGCCGGGGTGAAGACATGGGACGGGGGACCGCTAAGGCCGAGCTTGACAGCGAGGCCATATGACTAGACCCAGGCGCGTTTCCGCTCCGTTACCCTCGGGAAGCCTTGATGCTGCTGGCGACTGATGTCTGGGTGGGCGCCCTGATCCGCCGGGCCGAGATCGCCGGCGCCTTCGCCATGGTCGCGCGCAAGGGCGACGCCCGCGCCGGCTCGGTGGTGGTGCGCGCCATCAACAGCCGCACCCGCCGCTCGCGCCTCTATACCGAAGCTTTCGGCGCCGATGGCGAGCGCATGTGGATGGAGCCCGTCGCCGACGGCGCGGAGGACGCCCTGGACCGCTATGTGGAAAAGGCGCGCAGGGTCGATCCGGACCTGTGGGTGGTGGAGATCGAGGACGGCGAGGGCCGCCACTTCCTGACCGAGCCCGTAGCGAAGCCTTAACCGCGTTCCTAAACCGGGACGAAATCGCTTCGTGCCATTCTGAGGGGCCTAAACACCGGGTCCCTTTATGCATTTTCTGCTCAACGACGTCGTTTTCAAGGTCACCGCCGAAGATCTGGCCAATAGTCGGATCGGCTATCGGTTCGCGGCGATCGATTTCGACTTCGTTCAGATGCTGGGCCAGGAATTGTTCGCCGAGCACCCGCTGGTCCATCGCACCCATCCCGAGCGTGCGATCAAGCTCGCCGCCCTGATCCTATTCAAGGCGCCCTCGATCAATGCCGCTCTGTTCGTGGCGCCGTCGGAAAATTGCCGGCCGCGAGACGTCGCGGTGCGCTACGCCAGCCTCGACCTGCCGGTGATCGCCGCCCTGTCCGCCCTGCAGACGCGCGAGGCCCTGACCCCAACCATCGCCGACCGCCAGGTGTGGCGCCGGATGGCCGCCTAGCCTTCAAAGGCCCGGCGGGGCCGGTTTGGCCGCTGGGCATTTGCCAGCGCCCCCGTGCCACGCTATTCGCGGCGCGATGAGCCGTTCCTCCCCCGCCGCCGAGGCCGCGCGCCGACGCACCTTCGCGATCATCTCGCACCCCGACGCCGGCAAGACCACCCTGACCGAGCACCTGCTGCTGGCCGGCGGGGCGATCCGGGCGGCCGGCGCGGTGCGCGCGCGCGGCGAGAACCGGCGCACCCGCTCGGACTGGATGAAGATCGAGCGCGAGCGCGGCATCTCGGTCTCGGCCAGCGTCATGTCGTTCGAGCACGATGGGTTGATGTTCAACTTGCTCGACACGCCGGGCCACGAGGACTTCTCGGAAGACACCTACCGCACCCTGACCGCGGCGGACGCTGCTGTCATGGTGCTGGACGCCGCAAAGGGCATCGAACCCCAGACGCTCAAGCTGTTCGAGGTCTGCCGCCTGCGCGACATCCCCATCGTCACCTTCATCAACAAGATGGACCGCGAGGCGCTCGATCCGTTCGAACTGCTCGACGAGATCGCCTCCAAGCTGGCCCTCGATCCCGCGCCGCTTTACTGGCCCGCCGGCTCGGGCGGCCGCTTCAAGGGCATGATCGACCTGCGCGCCCAGACCTTCCTGCCCTACGCCAAGAAAAGCGCCGACGAGCCCGAGGGCCATCCCGCCCCCGTGGGCCTCAAGTCCAATGCCGTGGTCCAGCACATCGACGCCGAGGCGCTGGAGGAGGCTCAGGAGGGCGCCGAACTGGTGCTGGGCGCCTCCAAGACCTTCGATCCGGAATCCTTCCTTGAAGGCCACATGACGCCGGTGCTGTTCGGCTCGGCCCTGCGCCATTTCGGCGTGGACGAGCTCTTGGCCGTGCTGGGCGCCTATGCCCCCGCGCCAAAGCCGGTCAAGGCCGAGCGCGGCGGGGCCGAGACCCACGTGGCGCCAGGCGAGGCCGAAGTGTCGGGCTTCGTGTTCAAGGTCCAGGCCAATATGGACCCCAACCACCGCGACCGCATCGCCATGCTGCGCCTCACCTCGGGCCGCTTCACCCGAGGCATGAAGCTCAAGGTCCAGAACACCGCGCGCCAGATCTCGATCAACGCCCCGATCATGTTCATGGCGTCCGACCGCGAACTGGCCGAGGAGGCCTTCGCGGGCGACGTGATTGGCGTGCCCAACCACGGCGTGCTGCGCGTGGGCGACAGTCTGTCGGAAACCGGCGCCCTGCGCTTCGCCGGCCTGCCCAACTTCGCCCCCGAAATCCTGCGCCGCGTGCGCGTGAAGGACCCGCTCAAGGCCAAGCACCTCAAGAAAGCGCTCGAAGGCCTGGCCGAAGAGGGCGTAACCCAGCTGTTCCGCCCCAGCTTCGGCTCGGACTTCATCGTCGGCGCGGTCGGCCAACTCCAGTTCGAGGTGATGCAGGACCGCCTGGCCAACGAATACCAGCTCGACGTGATGTTCGAGGCTTCGCCCTACGGCGAGGCGCGCTGGCTGACGGGCGCCAAGGCCGACCTGGAGGACTTCGCCGGCAAGCACCGCACCGCCATGGCCGAGGACATCGACGGCCAGCCGGTCTACCTGGCCAAATCGACCTGGGACATCAACTACGCCGCCGAGAAACACCCCAAGCTGGGCTTCCACCGGGCGAAGGAGCGGGGGTAGGGCGGCTATCGTCAGCGAGTTTGCGCCAGCGATTGCCGCTGTCTCGACACGCGACATTTCCGCTCAACTGTGATTGGCCTATGCTCAGGCCTATGCCATCATGGGTTTATGAACGACTATCGTCACATCAAGCTGTTCAAGAACGGACGCAATCAGGCTGTTCGGATTCCACGCGAGTTTGAACTGCCGGGCGACGACGCCATCATCCGGCGCGACGGGGATAAGCTCATCATCGAGGCTGCTCCGCCGCAGTCGCTGCTGGCGCTGTTGTCTCAGCTGTCTCCTATCGATGAGGATTTCTCCGATATCGACGACGCGCCGCCGTCGCCGGTCTCGCTTTGACCCGCTACCTTCTCGACACGAACATTCTCTCAGACTTGGTGCGCAATCCCCAGGGACGGATCGCCGACCGCATAGCCGAGCTTGGCGAAGATGCGATCTGCACCAGCATTATCGTCGCGGCCGAGCTACGGTTTGGGGCCGCCAAGCGAGGCTCGCCACGCCTGACGCTCCAACTGGAGCGGATTCTCGGGGCGATCGAGGTCGAACCGTTCGACGCGCCCGCCGATGCGGCTTACGGGGCCGTGCGGGCTCAACTCGAAACGGCCGGCTTGCCCATTGGCGGGAATGACATGCTGATCGCGGCGCACGCGCTGTCCGCGGGACGGGTTGTGGTGACCGACAACGAGCGGGAGTTCACGCGGGTCAACGGACTGCTCGTCGAGAATTGGCTGCGCTAAGGCCGCCCGAAAACTCGTCCCGACCTACTACAGGTTTTTCCGCTTCAAAATTTGGCGGCGCCGCCGCGATTGGCCTCCGCTACAGCGCCAAATGAAAGAACTGGTTGAACGCGCTCGGCGCGTAGTCCGCGAACGCTTCGCCCTGGATGAAGCCCCGTCGGCGGTAAAGGGCCAGGGCCGGCTCGAAGGCGGGGCCGCTGCCGGTCTCCAGGCTCAGGCGGCGATAGCCGCGCCGCCGGGCCTCGCCGATGATGTGCTCCAGCAGCGCCGCGCCCACGCCCTGTCGCAGATGGCGCGGATCGGTGCGCATGGACTTGAGCTCGCCGGCCTCGCCGCCCAGGGCCTTGAGCGCGCCGATGCCCGCCAGGGCCTCGCCGCGCCACACCGACCACACGGTCACGTCCGTCCGCTGAAGGCCTGACAGGTCCAGGGCGAAGGAGTGTCCCGGCGGCGAGTCGGCCTGCATGCCCGAAAGGTGCAGCGCCAGGAGCGCGCGCACCGGCTCGCCGCTAAGATCGTCCTGGCGAATATCGAACATCGCGCCGCGCCCTTCAGCCCTTTTTCCGCTCGATGTTGGGCAGCAGCGCCGCAGCCAGCCCAAGCGCTGGCAGGAAGGCGCACAGGCGGTAGACATAGGCCACGCCGTGGCCGTCGGCGACCATGCCCAGCGCCGCCGCGCCCAGCCCGCCCACGCCAAACGAGAAGCCGAACGCCAGGCCCGAGACCAAGCCCACATGGCCGGGCGCCAGTTCCTGGGCGAACACCACCATCGCCGGAAAGGCCGAGGCCAGGATCAGGCCGATGATCACCGTCAGCGGCCAGGTCCAGATCAGCGGGACATAGGGCAAGAGCAGGGTGAAGGGCAGCACGCCCAGAATCGAGAACCAGATCACGTACTTGCGCCCGAAGCGGTCGCCGATCGGCCCGCCCGCCACCGTGCCCACCGCCACCGCCGCCATGAAGGCGAACAGGTGCAACTGGGCGGCCTGCACCGACAGGTGGAAGCGCTCGATCAGATAGAAGGTGAAGTAGCTCGTGATGCTCGACAGGTAGAGGTACTTGGAGATGATCAGCAGCATCAGCACCGCGATGCCGAACACCGCCGTGCGGGGCGGGATCGGCGGGCCGGCCGCCTTGGCCCTCTTGGCCGCCGCCAGCCGCTCCAGCCCATGGGTCTTGTACCATTGGCCCACGTTCCACAGCGTGGCGCACGACAGCAGGGCCAGCAGGGCGAAGGCCGCCAGGCTCGACTGGCCCCAGCGCACCACCACCAGCGCCGCCATCAGAGGGCCCAGCGCCTGGCCCGCGTTGCCGCCCACCTGGAACACCGCCTGGGCCAGGCCGTGGCGCGAGCCGGCGGCCATGCGCGCCACGCGCGAGGATTCCGGGTGGAACACCGACGAGCCCATGCCCAGCAGGCCCGCGCCCGTCAACAGGATAGGATAGCTGTGCGCGAAGGCCAGCACCGTCAGCCCGGCCAGGGTGAACAGTGTGCCCCCCGGCAGGGCCAGGGGCGTGGGCCGCTTGTCGGCGTATAGACCCACCACCGGCTGCAGCAGCGAGGCGGTGCACTGGAACACCAGGGTCACCAAGCCGATCTGGCCGAAGTTCAGGCCGAAGTCGGACTTGATGTCGGGATAGATCGCCGGCAGCAGCGACTGCATCATGTCGTTGAGCATGTGGCAGAAGGCGACCGCCCCGATCACGCCGAACACCGTGGCGGTCTGGGCCTTGTTGCTCGGGTCCTGGGCCTGTCTGGCCGCCGCGGCGCCGTCGTCCGCCTCCGTCTTCGTCGCCACCGTCACTTTTCCGCTCCGTACGCCGGAGCCCGCCATATAGGCCGCTTTCGGCGCATGTAAATTATTGACAGGCGTTAACCTTTCTCGCTCCGCTACGGCGTCGCCTTTGCTCCCCAAACGTTGAACCCGCGCCGGCAGTCCCGATGTGGGACAGCCCAGGGGCCGTCGGGAGTCGCCAGATGTTCGAATTCAGCCGAGAATTGAAGCGCCTGCTGGTGACTGACGGTCCACGCGATGGGGTCACGCGCGGCGACGCCTCGCTGCTCGAAGTGCTAGACCTCACCCTGCTGCGCGCCGAAGCCCGCGCCGCCGACGTCGCCGCCGGCCGGGTCAGTGCGCGCGATCCCGCCCAGCGCCGGCTCGACGCGGCCCACGTGTGGCGCGAGCTGGCCCGCCGCACCGGCGACGTGATCGCCCTGCGCAAGGCCGCCGAGTCCGCCGAAAAGGCTGCTGACGGCTTCAAGCGCGACAACCGAGTAAAGGGCTGGGCCGCCGCCCGCTGCGCCCAGGCTGAGGCGGCCATGCTCGGCGCCGAACTTTACGGCGACGAGGGCCTCAACGCCGCCGCCGCCACAGCCCTGGCCGACGTGCGCAAGGCCGCGCCCTCCAGCGCCGCCGGGGCCGTGGCCTGCGCCCTCCAGGCGCGCCTCGCCGCCGCCCAGGCCCTCGCCGGAACCGACCCGGACGCCGTGCGCGCCGCCGCCTCTGGCTTCGACGCGCCGATCGCCGCGCTCGAGGGCCATCTGCGCGGGCGCGGCGTGGCCAAGGCCGAGGTCGCCGCCGTGATCTGCGACCGCGCCGAGGTGCTGATGGCCGCCGCCGCCCGCCTGAAGGACTACACCCTCTACGAGGACGCGATCCGCGTCCTCGACCGGCTGGCCCTGCGCCTCGACCCCGCGTATGAGCCCCTGACCTGGACCCGCGCGCGCGAACTGGCTGGCGCGGCGCGCGCCGCCATCGGCGAGATGCATGGCCTGATCGAAGATATCGCCGCCGGCGTGGAAGCCATGGTCGAGGCGCTCGACGCCGCCGGCCCCAACCACAGCCCGCTCGACTGGGCGCGGCTGCACCACGCCCTGGCCCTGGCCCTGCAGAACCTCGGCGAGGCCAGCGACTGCGACCGCGCGTTCGAGCATGCGCTGGGCGCCTACGACCGCGCCCTGGGGTCGATCCGCGACCAGCCGGCCCTGCTGCTGCGCGCCGCCATGGCCCACAATCGCGCCGGCTGCCTGGCGCGCCGGGCCGAGATGGCGGCCGATCCGGCCATGCTCGACGAGGCGGTGAACCTGCTGCGCTGCGAACTGGCGGCCGCCCCGCCCGCGCTCGATCCGGTCGCCTGGGCGGTGGCCCAGGTCAATCTGGCCCGGCTCTACGAAGCCCGCTCGGCCCTGCCCGGCGCGCGCAAGGACGGCCGCAGCGCTGCCGTCCTGGCCCTCAGCGCCGCCCTGGACGTGTTCGGCGAACACGGCCTGCGCACCCTCTCCGACCAAGCCGCCCGAGCTCTGGCGCGCTTGACGGCGCCCGGGACGCGGCCTGTGGCAGGGTAAGGCGCGACGCGGCTCGATGTAACGCGCGACCTCCCCCGCTTGCAGGGGGGCGAAAGGTGGAGGGGGCTTGCCGGCGCACCCCGTCAACGCCACTACCTGATCGTATAGGTGCTGGTCGTCTGGCCGTTGGCGTTGGTTGAGGTGGAGCCCGACGAACTGGTCCCGCTGTTGTAGTTGTAAGTGCGGGGCGGCGGGGCGGCGTCGGCCTGGTCCTGGCCGGCAAGGTCGATCGCGGGGCCGTCATCCTTGTTGTCGGCCATAGCCTGGGCCACGGTCGGGCTGAGGGCCAGGACCGAGGGCGCCGCAGCCGGGATCGGATCGGGCGTCAGGCCATATTCACGATGCAGCGAATAATAGCGCGGCCCGGATTCGCCGGCAGAGGCTGCCTGCGCCTGCGCCTGCGCCTGCGCCTGGGCCTGGGCTTGCGGCGCGGCGCCGGCCAGGGGCGGCGCCGCTGAGGGGGTGACGTAGCCCCGGTCGTACAGGCTCGACGGCAGGCGTTGCGGCGGCGCGCTGGGCGCGACGCGGGCGATGGGCGCAGGCCGGGCCGGCGCGGCATCAGGTCTGGGCGTCGCAATCGGCGCGGGGGAAGGCGGCGCTGGCGCGCTCATGGGCGCCGGTTGCGAGGCCTGCCAGCGCGCGGGGTTGGCGGCGCGGATCGCCTGGCCGGTGCTGGTGTCCAGCAGGGCCGGGCCGCGCAGGCTGCCATCGTCGTCCTGGCGCCCGCGCAGGGGATCGACCTTGCCGGTCCAGGTCAGGTAGTTGACGGGGGTCGGACCGGCGCTCTTGGGGCCGCGCAGGCTGGCGCCGGCGGCGGGCAGGGGGCGTTGGGTCGGCGCGCCATAGCGGTCCTGCCCGCTCTGCGCGCGCGCGGCGGGGGCCATGGCGATCAGGCTCAGGACGGCGGCGGCGAGCATGGGGCGCATGGCCCGCGAGGCTAGGCCGGCGTGCTTAACCGCTCGTAAAGACTTAGCGTCCGCGCCATCGTGTCAGCGCCCAGGCTTCGAGCGCCTGGAACAGGGCGTGAATCGCCGCGCCCATCACGCCTAGCAGCAGCAGGGCCGCGAACAGCTTGGCGGTTTGTAGCCGCTGGCTGGCCTCCAGCAGGCGGAACGCCAGGCCCTGGGATCCGCCCGAGCCGGACACGAACTCCGCCACCACCGCGCCCACCACCGCCAGGCCCGCCGCCACCTTGTGCCCCTCCAGCACAAACGGGACGGCCGAGGGCAGCCGCAGGCGGCGCAGGGTCTGCAGGCGCGTGGCGCCATACAGCTTGAATAGCCGCTCCAGGTCGGGGTCGACCGCTTTCAGACCCGTGACCAGGCCCGAGAAGATCGGGAAGAACGCCACCAGCGCCGCCAGGCCGATCACCGCGCGCTCGGGATGCTCCAGCCCGGCCCAGATGTTGACCAGGGGCGCGATCGACACGATCGGCGTGGCCTGCAGCACCACCGCCAAGGGCCTCACCGCGCTTTCCATCAGAGGGCTGAGGCCCAGCGCCAGGGCGATCACGCTCGCGGTCAGGCTGGCCACGACCAGGGCCGCCAGGGCCATGCCGAGAGTGCGCGCGGCAGAGGCCAGCAGCAGGGGCGCATTGTCCGCCAGGGCCGCGGCGATGGCAGAGGGCGGCGGCAACAGATAGGCGGGCGTGTGCAGGGCGCGCACCGCCAACTCCCACACCAGCAGGATCGCGGCGCTCAGCGCCACCGGGGCCAGGGCTTGCTTGAACCGGCTCATGTGGCCATCGCCTGGCCCAGAGCGCCCGACACCCGCTCTACCTGCTCGCGGAACAGGGCTGAGGTGCGGAAGGTCGCGGCGCGTGGCAGGGGCGCGTCGATATGCGTTTCGAAGGCGGTGCGGCCGGGGCCGGGCGTCATCACCACCACGCGCTCGGCCATGTACACGGCCTCCTCGACGTTGTGGGTCACGAACACGATCGCCGGGCGAACGCCGTCCCAGATGTGGTGGATGTCTTCGGCCAGGGCGCGGCGAGTGATCTCGTCCAGGGCCGCGAACGGCTCATCCAGCAGCAGCAGGCGCGGCCCGGTGACCAGGGCGCGCGCCAGCGATACCCGCATGGCCATGCCGCCCGACAACTGCGCCGGCTTGGCCGCCTCGGCGCCCTTCAGTCCGACCCGCGCCAGGGCCTCCCGCGCCTTAACGTCGGCATCGGCCTCGCCCGCCAGGCGCAAGGGCAGGGCGGCGTTGTCCAGGGCGCTCGCCCACGGCATCAAGGTCGGCGCCTGGAAAACCACCGCCGTCTCGCCTTGGCCGGCGGCGCGAACCACCTGACCACGCGTCGGCGCTTCAAGGCCCGCCAGCAGCCGCATGGCCGTGCTCTTGCCGCAGCCCGAGGGCCCGACCAGCGCGACGATCTCGCCGGCCCTCAACGTCAGGCCGAACGGCCCGAGCGCGCGGCCGCGTCCGGCATAGTCGACCTCGACGTCGATCAGGGCTGCGAGGGACGGAGCGGCGGGCAAGCGGGCTACTTCGCCGGCGCCAGGAACTGCAGGGTGTAGCCCGCCTTGTAGTCCATGGTCTTGGGATAGATTCCGGCGGCCGAGGCGAAGGCGAAGGTCTGTGTCCAGCGCGCGTCGGTCATGGCGCCCAGGCCCAGGCTCTTGGCGTCGCCGCCATCGACCAGGCCCTTGGTCCGCATCTTGTCGCGCGCCTGGGCCAGCACGTCCTCGGTCATGTCAGGATTGTCCTTCATGATCAGGGCGTCGCCCGGCTTGGGGTCGCCGTGCAGATAGGCCTGCCAACCGGCCGCCGAGCCGTCGACGAAGGCCTTCACCGCCGCCGGGTTGGACTGGATCAGTGCGTCGCTGGCCAGCGCCATCGCCGCGTAGCCGGGGTAGCCCGCGTCGGCCAGCAGGAACACCGCCGGCTTGACGTGGCCTTCCTTCTCGATGGTGTAGGGCTCGGAGGTCAGATAGCCCTCCTGGATCGCCTCGGGGTCGCCGAGGAAGGTCGCGTTGCTGTGGTTGTATTTGCGGATCTGGTCGTCCGAGAAACGGAATTTGGCGCGCAGCCAGGGCCAGAACGAGGTGATCGCCGCGTCCGAGATCAGGATTGGCCGTCCCTTCATGTCGGCAAAGCCGGCGATGCCCTGGCCCGGATGAGCGATCAGCACCTGCGGGTCCTTCTGCATGAAAGCGGCCACAGCCTTCACCGGCGCCTGCTCCTGCGCCAGGTTCAGCACGATGAAGCTGTTGGACCCGATGCCCATATCGACCGCGCCCGCGGCCAGGAGCTGGGGCACGTTCACCGCCGGTCCGCCCTGGATGATGGTGACGTCCAGCCCGCGCTTCCTGTATTCGCCATTGGCCAGGGCCTCATAGAACCCGCCCTGCTCGGCCTGGGCGTGCCAGTCGGTGGCGAAGCGGACGTGGGTCAGCGACGGCTGGGCCGGCGCCTTGGCGCTCTGCTGCGAGCAGGCCGCCATCGCCGCCATCGCCAGGAGCGCGGCGCCCAAGCGTCCTATGCCGTTTGCACTCATGATCTATCGCCGCCCGTTGTTGGCCCCGGCCAAGGTTAGGGCCGCGGCGCGCGGGAGTCATCCACGCGGCGCGCCATTCGCCGATCTCGGTGGAAGAATCATCCTGAGGGGGCGATAAGGATGCCGGTCGTCGAGCCGCCGCTGGCGCTCCGATCCGAGCCGCGAGAGGAAACGGCCGTTCAGTTTGCGGCCTAAGGCCGCTTCCTCTCGCCAGTCCCGTGAGGGACGAAGCTTTCGGCTCCCCGCCGTCCGTCCGCGCCTCGTTACCGCTCGCGCGGTCGATAGTGCGGCCGGCCCTGACGCCCGCCTCCGCTCCCGTCGTTCCGCACCTGGACTTTCGTCCCTGCCCGGACCTTCGAGGGCTTCGGCCGTCGCCCGGTCCCTTTGGCTAAGCCCTAGATTGCGCTAGGGTTTCTCCTCGGAAGCGGTGGTTCGCCTTGGCTTCGAAAACAGAATGTCACAGCCGCCGGGCCGCGCAATCGGGCGGCCACACGCGCCTGTGCTCAAACCAGGGCGCAAGCGGTGGACAACCGGTGCAAAACCGGTGGTCGGCTCTCGATTTCATGAGCTGAATCAGCCTGTTGCGCGTTTTGCACAGCTGCTGAGAGGGCCTGCCGGCGTGGCAGGGCGGAGGTTGCTCCTACCTCGGCCGCCGGCAAATCGCAATGGTCAGGTCCGCCACGACCATGAAGATGTTTACGACTTTGGTGAGCCTTCCCGCCTAAGCTGCACGCCTCGATACGCGGCGCGGGCGTGGCGCTCGCCGTGGGAACCCGATCGGCCGGCAGGCCGTATTGAAGGAACGATGAGCCAGCGGCCCACAGCCCCGCCCCCGCTCGCCGACGCGGCGACCACCGATACGCGGTTCGACCGACGGCGGCGCTGGCTGGCCGGCGCGCTCAGCGTCACGGCGCATCTGCTCGTGTTCGCCGGTCTGTTGTGGGTCGCGCCCAGTCCGCCGCGCGAGCCCGAACCCGAGCCGATGATCGCCAGCGTGGTCGACTTGCCCAAGCCAGAGCCCAAGCCGCCCGCGCCGCCCAGCCCCAAGCCGACGCCGCCTAAGGCCGGCGGCCACCACAGCGCCGTTCGCCTGGCCAAGGCGCCGCGCGTCGACCCGGTGCTGGCGGCGGCCAAGACGCCCAAGCCCGACACCTCCGACCTGCTGAGCAATTCCCAGATCGCCGGCGCCGCCAGCGCGGGCGAGGGCGGCGGCGGGGGCGGGGGCTCGTGCGATCTGGCCCAGGCGGTCCAGCGCGCCCTGCGCCGCGACCCGCTGGTGCAGTCGGCGGTGTTCCAGGCCCACCGCTCGGGCAAGGCCATCATGGTGTGGAATGGCGACTGGGTGAAGAACGGCGACCAGGACGGCAAAGGCCTGTCGGCCGTGCGCGAGGCGATCACCTGGGAAGTGGCGTTTGCGCCGGAGTCATGCCGCAAGGAGGAGATGCACGGCCTGATCCTGCTGTCGCTCGCCGATGGCTCGACCCGCTTTGCAGTAGGCGGCGGCGACTGGCGCTGGTCGGACCTGCTGCACGTGCGCGGGTTGATCGTGGACCGCTAGGGCGGGGGCGCGGCGTTCGAGTTGCGCATGATCGCGGGCAAGGTGTCAGGGGCCGGCCGGTCGCATGTCGGTCCGGCCCCCGCCACGATCAGGATGGCCCGATCAGGACATCACGATCAGAACGACGCGGCGGTTTTGCGCGCGGCCTTCACGCTTCTTGTTGTCCGCCACCGGGTCCTTCGAGCCATACGAGATGGTCGACATTCGGTTCAGCGCCACGCCCTGCTGGTTCATGAACAGGCGCACCGCCTCGGCCCGGTCTTGGCCCAGGCGTTGGTTGACCGCCTCGGACCCGGTGGAGTCGGGGTGGCCCTGGATTTCCAGATAGACGTTATGATTGTCGGTCTTCAGCTTTTCGATGAAGTCCATCAGGCGCTGCTGCGCTTCCGGAGACAGCTTGGAGCTATCGGTCGGGAACTTCACCGAGTCGTCGGAGAGGACCATCGAGTACAGGAACTTGCCTTCGGCCAGCTTGCCCGCCGCGGTGGCGCGGTTCAGGGCGTCCTGGGTGGCCTGGTCAAGCTGGCCCAGGTGCGCCTGCTGCTGGTCCACTTGGGACTGGGTCGATTGGACCTGGGTCTGAGTCGCTTGTTCCTTGGCGTCCACCACCGCCACGTGTTTGTTCACGTAGTCCTCGGTCGCGCAGCCACCCAAGCTCAGAGCGCCGATCGCGATAGCCGCCGCGGCGCCAAAGGCGGATTTAGATATTTGCATTTGATCGCTCTCCGATCCCCCATGCCAGCCAAACGAACGTGGCTGTGTCCGTTTTGTTTCACGCGAGTTTCATCAAGGCCAGAGCGATTTTTTAATCGAGCCAGAACAATCACATGCAGGCTCACTCGCTAAGGGCGTCTTTCTTCTCTTCCAGGGCCAGCCATTCTTCCTCGCTGGCTTCGAGCTCCTGACGCGCCTTGTCGAGCGCCGCCATCGTCTTGTCGAACACCTCACGATCGCGTGAAAACAGGTTCGGATCGGCGAGGCGAGACTCCAGCTCGCGAATCTTTGCCTCAAAGGCGGGAACCAGGGTTTCCAGTTCCAGCAGGCGTCGGGCGTCCTTGTAGGACAGCTTTCGCGCCTTGGGGCCAGCCGGGTCGGCCCCGCGGGCAGGGGCGGCGGCCGCGGGCGGCGCGATCTGTGGCGGGTCGAGGAAGTGCGGGATCTGCCTTTGGAAGTCGCCCCAGCCGCCGGGAGTCTCGACCACCCGGCCCCGCCCATCGAGCGCGATGGTCGAGGTGGCCAGCCGGTCGATGAAGTCGCGGTCGTGGCTGACCAGGATCAAAGTCCCGTCGTAGTCCGCCAGCAGGTCCTCCAGCAGATCGAGCGTGTCCATGTCCAGGTCATTGGTCGGCTCGTCCAGCACCAGCAGGTTGGCCGCCGTGGCCAGGGCCCGCGCCAGCAGCAGGCGGTTGCGCTCGCCGCCGGACAGCGACGCCACGGGCTGGCGCAGCTGGCTGTCGCGAAACAGGAAGTCCTTGGCGTAGGCGGCGATGTGCCGGGGCCGGCCGCGCACCATGATCTGGTCGCCGCCGTCCGGAGCCAGCACTTCCCAAAGGGTGTCCTGGGCCGCCAGCGCGGCGCGCGCCTGGTCGAGGTAGGCGATGTTGAGGTTGGCGCCGAGGATCACCGTGCCCGCATCGGGCTTGAGCTCGCCCAGCAGCAGCTTGATCAAGGTAGTCTTGCCGGCCCCGTTGGGCCCGACGACCGCCACCCGGTCGCCGCGCAGCACGCGGGTTGAGAAATCCTTGAGCAGCACCCGCTCGCCGCCGCCGGGCAAGGGCCAGGCCTTGCTCAGACCCTTGGCCTCCAGCACCCGCTGGCCCGACTGGACCCCGGCGTCCACGCCCATGCTCAGCGCCCCGCGCGTGTCGCGCATGCGGTCGGCCTTCTCGGCGCGCAGGGCGAGCAGCTTGCGCCGCCGGCCTTCGTTGCGCGCGCGGCGGGCGGTCACGCCGCGCTCCATCCAGCGCTGTTCGCGCTCCCGGCTCTTGTCCAGCCGCCGGGCCTCTTCGGCGGCGCGCGCGGCGATGGCGGCGGACCAGTCGTCGAAAGCGCCGAAGCCCCGATCCAGCTTCCACAGCTTGCGGTCCTCCAGCCAGAAGCAGCGCTGGGTGGTCCGCTCCAGGAACGCCCGGTCGTGGCTGATCGTCAGGGCCGCCGCGCGGCTCTGGCCCAGCATCGCTTCCAGGGTCTCGATCGCCAGGATGTCGAGGTGGTTGGTCGGCTCGTCCAGCAGCAGCACGTCGGGGTCCTCGGCGAAGGCCCGCGCCAGGGCGGCCCGGCGCGTCTCCCCGCCCGACAGACCCTGCGCCCGCTTGTCTATGGCCAGGCCAAAGGCCTCCAGCGTCGCGGCCGCCCGGTGCCGCTCGGCCCCGCCCGCGGCGGCGTAGTCGAGCAGGGTCTCGCCCATGATGGCTGGCTCCTGCGCCACCATCGACACGCGGACGCCCGGCGTGGCGAAGCGCTCGCCGCTGTCGGCCTGGGTCAGGCCCGCCAGCATGCGCAGCAGGGTCGACTTGCCCGCGCCGTTGGCGCCGACCAGGCACGCCTTCACGCGCGGCTCCAGCCCCAGGTCGGCCTGGTCGAACAGCATGCGCGGCCCGTCGGCCAGGCTCACGCCCTTAAGCGCGAGGATCGGGGCGCGGGCGTTCATTGCCCGTCGCCCGACGGTCCGGCGGACGATGGGCCGGCATAGGCTGGGCCGCCGCCGCCCGCCGTCTGGCCCACGCCCATGAAGTCCTGCTGCAGGCTCCGGTAGAAGCCGCCGCGCGTGTCGGCCAGCGGGGCGGCCGGTTCGGGGGAAGGCTCGGCGGGTTCGGCGTCTGCGGTCTGGCTTGGGACCGGGCCAGAGCCCGGCGCGATGACGAAGTCGTGCACCGGAACGTCCTGGTGGGCCACGATCATGATCCGGCGCCATATGTCGGCCGGCAGGTCGCCGCCGGTCACCTTGTTCATCGGCCGCTCGTCGTCGTTGCCGACCCACACCCCGGCCACCCAATCGGGCGTGAAGCCCACGAACCATGCGTCGCGCCAGTTCTGGCTGGTGCCGGTCTTGCCGGCGGCGGGTCGGCCGAAGGCGGCGTGTACGCCGGTGCCATGGTCGATCACGCCGCGCAGCATCTGAATCATCTCTCCGTCGAGGTGCGCGTCATAGGCCTGGATCGGCGCGGACGCGGTGCGGCGGTAGAGCACCTGACCGCGGGCCGTGTCGACCTCTTCCACCAGATGCGAGGGCGTGCGCACGCCTTGCTGCTGGAAAACCTGGAAGCCCGAGGTCAGCTCGAGCAGGTTCACCTCGTAGGCGCCGAGCGCCACCGACAGGTCGGGATTGGCCGGGATATCGGTCAGGCCGAAGCGCTGGGCCAGGTCGCCGATCCGTTTGCCGCCGGTCTCCTGGGCCACCCGCACGGCCACGGTGTTGATCGAGCGGGCCAGCGCGTCCTGCAGCGTCACCGGCCCGGCGTAGCCGCCGCCGTAGTTCTCCGGCGACCAGGAGCCCAGCCGCAGCGGCGCGTCGACCCGCACGTCGGTCGGCTTCAGTCCCGCCTCCAGCGCGGCGGCGTAGATGAACGGCTTGAAGCTGGAGCCTGGCTGCCGGCGCGCCTGCGAGGCGCGGTCGAAGGGACTGTAGCGATGGTCGACACCGCCCACCAGGGCCCGCACCCCGCCGTCGGGGCCGAGCAGCACCAGCGCGGCCTGCTGGGCGCCGGCCGCCCGGCCCTGGTTCTCCATCACTCGGCGCACGATGTCCGCAGCTGAGGTCTGCAAGGCGGGATCGATGCTGAGGCGCACCACCAGATCGGGTGCTGACTGTCCGGCCAGCGCCTGCGCCTGGGCGGCCGCCAGGTCCAGCGCATAGCCGAAGTCGCCTTCGTCCTGGGCCTCGTTCGCCAGCACCGGCGGGTGGGCCAGGGCCTGGGCGCGGTCCTGGGCGGTGATCCAGCCCTCCTGCGCCATGGTGTCCAGCACCAGGCGCGATCGGGCGATGGCGGCCGGCAGGTCGTGGGTGGGCGACAGGCGCGAGGGCGCCTTGGGCAGGGCGGCCAAAAGAGCCGCTTCGGCCAGGGTCAGCTGGCCGGCGCTCTTGGCGAAATAGGTCTGGGCCGCCGCGTCGACGCCATAGGCGTTGGCCCCGAAGAACACGCGGTTGAGATAGAGCTCCAGGATCTCGTCCTTGCTCATCATCCCTTCTAGTCGCCAAGCCAGCAGCGCTTCCTGCGCCTTGCGCTTGAAGGTCTGGTCGGGGGTCAGGAACAGCGTCTTGGCGATCTGCTGGGTCAGGGTCGAGCCGCCCTGCACCACCTGGCCGGCGGCGACATTGACCCTCGCGGCGCGCGCTATGCCCATCAGGTCGATCGGGCCATGCTGGTAGAAGCGCCGGTCCTCGGCCGCCAGGAACGCCCGCGGCACATAGGCCGGCAGGGCCTTGAGCGTCACAAGCTGGCCATGGCGCGCCCCACGCATGGCGATGACCAGTCCGTGGCGGTCCAGGAAGGTCATGCCGGGCGTGGACCCTACGGTCCACAGGGCCTCCCGGCCGGGAATCTGCGGGGTGGATTGCAGATAGGTCTTCCAGAACCACGCCGCGCCCAGCGCGCCGCCTAGCACCATCAGCACCAGGCCGACGATCGCCAGCCGCGCGGCGCGGCTCAGACGGCGCCGCGGCCGTCCGGGCTGGTCGGCGCGGAAGGTCTCAATGGCCGGTTCGGACGGCGGCGGACGGGGCGGGTCGGGGAAGCGATCGGTCACGGGACGTTTGTCGGGGCTGGCAGTCCGGTTTAGGACGGGGCCATGGCGCCGCGAAAGCCCTTTTGGCAGACCAAGTCCTTAGAACAGATGACCGTTCGGGAATGGGAGAGCCTGTGCGACGGCTGCGGCCTGTGCTGCCTGATCCGGTTCGAGGACGAGGAGACCGGCGAGGTCATCCCCACGCGCGTGGCGTGCAAGCTGTTCGACGACGGCGCCTGCCGCTGCTCGGACTACGACCGGCGCAAGGCCTCGGTGCCCGATTGCATCAAGCTTACCCCGTACAATATCGAGGACCTGCAGTGGATGCCGCCGAGCTGCGCCTATCGGCGCCTGCATGAGGGCAAGCCCTTGCCCCTGTGGCATCCCCTGATCACCGGCGATCCGGAGAGCGTGCACCGGGCCGGCGTCAGCGTGCGCGGCCAGACCGTGTCCGAGGCCGTCCTGGCCGACCCGGAAGACGCGCTGGACTATGCCGCCTATGACCTGCTGCGCGATCGCAGCGACGACGATCCCGACTGATCGCGTCCGATGTGGCGAAAAAGCCACATGCGCCCTTGCGCCCGGTGCGGCTAAGCATAATTGAGCATGCAGACCCTCGCACTTTCTAAGGACACGACTTGGCGCAAGACCCGTATCAGGAACTCGGCGTTTCCCGCACCGCCAGCGCGGACGAGATTCGGCGCGCTTTCCGCAAGCTGGCCAAGCAGCTCCACCCCGACCAGAACCCGGGCGACAAGCCGGCGGAGGAGCGGTTCAAGCGGGTCAGCGCGGCCTTCGACGTGCTGGGCGACGAGGAGAAGCGCAAGAAGTTCGACCGCGGCGAGATCGACGCCGACGGCCGCGAGACCATGCGCGGCTTCAGGCCGGGCGGCGCCGGCGGCGGCGCTGGCGGTCCCGGCGGTCCGGGCTTCGGCGCCGGCTTTGCGGGCGGCCCGGAGTTCGAGGGCGTAGATCTGAACGATATCCTGGGCGAGATGTTCGGCGCCCGCGCCGGCGCGGGCAGGGGCGGTTTCGGCGGCTTTGGCGGCGGACCGGCCAAGGGCGCGGACGTGCGCGCCCAGGTGCAGATCAGCATCGAGGACGCGGTCAAGGGCGCCAAGCGGCGCATCGCCTTTTCCGACGGCCGCACGATCGAGGTGACCATCCCCAAGGGCGCGGCTGACGGCCAGGTTCTGCGGCTCAAGGGCCAGGGATCCCCAGGCCGGGCCGGGCCGGGCGACGCCCTGATCGAGCTGACCATCGCGCCGCACCCGGTGTTCAAGCGCGAGGGCGAGGGCCTGGTCATGGACGTGCCGATCTCGGTTCCGGACGCGGTGCTGGGCGGCAAGGTCGAGGCGCCGACGCCCGAGGGCGCCGTGACCCTGACCGTGCCCAAGGGCTCCAACTCCGGTTCAGTGCTGCGGCTCAAGGGGCGGGGGCTGACCGACGCGGTCACCGGCCGGCGCGGCGACCTGATGGCGCGGCTGGTGGTGACGCTGCCGGACAAGCCAGACGAGGCGCTGGAGCGCTTCGCTGAGGGCTGGCGTCAGGATCGGCCCTATACGCCCCGCCGCAAGCCTTGACCGATGCGGGACCGCCGCGGTCCATTCAGGCCGCATTCAGCCCCGACTCCCTAAGACTGGCCGCATGAGGCGCCGCTTCTCCCATTTGACCGCCGTCACGTTCGCCGTCCTGGCGGCGACGACGGCGTTCGCCGAAAACGGCCCACGGGGCGGGGGGGGCGCGCGCGGCATGGGCGCGCAGCGTCCGGGCCCCGCCTATGAGGCGCCCCGCGGCGCCTACACCCGGCCGAGCTACGCGGCCCCCGCGCCACGTTATGCCGCCGCGGGCTACGCCCCGCCGGCCTATGCGCCGCCTCCCGAGCCGCGCTACGCGGCCCCGGCCGTCCCCAGCAGCCGTTACTATGGCGCCCCGGCGCCGTTCGAGCCGCCGCTGGCGCCTCGGCCACAGGTGAATTCGCTGGGCGCCCAGTGGGCCCAGCAGCAGGACCAGGCCGAGATGGGCGTACGTCAGGGCCGCATCATGCCCCTGTCGCGCGTGGTGCAGAACCTGGCGCGCCTGCGTCCTGGGCGGGTGCTTGACGCGGGCATGGAAACAGCCCCGGATGGCCGGGCTACCTACCGGGTGCGCTGGGCCGCCGCCGGGGGGCGGCGGATCGACTTCATCATCGACGCGGAAACCGGGGCCGTAATCGGCCGCGGAGCCGAATAGCAGGACGAACGATGCGGATTCTGGTGGTCGAGGACGATCCTGACCTGTCACGGCAACTCAAGACGTCGCTGGCTGACGCGGGCTATGCGGTGGATCACGCCGCCGACGGCGAGGAGGGCCACTTCCTGGGCGAGAGCGAGCCCTACGACGCGGTGGTGCTGGATCTCGGCCTGCCCAAGATGGACGGGGTGTCGGTGCTCGAGCAATGGCGGCGCGGCGGCGTGACCACGCCGGTGCTGATCCTGACCGCCCGCGGCGCCTGGAGCGAGAAGGTGTCCGGGTTCGACGCCGGCGCCGACGACTATCTGACCAAGCCCTTCCACACCGAGGAGCTGCTGGCGCGGCTGCGCGCCCTGCTGCGGCGGGCGGCCGGCCATTCGGCCCCGTCCCTGTCGTGCGGCGCCCTGCGGCTGGATCCGCGCGCGGCGCGCGCCTCGGTCAATGGCGAGCCCCTGCGCCTGACCTCGCTGGAATACCGGTTGCTGCACTATCTGATGATGCACCAGGGGCGGGTGATCAGCCGCACCGAGCTGGTCGAGCACCTATACGACCAGGACTTTGACCGCGACTCCAACACCATCGAGGTGTTTGTCGGCCGACTGCGCAAGAAGATCGGTCAGGACCGCATCGAGACGGTGCGTGGGCTGGGCTATCGCCTCGCCCCGCTGCAAGGCGAGGCGAGCGAGGCGTGACCGCGCCCGCGGCCCCGCAGGCCGCCGTGGCCGAGGCCGCCGCGCCCAAGGGCGCCGTGCACGCCGCCAAGCGCCGCCCTCCCTCCCTGGTCCGCCGGCTGATCTGGCTCGCCGCGGTGTGGAGCCTCCTGGTCATGTTGGGCGCGGGCGTCGCTTTGACCGCCTTTTTCCAGCGCGCCGCGCTCAGCCGCTTCGACCAGTCGCTCTACGACCTGACCGAGGGGCTGTACGCGGGCACCACCGTCGAGGGCGGCGACGTGGTCGCGCCCGCCTTCACCGACACCCGCGCCCTGCGCGTCTATTCGGGGCGCTACTGGGAGATCGCGGAGCCCACGCCGGGCGGCCAGCTCCACGCCATCACGCGCTCGCGCTCCTTGTGGGACAGCGAGCTGAAACCGCCGAACGGCGGCCTGCCGCCGGTCAAGCCGGGCGACCGGCTGTCATACGACACCACCGGGCCCATCGGCGACAACCTGCGCGCGGTGGCGCGGGTGGTGACCTTGTCCGGGCGGACCGCCCCGGTGATTTTCCTGGCGGCCGAGGACCGGGGTCCCATCGACGCGGATTCCCGGCGCTTCGCCGTCACCACCGCCCTGGCCCTGACCCTGCTGGGCGCGGGCCTGGTTGCGGGCGTTGTGATCCAGGTGCGGGTGGGCCTGCTGCCCCTGTTCCGCTTGCGGCGTGATGTCGCGGACGTGCGCAAGGGCCGCGCCGAGAGGCTGGACGAGGACTACCCGACCGAGCTCGCGCCCCTGGCCCAGGAGCTCAACGCCCTGCTGGCCCATAACCAGGATGTCGTCGAGCGCCAACGCACCCATGTGGGCAATCTCGCCCACGCCCTGAAGACGCCCCTGTCGGTCATGCTGAGCGAGGCCGAGCGGCGCGACGATCCCCTGGCCGACGTGGTCAAGCGCCAAGCGCAGATCATGCGCAACCAGGTGGACCATCACCTGCGCCGCGCCCGCGCCGCCGCCCGCGCCGGCGGTCCGGGCGAGCGCACGCCTGTGGCCCCCGTGATCGACGAATTGTCGCGGACGCTTGAAAAGATATTTCAATCCAAGAAGTTACAGGTCGATTGGGAAGCTGGTGAAGATCTGGCCTTTCTCGGCGAGCGCCAAGACCTGCTCGAAATCGTCGGCAATGTGATGGAGAACGCCGCCAAGTGGTGCCGACGTCTGGTGCTGGTCGAGGCGGTCGCGGAAGGCCCCGCCATGCTGCGCGTCTCGGTCCAGGATGATGGCTCAGGCCTGCCCCCAGACCGGCGCCAGGAGGTGCTCAAGCGGGGCGCCCGGCTGGACGAGACCGCCCCCGGATCGGGGCTGGGACTGTCGATCGTGGAGGAGTTGGCCAAGGCCTATGGCGGGTCGGTCGCCCTGGCGGACTCCGAGTTTGGCGGCCTGCGCGTGGATATTCTGCTGCCGCGCGCCGAGGTTTGAGATAACACTGTTTTCGGAATGCGTTAACTGTCCGGGCCGATACTGATCCTTGCGCGAGGCGAGAGGCGAAAGCGCTCGCGTCGCATCCTAGGAGACCCATGTCCGCCTTATCCCAAGATCGCGTCGGCATCGTTCGCGCCCTGGTGGAGGCGGCGCCGGACTCGGCGGTTCGAAGTCTTGAGGCGGCGCTGCGCGGCGAGTCCGCGGGCGGAACGCTCTCGTCGGTCAAATCGATCGTCACCCAGGAAATGAACGACCGGCTTGTGCGCGACGCGGTGCTCGAGCCGCTCATGCCCCTGTTCAGCCCCCGCGCCGACGGAATCGAGCAACTGCAGTTTCCCAAGGCGGCGATCAACACGCTGTGGCGCGCGCTCAAGCAGGACCGGCCCGACGAGACCGCCTACGCCGCCAGCCTGCCCGCGCGTCGCTATGAGGAGGACGCCACGCCTCCGATCTATGACGAGCTGTGCGTCCTGGCCGCCCGCGGCCTACGCGCCGGCCGGGGACCGTTCGCCGAAGTGGGCGACCTGCTGCGGGCCTATCGCCCGGGCGCCGACGCGGAGCTGATCGCCTTCCTGGACCTGGCGCCGATCGGCCGCCGGGCGCTGCGCCAACTGCCGGCGTGGATCGCCCGCTCCACTGAGGAGCAACAGGCCGCCGCGCGTCTGATGTTCAAGGACGCGGGGGTGATCGCCGAAGACGCGGGTCCGCGCCTGATGGAGATTCTGTTCGCGCACCTGGCCGAGCCGTGGGTGGTGCTGCGGCTGATGTCGGCCCTGATGCTTAAGCCCAGCGACGGGTTCGCCGCCGTGTCCGAACTGGCCGACTTCGGCGAGCGCTTCCTGCGTGACATCGACAGCCGGCTGGCCGCGCTGAAGGCGTTCGACTACGACGGCGGCGCGCTCGCCGGCCGCCAGGCCGCCGACGCTCTGCGCATGGCCGCCGCCATCGCCTCTGAATTCGAGCAGGCCCTCAAGGTGAAGCGCGACGGCCCGTGGGGTGAACGCCTGGCCAAGCAGAAGCAGATGCTGGCCGCAGCCGCCGAGAGCCACTTGAAGAAGACGCTCAAGGTCATCGGCGAAGCGCTCCCGCAGCAGCCGGTGCGGAGCCCGGGCCGCGCGTCGCGCCTGGAGCCCGACCTGACCGCCCCGCCCGACCCCAGCGCTGTGCGCCGCGCCATGGCGCTGTTGCACTTCTTCGCGGGCATCCGCACCGTGGCGGCCCAGAGCGGCTACGGCGTGGTGCGGGCCAAGGCGCAGGAGGAGATCGCCAAGGGTCTGGACGCCTATCTGGAGGATCTGCTCCAGGTTCTTCACGAGGGCGACAGCGAGCCAATGGACCACGCGCGCCAGTTTCTTGAGATCGCGGCCGATTTCACGGCCCTGGTTCATGACGAGAAGACCGCCCAGATCGTTCGCCGGCGCGCCGCGGCGGCCTAGAGGCCGACTTCCAGGCCCAATGGTTCGTAAAGCCTCTGGTCTGCGCGCCTGATCGCGCCTATTTCGACCGCATGCCGTTGCTGCCCAAGTCACGCAAAGCCCGCAGAAGGCTGATGGTGGTCGCTGTCGCCGCGCCGATCCTCGCGCTGGCGGTGGCCCTGTCGCTCTATGCAATGCGCGACGCGGTGATCTTCTTCTACGGTCCCAGCCAAGCGCGCGCCGAGCACGTGCCGCCCGGCCGGCTGGTGCGCATCGGCGGGCTGGTCCAGCCGGGCACGGTGGTGCAGTCGCCCGACGGCGACGTGCGTTTCTCCATCACCGACAACGTCAACGCGGTGCCCACCCTCTACCACGGCCAGCTGCCCGACCTGTTCCGCGAAGGCCAGGGCGTGGTGGCTCAGGGCGAATTTGACCAGACCGGCAAGTTCCAGGCGCACGAGGTCCTGGCCAAGCACGACGAGAAGTACATGCCCAAGGAAGTGGTCGACGCCCTGAAGAAATCCGGCCAATGGCGGCCCGACGGCGCGGCCGCCCCCGTAGCAGCGAAGGCCGGCGCATGATCGCCGAATTCGGCGCCTTCGCCCTGATGCTGGCCCTGGCCCTGTCGGCGGCCCAGGCGGCGCTGTCGGCCGCCGGGCGGTGGCGCCTGTCGCCGGCGCTGCAGGGCGCGGGCGAGGGCGCGGCCCTCGGCGCCTTCCTCGGCGTGCTGATCGCATTCCTGGCTTTGATGGACGGCTTCGTCCGCTCCGACTTCTCCCTGGCCAACGTGGCCAGCAACTCCACCACTGACGAGGCGCTGTTCTACAAGGTCACCGGCGTGTGGGGCAGCCACGAGGGCTCGGTCCTGCTGTGGAACCTGGTCCTGACGGGCTTCGGGGCCCTGGTGGTGCTGTTCGGCGACAACCTGCCGCGCAACCTCAAGGCCCTCACGGTCATGACCCAGGGCGTGCTGGGCGTGCTGTTCATCGGCTACACCGTGCTGGCCTCCAGCCCGTTCGCTCGCCTCGCCAGCCCGCCGACCGAGGGCAATCCACTCAATCCGATCCTGCAAGACCCTACCTTCGCCATCCATCCACCGTTCCTTTACTGCGGCTATGTCGGCTTCTCGGTAGTGTTCTCCCTGGCCGTCGCCGCCTTGATCGAGGGCAAGGTCGACGCCGCCTGGGCGCGCTGGGTTCGGCCTTGGACCCTGGCGGCCTGGAGCTTTCTGACCGTCGGCATCACCCTGGGTTCGTTCTGGTCCTACTACACCCAGGGCTGGGGCGGCTGGTGGTTCTGGGACCCGGTGGAGAACGCCAGCTTCATGCCATGGCTGGCCGGCGCTGCGCTCCTGCATTCGGCCATCGTCACCGAACGGCGCGGCGCCCTGGTGGGCTGGACCGTGTTCCTGGCCCTGATCGCCTTCACCCTGTCGATGCTGGGCACCTTCCTGGTGCGCTCGGGCGTCTTGACCTCGGTGCACGCCTTCGCCGTCGATCCCACGCGCGGGACCATCCTGCTCGGCATCGTCATGGCCTCGGCCTGCGCGGCGTTCAGCCTGTTCGCCTGGCGCGCGGCCAAGCTCACTGGCGGGGGTCTGTTCGCCCCGGTCAGCCGCGAGGGCGCTCTTGTACTCAACAACCTGTTCCTGTCGACCGCGTGCGCCACGGTGCTACTGGGCACCCTGTTCCCCCTGATCCGCCAGGCCTTGACGCCCAACGATCCGGTCTCGGTCGGCCCGCCGTTCTACGCCCTGACCTTCACCCCGCTGATGGCCATCACCCTGCTCCTTGTCCCGTTCGGCCCGCTGCTGGCGTGGAAGCGCGGTGACGCCCTGGCGGCGGCGCAGACGCTGTGGGTCGCGGCGGCCCTCTCGGTCGCCGGCGCGATCGTGGCGCTCGCCCTGGTGCGGCCGCTTCAGGCCCTGTCGTGCGCCGGGCTGGCCCTGGGCCTATGGCTGATCTTCGGCGCCCTGGCCGAGTTGGCCGAGCGGGTGCGCCTGCTGCGCGCGCCGGGCGACGAAACCCTCCGCCGGCTGGGCGGCCTGCCGCGCGGCGCCTGGGGCGCGACCCTGGCCCACGCGGGCCTGGGGGTGTTCGTGCTCGGCGCCTGCTTCGAATCCAGCTGGAAACTCGACAACGCCCAGGCCCTGAGCGTGGGCCAGAGCATGACCATCGGGGCCTACACGCTGCGGCTCGACCGGGTGTCGCCGGTGGACGGCCACGGCTATGCCGCCGACCACGCCGTGATCAGCGCCTTCCAGTCCGGGCGGCCGATCTGCACCCTGGAGCCCGAGCGGCGCACCTATCCCCTGGCCGGCGGCCAGACGACCACGCGCAAGTCGATCTGCGTCCGGGGCGTCAGCGATCTGTACGTCGGTCTCGACGACGCCCTGCCAAGCGCCGGTCCGGGCGGCGTCCAGGCGTGGGTGGTGCGGGCCTATTGGTATCCGTGGGCGCGGCTGATCTTCATCGGGCCGATCCTGATGGCGATCGGCGGGCTGATCTCCCTGTCCGATCGCCGCCTGCGCTTCTCCATGCCGCAGAAGGCCAAGGCGCGAGCGGACGCTCTGGCCGCCGAGGCCGCGGAGTGATCGGCCCGGCCATCCGGCGGCGCTTGGCCGGGGGGGCGGCCGTGGCCTTCGCGTCGCTGCTGCTGATGGGCGCCGCCGACAATCCCGCCGACCGGCTGCGCGACCCCGACCAGGAGGCGCGCGCGCGATCCCTGTTCCAGCAGTTTCGCTGCGTGGTGTGCCAGAACGAGTCGCTTGACGATTCCGAGGCCGACATGGCCCAGGACCTGCGCCGCATCGTGCGCCAGCACGTGGCCCAGGGGCAGTCCGACGATCAGGTGCGCGCCTTCATGGTGCGGCGTTACGGCGAGTTCATCCTGCTCAAGCCGCCGCTCAATCCCGGCAACGCCGCGCTGTGGCTGGCCCCCCTGGCGGTGGCGGGACTGGCGGGGGTCTACATCTGGCGGCGGGCCCGCGCGCCTGCGCCCGGCGAGCCGGCCTTGACGCCGGAAGAAGAGCGGACCTTGGCCGGGCTTCAGTCTGATGACGGAGCCGATGCCCCGGGTTAGATCGTCGGCGCCGAAATCCGGAGGCGGACGTTGAAAGCGATGGCGCAGGCCAAACAGGACTTCTAGGCTGGCGTGATGGCGCGTCGAGGTGGACAAGGACAGTAGGCGATATGGCGCCGATGAAGACCGGGTTTTTGTTGGGCGCCGTCGCGGGCGCGGGCTTGGCCTGCGCGGCGCTGGTCGGCGCGGGTTTCCAGCCGGCCGGGGCCTGGGCCCAGGACGGCGCCGTGACCAGCCGGCCGTCCACTCCCACGCCGCCGCCAAGCGCCGCCATGTCCTTCGCCGACGTGTTCGCGCGGGTCTCGCCCGCCGTCGTGTCGATCAACGTCAAGACCCAGGTGGATACTGGCGGATTGAGCCTGCCCGGTTTCGGCAATCTGCAGCCGGCGCCCAAGGCGCCCAAGGATGGCCAGGGCGGAGATCCGAACGACCAGGGCGCCCCGTCCGATGGCGGCGGCAAGAGTACGGCCCTGGCCACCGGCTCGGGCTTCTTCATCTCGGCCGACGGCTATATCGTCACCAACAACCACGTGATCGAGAACGCCACCGACATCAAGGTGGTGCTGCCGGACGCGAGCCAGACCGAGCTGCCGGCCAAGGTCATCGGCCGCGATGAGGCCACCGACCTGGCCGTGCTCAAGGTCGAGGGGAAAGACTATCCCTACGTCAGCTTCGAGAACTCGGCGCGCCCGCGGGTGGGCGACTGGGTGATCGCGGTCGGCAATCCCTTCGGCCTGGGCGGCACGGCCACCGCGGGCATCATCTCGGCCTATGGGCGCGACATCGGCGAGAAGTTCGTCGACTACATCCAGATCGACGCGCCCATCAACCGCGGCAATTCCGGCGGCCCCAGCTTCGACGTCTACGGACGGGTGATCGGCATCAACTCGGCGATCTTCTCGCCCTCGGGCGGTTCGGTCGGCATCGGCTTCGCCATCCCCGCCGATGTGGCCGACACCGTGACCAAGCAGCTGATCGCCAGCGGCAAGATCACCCGCGGCTACCTCGGCGCCACCATCCAGGACGTCTCGCCCGAGATCGCCGAAAGCCTGGGCAAGCCCGATCTGAAGGGCGCCCTGGTCGACGAACTCAGCCCCGGCGGCCCGGCGGAAAAAGCGGGGGTCAAGGCCGGCGACATCGTGCTGTCGCTCAACGGCTCGGTCGTCAAGGGCGCCACAGACCTCACCCGACAGGTTGCGGCCTCTCACACCGGCGACCCCTTGCGCCTGGCGATCCTGCGTGATGGCCAAAATATCACTATCGAGGCGCATTCGGGCCTGCGTCCCTCCGAGGAGGAGTTGGCCAAGGCGCAAGGCCAGGGCGGCGGCGGGCCCGCGCCCGACCAGGGCGGCGCCAAGCCGGGCGTGCTGGGCCTCAACCTCGCGCCGCTCGATCCGGCCACGCGGCGCAAGTTCGACATCCCGGCGGAGGTGACCGGAGTGGTCGTCACCGACCTTGACGCCGACTCCGACGCCGCGGCCAAGGGCGTGAAGGCGGGCGACGTGGTCATCCGCGTCAACCAGCGCGCGGTCAGCACGCCGGCCGACGTGGCCGCCGAGGTCGCCGACGCGATCAAGGCCAAGCGCGCCAACGTCCTGCTGTTCCTTTACCACGACCATCGCCAGGCGGCCGTGCCGATCCTGATCGCGCCCGACGCCGACGCCCCCTCGGCCAAGGGCAGGAAGAAGTAGGCTGTGCGGACGCGTTTGTTGCTTCTGGCGGCGGCGTTGTCGGCCCTTGCCGCGCACGCCGTGGCCGCGCCCGCGCCCAAGGTCGCCATCGCCAGCTTCGCCGATCTGAAGACGCCGCTGCCCTATCCCTATGACGAGAAGGCCGACGCCAACGCGGCGGTCGCCGCGGCCAAGGCCCGCGCAAAGGCGGCGCACAAACTGCTGCTGATCGACCTGGGCGGCAACTGGTGCCCGGACTGCCGCATCCTAGCGGGCGTGATGGACCTGCCCGAGGTCAAGGCCTTCGTCCAGGCGCACTACGTTGCGGTGACCGTGGACGTCGGCGACTTCGACACCAACCTGCAGATTCCCGCGCACTACGGCTTGGTCAAACGGCTGGAGGGCGTGCCCAGCCTGTTGGTGGTCGATCCACGCTCCGACACCCTGGTCGACCAGGGGCACACCGCCGCCCTGTCCGACGCCCGCAGCATGACGCCCCAGGCCCTGGCCGACTGGCTGGCGCAGTGGACGCCGAAATAGGCGCGGCGTTCTAAACCAGCTTGGCCTTCTGCAAGGTCTTGTAGGCCTTGATCACCCGCTGCAGGCGCGCTTCGGCGCTGCGGTCGCCGCCGTTGGCGTCGGGGTGGCAGCGCTTGACCAGCTCGGTGTAGCGCGCGCGGATCACGGCGCTTTCGGCGTCGTCCTGCAGGTCGAGGTCGGCCAGGGCCGTGCGCTCCAGCTTGCCCAGTCGACGCTCAGGAACCGGCGGCGCGGCCGTCGCCGTCCCGCCGATCACGCCGTGCGGATCGGCCGCGCCTGCGCCGCCGCGGCGGGCGAAGCTGGCGGATTCGCGGGAAAACTTGGAGGCCTTGAACTGCCAGGTCGGACGGTCGCCCGTCTGGCGCTTGAGCAACTCGGCCTGAATCTGCGTCTCGCTCATGCCGGCGAAGAAGTTCCAGCTGCGATTGTATTCCGCCGCATGGGTCTGACAGAACCAATAGTGCTCGTTCATCATCTCGCGCGACTTAGGCGCCTTGGCCGTAGCCGGGGCGCGGCATCCCGCGTGATCGCACGCCCGCTCGCCGGGCTTCAGCGCGTGGACGTCCCGCTCGGCTTCGGCCTCGCCCTCCTTGGGGGGCCGCACGCGGATGTCACGGAATTTGGGCTTGTATTGAAATGCGCCGCTCATGAGCCGAAGTATGCGGGTGAAAGTTTCATATTCAAGAATTGACGGACGGCGCAAATGGGGCAGGTGGAGAAAACCATCCGCGAAAAATTGACCGAGGCGTTTTCGCCGCAGCGTCTGGATATCGTGGACGATTCCGCACGCCACGCCAGCCATGCCGGCGCCCGCGCGGGCGGTGAAAGCCATTTCAATGTGGTCATCGTGTCGGCGGCTTTCCAGGGTCGCTCGCGCGTGCAGCGTCAGCGCGACGTCTACGCCGCCCTCGCCGAGGAAATGGCCGGGCCGATTCACGCCCTGTCGTTCAAGGCTCTCAGCCCGGAAGAGGACGCTCCAGCCTGACATGCGCCGCCGCTTCGCCTTCGATCTGCCGCTGCAGGCGCCTCGGATTCGCCAGGCGCGGGCGGACGACGTCGCGGCCTTGGCCAGGGTCAGCCTCGATACTTGGCGTCTGACCTATTCCGGGATCCTGCCGGCCGGCTATCTGGAGCGCATGAGTCTGACCGAGCAGGAAATGCAGCGACGGCGGCTGATGGCTAGCCCCGGTACGGCGCACTTTCTCGCCGAGGAGCCCTTCACCGGCGAGGCGGTGGCCTTCGCCAGTTGCGGACCGGCGCGCATCCGCGCCGAGTTCGGCGTGGGCGAGGTCTATGAACTCTACGTCCAGCACGGCTTTCAGCGCCAGGGCCTCGGCCGGGCGCTGCTGGGGGCGGCGCGCGACTGGCTGGCGCGGCGCGGGGAGCGCGAACTGGTCATCCGCGTCTTGATGGACAACCCCGCGCGCGGCTTCTACGAGCGGCTCGGCGGCCGTCCGGCTGGAGTGCGCACTATCCGCGTGGGCGGCGCGCTGGTCGAGGAAGCGGCCTACGTGTGGAGCGACCTGAAACCGACCTGAGCCTCAGGTTCAGGCCTGGCCGCCGCGCACCATCGCCTCCACATCGCGCGGTAGGCGTCTTCCAGATGGCGCGCCAAGCGCGGGCCGTCGCAGAACGCCGAGGCGGCCATCCGACCCCTGAGAATGGCGCGCAGGTCGGTTAGGCCTTGCGGATCGCGCGATCGGCGCACCGCGGTCTCGACATAGGCGGCCACATCCGGTGCGGCCCAGTCGTCCAGCCCCACGCACGACAGGATCATCCGGCTCATGCGGCCCGACCAGCGTTGGCCGTGCAAGGTCAGCACCGGCACGCCCATCCACAGGGTGTCGGCCGTGGTGGTGCACCCGCCGAACGGGAACGGGTCCAGCGCTATGTCGATACGGTTGTAGGCCGCCAGGGCCTCGGCGCGCGGCGACAGCCCCTCGAACATCAGCCGTTCAGGCCCGACGTCATACCGGGCGAAGGCCTCGGTGAAATTCGTCCGGCACAGGGGATCGGCGAAGGTCCAGTATTTGAGCAGCAGGCGAGAGCCCTCGACTTGGCGCAGGATCTCGGCCCACGCGGCGATGGCCGGGGCGCTGATCTTTCGCGGATTGTTGAAGCAGCCAAAGGTGACGAAGCCGTTGTTCAGCATGGGCGGCGGAGCGAGCGGGATAGGCTCGCGCGGCGGCGTCCAGCTCAGATAGGGGCTCGGCAGGCGCACGGGCGTCTCGGAGAACAGGCCCTCTTCGCCCGGCGCGATCACCACGTCGTCGGCGATCACATAGTCCATGCGCGATAGGCCCGTGGTGCCGAAATAGCCCAGCCACGAGGCCTGCACGGGCGCGGCGCGGGCGGCGAACATCGGTAGGCGGTTGTCGCCGGTGTGCCCGGCCAGGTCGATCAGCACGTCGACGCCGTCGGCCTGGATCGTGCGCCGCGCATCCTCGTCGCTCATGCCCCGGATCGAGGTCCAGCCGTGCGCAGCGGCGCGCAGGCGCTCGGTCTGTTCGTCGGGCGCCACCGTGTCGCTGTAGAGCCGCACCTCGACCTTTTGCGGGTCATGCGCCGCCAGCACGCCCTCCAGGAAGAATCCCACCGGATGAATGCGGAAGTCGGCCGACACATAGCCAACGCGCAGCCGCCGCTCGGGATCGTCGCCTGGCGAAAAGCGGGTTTCGGGCGCGGTCTCCGCCCGGGCGGCGTAGCGGCGCGAGTCTTCCAGAATGTCCGCCGCCGACACGCCTGGTAGCGAATGCAGGGTCATGATCATGTTGGAATAGGCGTCGTGGTCGTCCGGCGACAGCCGCACCGCCTCGCGATAGGCGGCCATCGCCTCGTCCAAGTGGCCGAGGTCGGCGAGGGCGTTGGCGAGGCCGTCGTAGCCCGCGCCCGACTGCGGCTCCAGCCGGATGGCCTCGCGCAGCAGGTCCAGGGCCCCGCCGAGGTCGGGCACATAAACGAGGAAGCCCGCCAGGATGCGCCGACGCTCGGCCGAATGGGGCTGCAGTTCGATCAGGCGGCGCAGGATGGCGATGGCCTCGCCCCCGCGCTCCTGGGCCACGCGCACCTTGGCCAGGTTCTCCAGCATCTCGACCGACGCCGGCCTGATCTTCAGCGCCCGCTCATAGAGATCCGCGGCCTGGTCCAGGTCACCGTCGCGTTGGGCGACGGCCGCCAGGGTCCACAGGGCTTCGACATCCTGCGGCGCCAGGGCGATGGCGCGGCGCAAATGCCCTGCGCCCTCGGTCGAAGCGCCCTGATCCGTCAGCGTCCGGCCGAGATTGAACAGCCCGCGCGGATAGTCGGGCCGCAGCGCCACCGCTTTGCGAAAGGCGGCGATGGCCTCATCGATGCGGCCCACCGCCCGTAGCGCCGATCCAAGATTGTTGTGGAACTGCGCCTGGCGCCCATCGGCCGCGATCGCCTTGCGCAGCGGCTCGATCGCGTCCCCCGGCCTGGCCGACTGCAACTGGATCAGGCCCAGCAAGTGCAGGCCTTCGGCGTGGCGGGGGTGGGCGAGCAGGTGGACGCGCAGCGCCTGTTCGGCCTCGGCCAGCCGTCCCGCCTGATGCAGGCGCGCGGCCTGGGCGAACGTGGGATCGAGAAGAGCCGACTGCGCTGCCCCTGCGACGTCCGGCGCGCCGCCCTTGCGCTCGGCCGCTCGACGCTGCTGGCGGTTCATCAGCCCGCCTCCTCCTCGACCGCCTCCGGCAGGCGCGGCGAGACGCGCAAGGCGGTGATCTGGTTGCGCTGGCGGCGCAGCACCTGGAATCGGTGGTGGTGGAAGATGAAGGTCTGACCCGCCTCGGGAATGGTCTGGGCCTCATGGATCACCAGGCCGGCCACGGTCACCGCGTCCTCATCGGGCAGGGTCCAGTCCATGGCCCGGTTAAGGTCGCGGATCGCCACCGAGCCGTCGACGTTGACCGAGCCGTCGGCCTGTCGGCGAATGCCCTGCAGGGCCGGATCGTATTCGTCCTCGATGTCGCCGACGATCTCCTCGAGGATGTCCTCAAGCGTGACCAAGCCCTGCAGCGCGCCATATTCGTCGACCACCAGGGCGAAATGATTGCGCGCCTTGAGGAAGGCGTTGAGCTGGTCCTTCAGATTGGTGGTGTCGGGGATGAACCACGGCTCGCGCGCGATGGCGGCGATGTCCAGCGCCTCGGCCTTGCCGTCGGCGGCGCTCAAGGCCCGGGCCAGGTCCTTGGCGTGCAGCACCCCGATGATGTTCTCCGGCTCGGCGCGATAGAGCGGCAGGCGCGTGTGCGGCGCTTCCAGCGCCTCCATCACAAGCAGGCGCGGCTCCAGGTCCGCGTCGAGCAATTCGATGTTCTTACGGTGGACCATGATCTGCGACACGTCCATGTCTGACAGGTCCAGCACCCCGCCCAGCATGTGCCGGTCGCGGCTTTCGACCAGGCCTTCGGAGTGGTGGTACTCGACCGCGCCGCGAATCTCCTCGTGCGCGGCCAGTACGTCCTGCTCCATCGACAGATCGATGCCGAAGGGCTTCAGCGTCATGCGCACGATCCACTGCACGGCGAAGATCACGGGGCCGAACAGCCGCACCACCACCAGCATCGGCGCCGACAGATTGCGGGCCACGTTGTCGGAGTGGACGATGGCGATGGTCTTGGGCAGGACCTCGACGAACACCAGCACCAGCACGGTCATCACCGCCGTGGCCAGAGCCACGCCCCAGGCGCCGGGCACCGACTGGGCGATGAACTCGGTGACCATGGCCGAGGTCAGGATGTTGATGGCGTTGTAGCCCAGCAGCACCGCGCCGATCATGGTCTCCTGATCGCTCAGGAGCTTGTTGACGCGCTTGGCCGGCAGGTCGCCGTCGCGCTCCAGTTGGTGCATGCGGCCGCGGCTGGCGCCGGTCAACGCCGTCTCCGCGGCGGAGAACAGGGCCGAGACGAACAGCAGGGCCACGACCACGAGGCCGAAGCCCACCAGCGACAGGTTCATAACCGATTTCAAGCCTCAGCTAGGGCTCAGCGCCCTCGGCCAAAAGGAACGCCCGAACGGCTTCGCTGTCCACGCCCTTCGCGACGAATGCCTCGCCGATGCGCTTGGCCAGAATGAAGGTCAGTTTGCCCGCCTCGGCCTTCTTGTCCTGGCCCATGTGGGCGATCAGCCGCGCGGCGGAGAACGGGCCGCCGGGGGCGTCGGACAGGCGGGTGGGCAGGCCGGCCGCGGCGATGGCCTTTTCCACGCGGATCGCGTCCTGCGGCGCGCAGTGGCCCAGGGCGGCGGAGAAGCGGAACGCCTGGGCGCAGCCCAGCGCCACGCCTTCGCCGTGCAGCAGAGCCTCGCCATAGCCGGTCTCAGCCTCCAGCGCGTGGCCGAAGGTGTGGCCGAGGTTGAGCAGGGCGCGCGCGGCGGCCTCCTTTTCGTCCTCGCCCACGATCTCGGCCTTCATCTGCACGCAGCGGCCCACGGCGTGTTCCAGCGCGGCCGCATCGTTCGCCAGCACCCTGGCGCCGTTGGCCTCCAGCCATTCGAAGAAGCCGGCGTCGCCCAGCATGCCGTACTTGATCACCTCGGCGTAACCGGCGCGCATTTCGCGGGCGGGCAGGGTGGACAGCACGTCCAGGTCGGCCAGCACCAGGCGCGGCTGGTGAAAGGCGCCGATCAGGTTCTTGCCCCGCGGGGTGTCGATGGCGGTCTTGCCGCCGACTGAGGAATCCACCTGGGCCAAAAGGGTGGTCGGAATCTGGACGAAATCGACGCCGCGCTTGTAGATCGACGCCGCGAAGCCGGCCAGATCGCCCACCACCCCGCCGCCGAACGCGGTGATCACATCGCCTCGGTCCAGGCCCAGTCGCAGCAGCCGGTCGGACAGGTCCGACAGCCCGTCCCAGCTCTTGGTCTGCTCGCCGGGCTCGATCTGGATGAACTCGGCGGCGATGCCCGCTTCCAGCAGGGCTGCCTCCAGCCGCACGCCGTGGCGCGCGCGAACAGTGCTGTCGCACACCACCGCCGTGCGCCCGCGCGGCAGCAGCGGCTTCATCAGCGTCCCGGCCCGGTCGATCAGGCCCGGCTCGATCAGCACGTCGTAGGACCGGGCGCCCAGGCCCACATTGACCTTGGCCATCAGTCCGCTCCCGCCAGCTTGAGCCGGCGCAGCGCCGTCACGATCGCCTCGACCGTGGCCTGGTGCGGCCCGTCGCCGCTCTCCACCGTAAGGTCAGCCTGGCGATAGGCCGCCTCACGCTTCTCCAGCAAGTCCTGCAGCACCTCGCGCGGGTCCTTGCCCCGCAGCAGGGGCCGGTGGCTCTTGCGCGCCACGCGCCGGGCCAGCACCTCGGGCGAGGCCTTGAGCCATACCGAAACCGCGTTGCGTCCCACCAGTTCGCGCGTCTCGGCGTCGGTGAAGGCGCCGCCGCCGGTGGCCAGGACGTGCGGCGGCTGGTCGAGCAGGCGCGCGATCACCCGCCGTTCTCCCTCGCGGAAGGCCGCCTCGCCGCGTTCGTCGAAGATCTCGGCGATGGTGCGCCCGGCCGCGCGCTCGATCTCCTCGTCGGCGTCGAAGAACGGCATGCCCAGGGCCTCGGCCAGGCGCTTGCCCACCGAGGTCTTGCCCGCGCCCATTAAACCGACCAGGACGATCGTCCGGTCTTGCAGCGCCGCGTCGGAAAGTGACTTTTTCATAAGGGTCGCGATCTTTACACGATGGTCCGCGCCGCCGCCAAGCCGCGCGCGCGAAAGGCGCATCCGGCGCTGTCGGCCGCGCACGCTCGTGATTTAATACGGGAAGACGTCAGCCGGTGAATTGCATGATTCGTTCGACCTCCGTGGGCCTGCTCGCCGCCGCAGGGCTTGCCGTCGCCTGGCCGACCGTCGGCGCCGCCCAGGCGCAGGATGCGGCGCCCGCGCCCGCCGCGCCGGGTTCCGACGCGCCCGTCGCGACGGCGCCGCCGGCCGAGGTTGTAGCCCCCGTCACCACCGTCGCCCCGCCTGCGCCGGTCACCGCCTCCAGTCTGCGCGCGCCCGATCTGTTCTCGGCCTCGGCCGGCCGCACCGGCCTGCCGGACACGCTGTGGGACGGCGCCTCGGCCGACCTGGCCCGCGCGGTCATGCCCATGGCCGGCAAGCCGATGAGCCCAGCGGCGACAGCCTTCGCGCGGCGCCTCTACGCCACCGGCGCGCACGCGCCCGACGGCGCCGCCGCCGACGCCGACCTCGCCGCCGCGAGGTTGGCCGCTGTTTTGGCCTTGGGCGACGCCGCTGGAACCGAGGCGATGTTGGCTCACACGCCCGGCGTCGCGGCCAGTCCCGCCCTGTCGCAGATCGCCGCCGAGGCGGACCTGGTGCTCGGCCATGAGGACCAGGCCTGCCTGGTCGGCGACGCCCTCACCCAGGGCAAGGACCAGCCCTACTTCCGCCGCCTGCGCGCCTATTGTCTGGTGCGCGCCAATTCGATGGACGCCGCGCAGTTGTCATTCGACCTAGCCGGGTCTCAAGCGCGCGACGAGGTCTACCAGCGCCTGATGAGCGCGGCGCTGGGCGCCGCCGCGCCGGGCGCGGCCGACCTGCGCGATGGGCTGAACTACGCCTTGTCGAAGCATCTCAAGCTCGACCTGACGCCGGCCCTGACCGGCGCCTGGCGGCCGATCCTGGTCGCCATAGCCGCCGATCCGGCGGCCGACCCCGCCTTGAAGGCCTCGGCCCAGGGCCTGCTGCAGCCCCCGGCCGTGGCCGCGCCGCCCGCCGTGGCCGCGCCGGTGCTGACGCCGCTCGCGGCCGGGGACCTGAAGAGCGCCCGCGCCGCCCGCGCCCAGATCGCCCGCGACGACGCGGCCGGGGCCACGGCGCTGGAACTGGCGCTGATCGACGCGGCGCTGACCGCCGCCGAGGGCAAGCCCGATGCGGCGGTGATGGACCAGCTGGTCGAGCGGGGCGGGGCGGGCGATCCGGGCGAGCGCCTGCGCGCCCAGCAGGCCGCCGCCCTCTACGGGGCCCTCGACGTCGGGATGAGCGGCCCGGCGCGGGCTGAATTCGCCGCCTTCGACCTGGGTCGCTCGCCCGCCTCCCAGGCGCGGCTGTTCGAGTTGCAGCTGGTCCAGGCGCCGGGCGACATGGCCCTGCTGGCCTTATGGCTGGCGGCCGACGCGGGCGTCGCCGGTCCGCCGCCGGTCGAGCGCGCCCAGATCGTCCGGGCCCTGATGCGCGCGGGCTTCAAGGACGATGCGCGCGCTTTCGCGGTGGAGGGGCTGGTCGGTCTGATCACGCCGCCGCCCGCTCCGCCGCCGCCGAAGGCCGCGACGGCCAAGGCCAGGGCGCCGGCCCCGCGCCGCCGCAAGCGCTAGGCCATGAGCAAGGGCCAGGACTGGGCCGAAGCGTTCCTGGAGATGATGGCGGTCGAGCGCTCAGCGGCCCAGAACACCCTCACCGCCTACGGCAAGGACCTGACTGACGCGCGCGCTTTCTTGGCCTCGCGCGGACGCGACCTACACGACGCCTCGGCCGAGGAGGTGGAGGCCTATTTCGTGGCCCTGGGCGAGCGGGGCCTGGCGCCCGCCAGCGCGGCCCGGCGCCGCGCGGCCCTGCGCCAGTTCTATCGCTTCGCCCTGGGCGAGGGATGGCGCAAGGACGACCCCTCGCGCCGGATCGACGCGCCCAAGGCCGGCCGGCCCCTGCCCAAGGTGCTGTCGCGCGCCGAGGTCGAAGCCCTGATCGCCGCCGCCTCGGCCCGGGACGGGGCCCAAGGCTTGCGTCTGGCCTGCATGATCGAGCTGCTCTACGCCTCGGGCCTGCGCATCTCCGAGCTTCTGGCCCTGCCGCTGGCGGCCCTGCAGCGCGACCCGGCCTTTGTCATCGTCAAGGGCAAGGGCGGCAAGGAGCGGCTGGCTCCGCTCAACGACGCGGCGCGCGCGGCGGTCGCCGCCTATCTGCCGGTGCGGCCGTCCTTCCTCGCCAAGGGGCTGAAAGACAGCCCGTGGCTGTTTCCCTCGCGCGCGGCCGGCGGGCGCCTCACGGCCCGGCGCATGGCCCAACTGCTCGATGAAGCCGCCGTCGCGGCGGGCGTCGACCCCGAACGCGTCAGCCCCCATGTGCTGCGCCACGCCTTCGCCACCCATCTGCTCGAAGGCGGAGCAGACCTGCGCGCGGTCCAGACGCTGCTGGGCCATGCCGACATCGCCACCACCCAGATTTACACCCACCTGGCTGAGGACCGCCTGCGCGCCGTGGTCGAGCGCGGGCACCCCCTGGCCAAGAAGCGCTAGGCGCGGTTACCCTCGGCCATGTCCCAAGCGCCCGACCTGATCGCGATCCGCTCCGCCCGTCTCTCGGCAGAGATCAACCCCTTGGGCGCGGAGCTGCACGCCCTGCGCGACGCCGAGGGGCGCGATCTGATGTGGGACGGCGATCCGGCGGTGTGGGCGGGGCGGGCGCCGATCCTCTTCCCCATCGTCGGCGCCCTGGCCGGCGGCGCCTATCGCTGGCGCGGCCAGTCCTACGCCCTGCCCCGCCACGGGTTCGCCCGCCGACGGCTGTTCCAGCTAGTCGAACGCGACGCCTCTGGCGCGACCTTACGCCTGGACTGCGACTCCGAGACCCTCTCGGTCTATCCCTTTCGCTTCCAGCTCGACCTGCGCTTCGCCGTTGAGGGCGCCACGCTCGAGGTGACGGCCACCGTGCGCAATCTGGGCGACGCCGCCTCCATGCCGGCCAGCTTCGGCTTCCACCCCGCCTTCCGCTGGCCCTTGCCCTATGGCCAGCCGCGCGCCGACCACCGCATCGCCTTCGACCATCCTGAACCGGCGCCGATCCGCAGGCTCGACGCCAACGGCTTGCTGCTGACCGAGGGCCTGCCCACGCCCGTGCACGGCCGCGACCTTCCGTTGACCGATGATCTGTTCATCGACGACGCCCTGATCTTCGACCGGCTCACCAGCCGCACCCTGCGCTATGGCGCGGGCGAGGGGCCACAGCTCCAGATCGCCTTCCCCGCCATGCCCGAGCTCGGCGTGTGGACCAAGCCCGGCGCCGGCTACCTCTGCATCGAACCCTGGCGCGGCTTCGCCGACCCCCAAGGCTTCACCGGCGACCTCGCCGAAAAGCCGGGCGTATTCATGGTGACGCCAGGCGGGGCGGTGGACTGCGCCATGTCCGTCACGCTCCTGGCGGGGTAGACGCCGCGCCGAGCGCTTCCGCCGGTGCGAGGCGCGCGAGCTCGCTGCCGTTGTGCTGGCCTCGCGCGGGTTCGTCATGGTTGGGTTTGCCGAATAGGCTGCCGCGCGGGCGCGTATGGCCCACCCGATCGGCGGGCGGAATGGACTCATAAATGCGCGGCGGCTTGGCGAGGCGCAGTCGGGTGCGCGCTGCAACGAGCGGCTCTCCGAGCAGGCGCACATAGTCCTCGCCCAGGAGCCAGGCGGCGTTGCGCCCGCGCACGTAGCCTTCGAGGATCGCCTTACGCACCGGCTCCGGCCTCCACGCGGCTTTGAAAGCGCTTCCCACGGCGATCAGGGCCCAGCCCAGCCCACCCGTCTGGGCGTAAGAAAAGGCCGCCAGGCAGGCCTCGCCAAGCGGATCTCGGCCGTAGCCGGTCAGGACGTGCCAGATATCGTGTGTGTCGCGCACCCGTCGGCCGAACCACGCATGGGGATGGGGGATGTCGTTGCGTCTTGAATCGAAGCCGCGGCGGCTCTTGCGAATGAGCTCCTGCGGCGAAAGGCGTTCAGTGGCCACGAACTGTCCATAGGCGGCGCCCACCGAGCCGTCCGCAAGCCGGGAAAGCCCTGGGAGATCCATCAGCAGGTCGGCCAATTCCATCCGCTCATAGGCCATACGTCCGCCGTCAGGGGTTTCCAACAGCCGGTTGTAGCCGCGGGCGACCGAACGTCCCGCAAGGGCGCGGATGATGGTGAAAACCTGCGCAGTGTCCTGCTTGTCGTCCATCAGGCGTTCGAAGGCGCGATAGGCCTTAGGCCAGTTCAGCCTATACCGGCGCTGCAGAGGGCTTCGGCGGCGGGGGCGCATCGGTGTATCGACTCGGGCGTTTGAAATGACCTGACCGAAGCCATCAGGGGGCAAGTTGTCGCCAAGGCGTCCAACCTGCAAGCCGAATGCTCGACGTTTGGCCGGTGCTTGCGCATTGCGCTATTTTGACGCCGCCGATGCGCCTGCGATCGCGCCAAACCGACAACCGAAAGCATTCCCTCGTTCGGCATGCACCTGTAGGTCTCCATCGCGCCGTGGCCGTGGTCCATGTCGGCCAACACGCTTGCGCCCGCGCCGTCCAGCGCTGCGCGCAGGCGACGGGGAGAAATCGCGCGCGCCGCTCCACGCCAGAGGCGTCGAAGCCTGGATCAGACGTTGCGCCCTACTGCTGCTGTTGCTGTTGCTGCAGGATCTGCTCGCGGTGCAGTTCGAGCAAGGTGGTCGCCTGGCGACGGCGCACCGCGCCCGGGAACACCGGCTTGGTCAGGCGCATGAATTCGGGCTCGGCAGCCGTGGCGCGCGCCTTGCGCACCATCACGCCCACCACCAACTGGCTGTCCTGCTCGCCCTTGTAGACCCCGCGCGAAGGCGGCACGTCGGTATAATCGCGGCCCACGGCCACGGCGATGTGGCGCTCGCCGGTGATGACGTTGTTGGTTGGATCAAACCCGACCCAGCGCAGCGAGGGCAGAAAAACCTCGATCCAGGCATGGGTCGCTTCGGGATCGGAGCGGTCGCCCTCGGACCGGTCTGTGAACAGATAGCCCGACACATAGCGCGCCGGCAGGCCCCAGCTGCGGCAGATGGCCAGCATAATGTGGGTAAAGTCCTGGCACACGCCCCGGCCCGAAGCCAGGGCAAGGTCGATCGGGCTTTCGGCGGTGGTCACGCCGGGCTCGTACTCGAAAGCGTCGTAGATCGCTTTGTTCAGGGCGATCAGGGCGCTCAGGGGGTCGCGGTGGCGCAGCGCGTCCAGGTCATGTTTCTGCACGAAGGCGCGCAGGTCGTCGGTTTCGGTGGCGTAGCCGTAGGGCTGCAGGAAGTCGAAGCATTCGGCCTGGACGAACGAGGAGCGCAGCCGGTCCCATTCGCCTAGATCGAGCGCGGCGGGCCGGTCCAGGGCGGCCGAGGTCTCGACCGCGGACCGCGCCTCGATGCGCAACTGGCTGTGCGGCTGGGGCACGTCGAAATGATAGACCGCGTTGCCAAAGGCGTCGGCGTAGGAGAACAGGCGCGCCTGAGGTTCGATCTCGACCTCGAACGAGACCAGCCGCTGCGAACCGCTCTTCTGCGGCTGCATCCACAGCTCCATCACGCTTTCGCGCACCGGGCCGGCGTAGTGGTATTCGGTAACGTGGCGGACTTCGAGCAGCATGGGTTTTCCTGGAGTCTTAAGCCGGAAGACGCTCTTCCAGGGGATAGGCGACGAAGGTCTCGTAGATCGCTTCGTGGATGCGCGCGCATTCGGCGACGACATTGGCCAGATAGGCCCGCGCGCCATGCTCGGCGATCTCGTCATAGTCGGCGAACTCGACCCGCGCGGCGAGGCGTCCAGCCAGCCGCTCGGGCTTGGGGCCCTCGAGCGGTTCGATGCGGCCTGACAGCGCTGTCAGGTGTTCCTCGATGCGCGCCGAGCAGAATCGGATCGAGCGCGGATAATCGGAGTCGAACAGCATGAAGTTGATCATGTGCCGCTGCTCGATCTCCGCGCCGTAGACGCGCAGATAGGGCTCCAGGGCGCAGGCCATGCGCAGCACGCTCAGCTGGGCGAAGTGCTCGTTCAGCAGATAGCCGCCGGCCGCGTCGCCGAAGCAGACGTCGAGCAGGCGCGCGATCAACTGGGCGCGCTCCAGGTAAACGCCCAGCGCCAGGAACCGCCAGCCTTCGCCGTGGCTCATGGTGGCGTCAGCCGCGCCCTTGAACAGATGCAGGTCGGCGATGATCTCCGACAGATAGCCCGTGGGATTCTGCAGGAACCAGCTCTCAGCGTCGGGCGCGGTGATGCGCAGATAGAGCAGATTCAGTCGTTCCCACGTCTCGGTGGTGATCTGGTCGCGGACTTGGCGGGCGTTCTCGCGCGCGGCGGCCAGGGACGACAGGATCGAGCCGGGCTCCTCGCGGTCGAGGGTGATGTTGCGCACCGCCCCGATCGGATAGCTTAGGGCGGCGTCGGGATCGACCTCGTCCTCGCCCATGGCGCGCAGCACGATCGAAGCGGCCTGGCGGGCGCTGTCGGTCTGGTCGACCACGGTGCTGAGCATCACTTCCGACAGGCGGGCGAAGTGTTCGGCGCGTTCGATGTAGCGGCCGATCCAGTACAGGCTGTCGGCCACGCGGGCCAACATCATGTGGAGGCCTCCGCTTCGGCCAGGACCCAGGTGTCCTTGGACCCCCCGCCCTGGCTGGAGTTCACCACCAGCGAGCCGCGCTTCAGCGCAACGCGGGTCAAGGCGCCGGGCGTGACCACCGTCTTGGCCCCCGAAAGGATGAAGGGGCGCAGGTCGACGTGGCGCGGCTCGATCTGGCCATCGATCAGGCACGGCGCGATCGACAGCTTCAGGGTGGGCTGGGCGATGTAGTTCGCCGGGTCGGCCGCGATCTTCTCAGCGAACTCGTCGCGCTGGGCCTGGGTCGCGTGAGGACCGATCAGCATGCCGTAGCCGCCCGAGGCCCCGACCGCCTTGACCACCAGCTTGTCGAGGTTGGCCAGAACATAGCTCAGCTGAGCCGGCTCGCGGCACAGATAGGTTTCGACGTTCGGCAGGATCGGCTCCTGATCCAGGTAATAGCGGATGATATCCGGCACATAGGCGTAAACCGCCTTGTCGTCGGCCACCCCTGTGCCGGGCGCGTTGGCGATCACCACCGAGCCGGCCCTGTAGGCGTTGAACAGGCCGGCCACGCCCAGGGCGGAGTCGCGGCGGAAGGTCAGGGGATCGATGAAGTCGTCGTCGACCCGGCGATAGATCACGTCCACCCGGCGCAGCCCTTGGGTCGTGCGCATGTAGACCATGTTGTCGTGCACCACGAGGTCGCGGCCCTCGACCAGGGGCGTGCCCATCAGGCGCGCCAGATAGGCGTGCTCGTAATAGGCCGAGTTGTAGACCCCCGGCGTCATGACCACCACTTGCGGATTGGTTCGCCATTCGCCGGCCATGCTCTTGAGCGTGGACAGCAACAGGTCGGGATAGTTCTCGATCGGCCGCACCCGCGCCGCGCCGAACGCGTCGGGGAAGGTGCGCTTGGAGGCGTCGCGGTTGGCCAGCATGTAGGACACGCCCGAAGGGACGCGCAGATTGTCCTCCAGCACCATGAACTGGCCGGTCTCGTCGCGCACCAGGTCGCTGCCGCACACATTGGCGAAGGCGCCGTGCGGCACGTAAAGCCCGATCATCTCGCGTCGGAAGGAGGGCGCGCCCAGCACCAGGTCGCGCGGCACCACGCCGTCCATCAGGATTTTCTGGGCGCCGTAGATGTCCGACAGGAACATGTTCAGCGCCAGCAAGCGCTGCTTCAGTCCAGCCTCGATCTTGGTCCAGGTCGGGGAGTCGATCACACGGGGGAACAGATCGGTCGGAATGATCCGCTCGGTCGAACTGCCGGCGCCGTAGACCGTGAAGGTGATGCCCTGCAGCAAAAACGAGCGCTCGAGGGTTTTTTGCCGTTCGCCCAATTCGCTGGGACCCAGCTTGGCGATGTGCGCGTTGAGCGGGGCGTAGGCGGGGCGAACCTCGCCGTCGCTTTGGAACATTTCGTCGAAGAAAACGGGATCAGAGGCAGGCGAGGCCGGCTTTTTCACTGGCGCAAGCGCCATATCCATGCGCTTGGCGGACGTCGGTAGGGCTTCAGCGCTCACAGGACTCTTATCCGATTGATCAAGACTTTTTGGCATTTTCAGCTTATTCGCCGCCCCGCAAAGACCGAGGCGTTTCCCGCCCAAATCCCGTCTGCCCCGAACGATGCTCAATCATTGTGCAACTGCTAAGTCATTGAGCAGACACCTTGGGGCCGCGCCCATTGCGCGGAATGACGCAAGCTGTCCAACATCGGTGACGGACGGTCCCTACGCCTATAGAGCGGATCAGGGTGGTTGGGCGAGGACAAAGGCTTGAGATCGTTTGCATTGGCGGTCTTTTTTGTGGCGGCGGCGGCAGGGCTCCAGGTCGCTCCGGCCCGGGCCGATGTGCCAAAGGTCGTTATCCTCGGCGTATCGGACAGCCGCCTGCGCCAGCAGCTCGCACAGGCCGTCGGCACGGCCAAGGCGCCGCCGCAGAGCCGGTTTGAGGCCCGCCGCCGAGCCCAGTCGACGGCCGACGACGTGATCGCGGTGCTCCGCTCGGAAGGCTATTACGAATATGACGTCGAGCCCGACGTGGGGACGGGCGACCAGCCCCAGGCGGTGATCAAGGTCACGCCCGGCCCGCGCTTCACCTTCGCTGAGCCCGATATCGAATGGTCCGGCGAGGCGCCGACGCCCGAGGCGGCGCTCGCGGCGGTCTCTTCGATCGGCCTGACCATCGGCGCGCCCGGCCGCGCCGCCGACATCCTGGCGGCCGAGGGGCGGATCGTCACCATCATCGAAAAGCGCGGCTACGCCGACGCGCGGCTGCAGCCGCGCGAGGTGGTGGTCGACCACGCCACCCACACGGTCCAGACGACATTCCACATCGAGGCCGGGCCCCGGGTCCTTATGGACGGGGTGAAGGTCTCGACCCGCGGCCGCACGCGCCTCGCCTATGTCAACCGCTTGATCCCTTGGCGCGCCGGCGCGGTCTACGACCCGGAAGACATCGCCGAGCTGGAGCGACGCCTGCGCGAGACCTCCGTGTACGACGCTGTGGCCGTCACCCTGGCGCCGGCCGACCAGGTCCTGCCCAACGGCGAGCGTCCTGTGGACGTGAGCCTGACCGACAAGGCCAGATCGACGCTGGAACTGGGGGCCAGCTATTCCACCGCCGAGGGCTCGGGTGTGGACGGCCGCTGGATTGTCTACAACCACCTGGGCGTGGGCGACACGATCACGGTCGATACTCAGGTGGCCAACATCCTGACCAAGGGCGAAGTCGACCTGGCCCTGCCCGACCTGCGCCAAGCCGGTCAGACCCTCAAGCTGTCGGCGTCGGTCTACAAGGACGACACCAGCGCCTACATCGAAAACGGCGCGCGCCTGGCGTCGGACATCCAGCGCAAGCTGACCAAGGCCGATTCGATCGACGTCGGTCTGTCGCTCGACGTCAGCCGCGATCAGGAGCCCAATGTGGTCAACAACGTGCTGGTGGTGGACTACCGCCGCCTGCTCACGGTCACAGGCCTGCTGTCGGGCACGGCCGACCATTCCGACGACCTGCTCAACCCCAAGCGCGGCTGGCGCATCTCGGCCACGCTCGAGCCCACGGCCAGCTTTGGCGACGGTCCGATCGACTATTTGAAGGCCCAGGCCCAGGTCAGCGCCTATCTGCCGTTCAACGCCTCTGGATCGACCGATCTGGCGGGGCGCATCCACATCGGCGACATCTTCAACGGCTCCATCCCCGGCGTGCCGGCGGCGCGGCGCTTCTACGCCGGCGGCGGCGGCTCGGTGCGCGGCTACGGCTACCAGGAGGTCGGGCCGCGCTTCCCCAACGACGCGCCCGAGGGCGGGATTTCCCTGCTCGAGGGCACGCTGGAATTGCGCCAGCAGGTGCTGGGCCCCTGGTCGGTCGCGGCCTTCGTGGATACCGGCGTGCTGGGCACCACCCAGGCGTTCAACCTGTCGGCGGTCGAGACGGGCGTCGGCATGGGCCTGCGCTATGACCTGGGCTTCGCGCCCTTGCGCGTGGACGTGGCCCTGCCGATCGAGCGGCGCTCGGGCGACTCGCCGTTCCAGATCTACATCAGCATCGGACAGAGCTTTTGAGCGATCCGTCCGACCACGACCACCCGCCCGACCCGGCCGCAGCCCCGGCCAAGCCCGCGCGTCAGTCGTTCTGGCGTCGCCGGTTGCGGCCGCATTCTCCGCTCGGCTGGCTGGTCGAGGCGGCGATGGTGCTCGTCCTGGCCCTCGGCGTTGGCCTGGTCGTGCTGCGCTTCGGGCCGCTTACCACCGAGATTCGAGCGCTGATCGAATCCCAGATCAATGGCTTCCAGGTCGGGCCGCTCGGCCGCCTGCGGGTGCGCGGCGTGCGCGGCGACATCTTCGACCGTTTCACCATCCGCCAGCTGACCTTGACCGACGCCAACGGCGTGTGGATCGAGGCCGATGATGCGGCCGTCGCCTGGCGGCCGGGCGAACTTCTGTTCGGCCGGCTGCATGTGCAGTCCCTGGCGGTGGGCAAGATCACCGTGTTCCGCGCGCCGGTGTTGGCCCCGCAGAAGCCACAGGGCCCGGGCCCGCGACTGTCGCTGCAGTTCGACGCTCTCAAGATCCGTGTGCAGACCGAACCGGCCTTCAGCCAGACGCGCGCGGTCTACGATCTGGCCGGGCGCCTGGACCAGGAGGCGCGCGGGCGCGCCACCGCGAGCCTCGCCCTGACCAGCGTGCTGCGACCGGGCGACTACCTGAACGCCGTCTACGACCTTGGCCGCACCCAGACGCTCAAGCTCGACGTCGAGGGACGCGAGACGCGTGGCGGCGGCATCGCCGGCGCCTTGGGCCTGGCCGCCGACAAGCCGTTCGCGCTCAGCGCCCACCTCACGGGGCCGCCCAGCGCGCGCCTGCTGTCCGCGGTGGCTCGGTCCGGCGCCGATACGCCCCTGACCGTCCAGGGCGCGTGGGGGCCGGCGGGCGGGCGGATCGAAGCGCGCCTGATGCTGCTGCAGTCGCGTTGGACGGCGGGCTGGGCCGGTCCCTTCGGGCCCCAGGCCGACCTGTCGCTCGCCGCCAAACAGGCCGGCAAGTCGCTCTATAACCTCGACGCGGCGCTCAGGAGCGACAACCTGGTCCTGACCGCGCGGGGCCCCATCGACGCGGCCAAACAAACGACCAAGGGCCTGACGGCCAGCCTGACCATCGCCAACCTGGCCAAGCTCACGCCCCAGCCGGTGATGGGCCGAGGGCAATTCGCCGGCACCCTGTCCGGCTCGATGAGCAATCTGAAGCTGGCCGGCCAGGTCCAGGTAGCTGACTTCAACTTCCTCGACTGGCGCCTGGCGCGCTTGGCTGGCCCCGCGACCCTGGCCTGGAAGAACCGGCAACTGGCGGTCCAGGCGTCCGTCGCGGGAACCGGCGGGGCGGGCTCCAGCCTGATGGCCCTGGCCGGCGGTCCCACCCCCACCGGCAAGATCGACCTGTCGATCCTGTCGGACGGCCGCGTGCTGATCCGCTCGATGTCGATCCTGGGCAAGGGCGTCAAGGTGGCGGGCGAAGGGGGGGAGAACATGCTGGGCGGCGGCCTGACGTTCAAGGGGCAGATGCTGGCGCCCGACGTGGCCACCCTGCATTCAGGCGGCGCGGGGTCGTTCGAGGGCAGCTGGTCGGCCGCGCAATCCACCGCGCCTGGCGCGCCCTGGACCTTCGCGGTCGAGGCGCATGGCGACAAGTTCGCCACGGGCGTCGCGGGCCTGGACGCCCTGCTCGGGACCGAGCCGCGGTTCTCCGGCGCGGCCGGCTTTGTGGGCGACGACGTGTCGTTCAGCAAACTGAGCTTGCAGGGCGCCAAGGCGCAGGCCGACGCCCAGGGCGACTGGAAGCTGGACGGCTCGCTCAAATTCGGCCTGTCCTGGCAGGCCGACGGCCCGATCGCCCTCGGTCCCCTGGAGCTTGACGGCAAGGCCAAGGGCGCGGGCGAGCTGACCGGCGCCCTCGGGGCGCCCCGGCTTGATCTGCAGTCGGACCTGGAGCGGGTGGACTTGCCCAATCTCACCGTCAAGGCGGCCAAGCTGGCGCTAAGCTATGTCGCCCTTCCCGACGGCGCGGACGGCCACGTGAACCTGACGGGCCAGAGTGATTACGGCCCCGCGCGCCTGGCGTCCGACTATCGCCTGGCGCCGCATGGCGTGGTTCTGACCGGCCTGGACGTCGATGGCGGGGGCGTGCGCGCCAAGGGCCAGATCGCCCTGATGGACGAGGGTCAATCCACCGCCGACCTGTCGGTGCAGGTCGGGCCGGGCGCGGTGCTGACCGACGGCCAGATCGCCGGCCGGGTCAGCCTCAAGGCGGGGCAGGGCTCGACCCTGGCTGACCTGGACGTCGAGGCCAAGGGCGCGGTGCTGCGCGGCCCGGCGGTGGCGCTGGGCTCGGCCAAGCTCACTGCCCACGGCCCGATCGAGCGGCTGCCCTACCAGGTTCAGGCCGACGGGGCCCTGGCGCACGCGCCGATGAAGCTGACCGGCTCGGGCCTGTTCCAGGCCGACCCGCACGGCGCCCAAGCCACCTTCGAGGGCTCGGGTCAGATGCGCCGTTCGGACTTCCACACCCTGGAGCCCGCGCAGATTCGCATCGCCGACAACGCGAACTCGGCCCGCCTGCGCCTGGCCCTGGGCGGCGGCCGAGCCGAATTCGACGGGCGCGAGGGCGGCGGCGCGGCCAGCGTCAAGGCGGTGCTGACCGGCGTGGACCTTGCGTTCGTATCCGAGGACTTCACCGGTCAGTTCGACGCCAGTCTCGATCTCAACGGCAAGGGCTCGTCGTTGCAGGGCGCGCTGCAGGCCGCGCTGAAGAACGCCCACAGTCGCGACGCCGGCGCGGGCCTGTCGATCGACGGTCAGGTCAAGGCCCAACTGGCCGACGACAAGGTCACGGTCCAGACCGAGCTGCAGGGCGGCTCGGGCCTGAAATCCACCGCTGCGTTCGTCCTTCCGGCCCAGGCCTCGGCCGCGCCGTTCAACATCGCCCTGGTGCGCGACCGGCCCATGCAGGGCCATTTCGAGGCCGATGGCGAGGTTCAGCCGCTGTGGGACCTGTTTCTGGGCGGCGAACGCAGCCTGGGCGGGGTGCTGTCGGCCAAGGCCGACTTCGCCGGCACCCTGGCCGATCCCAAGATCACCGGCCGCGCGGACCTGACCGGCGGGCGCTTCGAGGACTTTCCCACTGGGCTGAAGCTGCGCGACGCCGCCTTCGGCGCCTCGCTCAACACCGACACCATCGTGGTCGACAGGTTCAGCGGCGCTGACAACCAGAAGGGGACCATCGCCGGCAGCGGCCAGATCAGCCTGGCGCGCGGCGGCGCCAGCAGCCTGCTGATCAAGCTCAACAACTTCCGCCTGGTCGACAACGACACCGCCACCGCCAACGCCACCGGCGACGTCACCATGGTGCGCGGGGCCGATGGGCGCGGGCGCATCAGCGGCGCCCTGCAGGTGGTGGGGGGCGCGATAAACGCCGCGGCCAAGACCAGCCCCGACATTCCCACCGTGGCCGTGGTCGAGAAGAACCGGCCGTTCAATCTGCAGGAACAGCTGCAGCCGGCGACCGCCAGCGGCCAGAGCGGCGTCGATCTGGACATCACGCTGAACGCCAGCAAGGGCCTCCTGGTCAAGGGCCGAGGTCTCGACATGGACATGTCGATCGACGCCAAGGTCACCGGAACCAGCGACAAGCCGATCCTGTCGGGCCAAGCGCGCGTGGTGCACGGCGACTACGACTTCGGAGGCCAGCGGTTCACCTTCGACGACCGCGGTACGGTGCAGCTGTCCAACGACCCGGCCCAGATTCGCCTGAACCTCACCGCCACGCGCCAGGACCCCAACCTCACGGCCGTGATCAACATCCAGGGCACCGCGGCCAAGCCCCAGATCACCCTTAGCTCGACCCCGGTTCTCCCCAACGACGAGGTGCTGTCCCAGGTGTTGTTCGGATCGTCCGCCGCCCAGCTCAATCCGCTACAGGCCGCCGAGCTGGCCTCGGCCCTCACCGCCCTGGCCTCCGGCGGCGGCTTCGACGTGATCGGCGGCATCCGCAGCTTCGCCCGGCTCGACCGCCTGGCCCTGATCAGCGACAGCGCCACCGGCAGCGTCGGCGTGGCCGGCGGCAAATACCTGACCGACCGGGTCTATGTGCAGGTGGCGGGGGGCGGACGCGATGGTCCCAGCGCCGAGGTCGAGTACCGCATCACCAGCAACCTCTCGCTGGCCTCGCGCCTGGGCAGCGTGGTGCCCGTGACGGCCACCTCGGCCGTGCCAGGAACCACCACGATCAACGATACCGGCTCCAGCATCTCGATCCGCTGGCACCACGATTTCCACGATCCGGCGCCCAAAGCGCCGCCCAAAGCGCTGACCGGACCGGCGACCCAGCCCGCTGGCTAGTTCAGCATGAAGCGCAGGCCGGCGGCGACCGACGCCTGATCCGGCGTGCCGCCCTGGCGCACGATTGGGCTCGATGCGGCGTGGTCGAGCAGGCGGTCGTAGTCGCCGTGCAGCGTCAGCCGCCAGCGCGATAGCAGCTTGTATTCCACACCTGCCTCAATGCCGGCCGACAGCGGGCCGCCGCGCGCCGTGTAGGCCGCGTTGAAGCGCGGGCTCGCCAGGGCCTCGCCCGGCGTCACGCCGAAATAGGTGCCCATGTAGTGATCGTCGGCCCAGCTGAAGCGCGGGCCGGCCGACAGGGTGAACTTGCCTGGGTGGGTCACGAAGTCCGCCCCGGTGTTGATCAGCAGGCCGTCTTCCGAAACCAGGCCCTTCAGCGCCTCAACCCGCACACGCATCCAGGGGGTGGGCCAGATGTTGACGAACCCGCCGCCCTCGCCGGCATAGCCGATGTTGCGCATGCCCTGCAGGCCCTTGTTGTTGCCGCGGTTGTCAATCACCGCCGCGGCGATGCCGAACTGAACGATGCGGGTGTTGACCAGGGCGAAGCTGGCCGAATCGTCCTGGGCGTAAAAGTCGTCGAACTGCCACGGCTTGGTCAGGGCGATGTTGCCGCTGGGGAACACCGAATAGTATTTGCTGCCCTGCCAACTCGGCGCCGACGCCGCCTGCAGGCTGGCCGACAGGTGATAGCCGAAGAAGGTCATGGTCTGGGCCGAGGCGGTCCCGGCGGTCAGGGCGGCGCAGCTGGCGCAGGCGATCAGTAAAGCTTTCAAATTCGACCCCTCGGTTCGACGCGGCGCTCGGTCCATCGTCGATCAAGCGCCGGCGACGCGGCTGAGTTCCACTTCAGCATGCTTTTGCCGCGCTTGGCGCCGAATTAAGGCGGACGAATTCAGTTCGCGCCGAACAGCACCGAGGTCATCGACAGGCTGCTCATGACTTCATCGGTCAGGAACTCGATCCGCTCGTCAGGGTCGCGCGCGCCCAGCACATACAGCAGCGGATGATAGTGGTCCGGGTCGGGAAACGCCTTGGCCACATCGGGCAGGGCGCGATAGTCGATCAGGGCGCCGTCGTCGCCCTCGGCGATCTTGGCCTTGACCCGCTCGTTGAACGCCACGGCCCAGGCCGGCGTGGCCGCGCCGGGCCGCCAGTCGAACAGGCGCAGGTTGTGCACGATGTCGCCGCTGCCGATGATCAGCACGCCCCGATCGCGCAGGGGCTTCAGGGCCTGCCCGATGCGGTAGTGGCCTTCGGGGCTCAGGCGCGCGTCCATGCTCAGCTGCAGCACCGGAATGTCCTGCGCTGGATACATGGCGTTCAGCACCGCCCACGCGCCGTGGTCCAGGCCCCAGCTGTCGGCGTCCGCCCGCCCGACCGGCGCCAGCAGGGCGGCGATCTCCTGCGCCAGCGCGGGGTCGCCGGGCGGATTGTACTGCATGGCGAACAGCGCCGGCGGAAAGCCGTAGAAGTCGTGGATCGTCCTTTGCTGCGCCGCCGCGGTCACCAGCACGCCCTTGGTCTCCCAGTGCGCCGAGATCACCAGGATCGCCCGCGGACGCGGCAACCGCCGGCCCAGTTCGGCCCAGGCGCGGGTGAATGGGTTGTCTTCCAGGGCGTTCATCGGCGAGCCATGGCCCACGAACAGCACCGGCATGCGCTCGGGAGTCGTCATGCCGCCAATATAGGCGATTTTACTGTAACCGCTAGTGTGGCGGATAGGGATTGGGACCGTTCAGCGCCGGACCATCTGAAGCAATGTCAGCGTGATTTCCGCCAGGATCAGACAGACGATGATCACCTCCAGGCGAAAGCGAGAGCGCGTCGCGCCGCTCCAACGCCGTCGTATCGATGCGCTCGCCCAACACCACGGCCTTGGCCGACAGGGTCGAATGGCCAGACGCGTTCGCGGCGGGGAGGGTGGCGGGCATGGACGCAGATGAGCACGGCTCGTGCTCCCGGCCCATGCCTGTTTTCGCGCTACCACAGTCGGTCGTTGCGCTGAGGCAGGTCCGCGGGATCCAAGGGAACCTCCACGGTGCAGACGCTTCCCTGGGGCAGGCCGTTGTTCAGCATCCAGCGGTCGAGTCTGACCGGAGCATCTGTCGCCAAGGCGTCGCCCAAATCGTATCCCGGCGGCGTCCATCCGCTCAGCCCGTTGACCGCCGGTTTTCCGCTCAGCGTGGCGGCAAGAGGGACGGTGTACGCATAGAAGAACAGCGTGCTGCGATAACGTCGGCCGGCCTCGGGATCCAGATAACGGTGCTCGGCTCGCCCGAACTTCACGTAATGATCCCAGGCGGGACCGGTCCAGTTGGCGGCGACATCGGGGTTGGCCGCCAAATAGGCTTTGGCGTCAAACGCCGCCTGCGTAGTTACGACCGGAGGCGGCGGCAATAATCCAGGCGGAGCCACCACATAGAAGGCCGGGCATTGTGCCGGCACGGCTACGGCCACGCGGCGGGCGATACGCTCTGCTTGGCTACCTGAATAGGCGTATCCCGTCCCCGCCTGCTCGAGGGCGCCAAAAGCAAGAGCGCACACGAGTAGCGACCTCACCCAGCGCCGGCGCCGTTCGCACGCCCACAGCCGCTGCGTAACCAACGCCAAGGCGAGCGCGATGGACAGCATGATCAGCAGTTCCAAGCGCGAAACGGCTCTCACGCCGCTTAGGCCTGGGAAGCTTGTGTAAAACAGCCACCACAGTGAAAGATTGAGCGGCCAGCACAAAATGCTCAATTGCAAAATCGCGCTGACCACCAGGATCAGGGCGGCGCTGGACGCCCGGGAACCGAGCACGGGATTGAGAAAGGCGGCCCGGACACCGCTGATGGCGCCGATCGCCCACATCGTGGCGGCGCCCCACGCCAGGCCGACGACAACGCCGGAGCCGATACGCATTTCTGGCCAATTGCGATCCGCGCGCAGCGGAAAGTGACCAAACAGCCAGCCCCAAATAAAATTTTCGCGTCCCATCCATTCCATGTCGGATGGATGGACGAGAAATTGGGTCACTTCGGGCCACGCCCGTCCGCCGCTCAGGCGCGCGACCGGCCGATAGACGTCGATGATGGGCGCTGCGAAGGCGGCTAGCAGCAAGCCCCCGCCGGCGAGGCTCCAAGCGTGGCGGCGCAAAACCGCAACGATATGTCGACGAGAACTCGTCCGCGCTAAGCACAAACCTACTGTCAACGTCAGCGCGAGGGCGAAGAACAACGCATAGTAAGTCGTGGTGGATATAAGCAATGCGAACAGCAAGGCGAAGCCGGCTGAGAGGATCAATCCTTCCGCCTTTGTGATCGTCAATCCATCGCGCAGAATGCGCAAGGCAAGCAGGGCCAATAGGGGCAGGGGAAAGGTGAACTGGAGCTGTTCGTGGACCAGCTGCGCATAGCGGGGCCAGCCGAATGCGAAATAGTAGGCGCCGACGCAGCATGCCTCCGTGGCCAAGCCGAAGCCGCGCCTCAGGAAGCTGTAGCAGGCAGCGAACGCCAGGCCAGACAGAAGGACAAGCTGGGCGTTGACCGCAGCAAAGACCCCGAGGCCCAGATGGCGCAGGAAGACATGCAACGCGCCCATACCGAACAGCGCATCCGAATAGCCTAAGACGCCCCGCAGCGGGTAGAAGATGAGGGGCGAGCGCCAGTGGGCCTTGCCTTCCGCGACCGCGTTCCAGTGTTCCAATAGAAAGGCGATGAATCGACTATCGCCATTGTCTGCTTGCACCTGATCAAGGCCGCTGAGGATGCTATAGCGATGATAGATGAACAGGCCGAGCAAGCACACAAGCCACGGCGCGAGGGGTCTGAATCTCCGCGTGCGCGCTAGGCTGCTTGTCACCACCGGAGCCGCTCAGTCCCCATAGACCGTCAATTCCCCGAAATTTTCGCCTGTCCGCGACGGGGACAATCGCCACGCACCCATCGTTGCATAGGCAATCGGAGAATCTGTGGCAAGTGGAAGGGAAGGCCGCGCTCAGCGAGCTGCGGCGATGGGGAACGGCGCCAAGTTACGTGCCCTGCTCGATTCGTGGCGGATTCGGGCGATTAGCCCGTTGACTGGACGAGAGGCCGTCTTGGTGAAAACAATGCTAGCCTCCTGCCGTCACCTTCAAAGCATCCCAGCAGTTCCGTCCGTAAACCGATAATATGGATTCTGAATGTCCAGGCTTTCCGCGCGCATAAAGTTCCTGATACGCGCACTCGGCGTAAACGGCTATATTATCAGGTTGGTTATTGCGCGATCGGTTTTGATGCGTGCAGTAAAGCTTAGGCTTCCGGTTTCAGAATTGTTGGCCATAGTCGATGGGGCTATAGAGCAAAATAATCGATTTTACCGACGAACTAATTATTCGGATTGGCAAAGTCTATACGCGCCAACCGATTTTTTTGGTCGTGGTTTTCCACCTTCTGTTGGCGTGACCGTGGTGGTCTGCCCACGTCGTTCCTCATTAAGCCATTTGTACAAATCGTTGCGTTCCATTGAGCGCGAGCGCTCTCCGGCTATTGATGTCGTAGTCTTATCAACAGGGCCCTGGTCAGACTTCTTACTGGGAATGGCCGCCTACGCGGCCGGCGGCGCGAAGTCGGTAATCATCCGACGACCGACCGATCTTGAAGGTCTGCTACGGGAACGTGTCGCGCTGATCCAGGGGGCGCCTGTTTTGCGCCCCGGCGCTCTTGGAGCGCTCAATGCATCGATGGATAAAGACCCATCAACCCGCGCCGTATATGCAGATGAGGATCGGACTATCGGCAAGCGCGTTGATTTTCCACAATTCAAGCCAGATTTTTCACCTGTATTGGGTCAGCAATACGATTACGTTGGCAACGTCATCTTGTTTACGAGAGAGTTTTTTCTAAGCAACGTATTGCCGGATGTTCGAATCAACGCGATTCCTTCGTGGATTGGTGACCGGTCACTTCCCCAAGGTGCGGTAGTCCACCTGCCACAAGTTCTTCATTCCGAACAAACCAGACGTCGCCTGACGCATATATCTGGCGCTGAATTCGACCAAGAACTCGCTATGACCATACAGAATGAAGCGCAAAGGCCATCGGTCGCAATCATAATTCCAACAAGGGACCGTGAAGAGCTTCTGCGATCTTGCATTCAAGGTATTGATGAATGCACTGATTACGACGCCTCTCGCATTTCGATTATAATTGTTGATAACGGAACAGTCGAACCAGCTGCTGTTCATCTTCTGAGTCAACTTGAAGCCCGTCATAATTTTAGTGTTGTTAAGCGTCCCGGAGAGTTCAATTATTCATGGCTGTGTAATCAAGGTGCAGCCGCGGCCGCAGCCGACATCCTAGTGTTTATGAATAATGATATTGTCCTTAGAGATCGCAATTGGCTTGGAAAGCTCGTCAGCGCCGTATCGCTGCCGTCTGTGGGCGTTGTGGGCTGCAAGCTGCTTTATCCTTCCGGCAAGATCCAGCACGCCGGCGTTATCCTCGGCATTCACGGTCTGGCGGGCCATATCGGGGTGGGCGCGAATGAGTTTGATGGGGGATATCTAAATCTCGCCAAACATACGCGGGAGTTGTCCGCCGTGACCGGCGCGCTCGTTGCTGTTCGCCGAAGCGTCTTCCAGGCGGCGGGCGGCTACGACGAGCGTCTGGCTATTGCTTTTAGTGATATTGCACTTTGCCTGACCTGCAATGGGCTCGGGTTCCAGACGCTGTGCCTACAGAGTGCATTGGCTTTTCATCTGGAATCCGCATCGCGAGGGGACGATACGCTTGACCCATTGAAGCATATTCGATTGCTTGAGGAATGTTTGCAGGTCTTGTCGACGCACGGGAGTCTGAAGATTGACCCGTTCTATAATCCAAACCTCAGTTTGATCGGCCCTTACGAACTCGCCGATCCGCCACGCCTTGTAGCCAGAACAAATCTACCGAACCGGGCGCCGCGCGTGCTGATGCTCAGTTGGACATTCCAGGTGGGCCATGGTGTGGCCGTCGTGGTCGATATTCAAGCGCGGGCTTTGGAGTCGATGGGGTGTGTAGTGTTCATCGGCGCGCCGGTTAAGGCGAATGAAATTCCCTGGCCGAAGAACCGGCGGCTCGATGTTTCAGATGAAAATACCGCCGCCAAGCTGGCCGCCGAGCTCAATTTCGACGTTGTCATGGTACACACTCCGCCGTTCTTTAGTGTGTTCAAGGTGTTGCCTATGAATATCTCCGGTATAGCTTATGATTACGGAGAACCGCCGCCGTCGTTGTTTCCGGATACA
>DATKPD010000080.1:0-56959 GCA_035524315.1 Caulobacteraceae bacterium
CGAACTGGACTGGAGACTGAGCCGAGATGACGCTCCACCTGATCAAGCTGTGCGTGGGGTGCGATACGGTCGAGGATCTGGTCGAATGGCACGAGGCCGACCGGGCCGGACAGCCCTGGATCGTGCATACGCGCCAAACGCCCAAGCGCGCCGCTGAGCTGACGCAGGGCGGATCGCTGTACCGGGTGTTTAGGGGCCTGGTGCTGTGTCGCCAGGCGATCTTGGCGGTGGATACGGTGGGCGAGGGCCAGGCGGCGCGGTGTCACGTGGTGCTGGACAGCCAGATCGTGCTGACCGAACCCATGCCGCGCCGGGCGTTCCAGGGATGGCGCTATCTGGAGGGGAAGGACGCGCCGGGCGATCTGCGGGCGTTCGGCGAAACCGGGGGCCTGCCGCAGGACCTCGCGGGCAAGCTTCGCGAACTGGGCGCTTGGTAATCTAGACCGCCCGGTTGTCGATCAGCCGCGTCTTACCCAGGCGCGCGGCGGCGAGGAGGCGGGCGGGCGCGTGGCCGACGGGGCCCGGGCCCAGCCGTTCAAGCGTCTCGGCGTGCCGCGCCTCGATGTAGTCCACCGAATGGAAGCCCGCGGCCAGGACCGACGCCGTGGCCTGGGCCTCTGACTCGGCGATGGGCTGGCCCGCCTCGAGGGCCTCAGCCAGGGCGGTGAGCGCGCGGTAGAGGGCGGGCGCGACGGATCGCTCCCGTTCGGAGAGGTAGGCGTTGCGTGAGGACAGGGCCAGGCCGTCGGCGGCGCGGACGGTGGGGGCGCCGAGGATGCGGGTGGGCAGGTCGAGGTCGAGCGCCAGGCGCCGGATCACCTGCAGCTGCTGGTAGTCCTTCTCGCCGAACACGGCCACATCGGGCCGCGCCTGGATCAGCAGTTTGGCGACGACCGTGGCCACGCCGGCGAAGTGGGTGGGCCGGCTATGGCCTTCCAGGGGCTCGGAGACGCCGGCCACGGTGACGGTGGTGGAAAAGCCAGGCGGATAGATCACTTGCGCCTCAGGCGCGAACAGCAGATCGCATCCGGCGCCGGCCAGCAGGGCGGCGTCGCGCGCCTCGCCGCGGGGATAGGCGCCAAAATCCTCCCCCGCCGCGAACTGGGCCGGGTTGACGAAGATGCTGGCGACGGTGCGCTCGGCATGCGCCTGGGCGTGGGCGAGGAGGGACAAATGCCCCTCGTGCAGGGCGCCCATGGTGGGGACCATGCCGACGCGCCGGCCTGCCAAGCGCCAGGAGTCCAGATGGGCGCGCAACTCAGCCACGGTGCGCACGATGGGCAGGGGCGGGGCGGCGGTCATGGTCGGCTTATGCCGTCCGCGATCGCGGCGGTCCAGCTTTGAGGCGGGTTGGAAATTGTTAATGCATCGTTAAGTCGCGTTGACGGCGCGTCGGGCCGCGTGTCTGGTCGGCCCATCAGAGTCGGCAGAACCGCGAGGAGATGAGTGTGAGTCAGGCGCGGGTCATCATCATCGGCAACGAAAAGGGCGGCGCGGGCAAGTCGACCATCGCCATCCATCTGGCCACAGCCCTGCTGCACGGTCAGGCTAAGGTCGCGGTAATCGACCTCGATCTGCGCCAGCAGTCGCTCAACCGCTTCTTTTCCAACCGGCGCGCATGGGCGCTGGCGGCGGGCGTGAGCGTGCTGCAGCCTCAGACGCCCACGGGCGAGGGGGCCGAACGGCTGCTGCAAGGTTCGTTGGACGATCAGGCCGGACGGTTCGCGGCCCTGCTTGAGCAGGCCTCGGCCGAGGCGGACTTCGTGGTGGTCGACACGCCTGGGGCCGACACGCCCCTTGCCCGACGCGCCCACCAGCATGCCGACGTGATCGTCACGCCGATGAACGACAGCTTCGTGGACTTTGACATGCTGGGCCAGATCGACCCGGTCACGCTCGATCTGAAAAAGCCCAGCCTTTATTCCGAGGCGGTGTGGGAGGCGCGCAAGATCCGCGCCGCCGCCTCGCGCCAGACCATCGATTGGGTCGTGCTGCGCAACCGCCTGGCCACGACCGAGGCGCGCAACCGCCGCCGCCTAGACGAGCGCGTGCAGGCCCTGAGCCGGCGCGTGGGCTTCCGCATTGGGCCGGGCCTGCGTGACCGGGTGATCTATCGCGAGTTGTTCCCCTTCGGCCTGACCGTGGCCGATCTGTCGCCCAAGGTGCGGCCGGTGGCCATTTCGCTGACGCACATCGCCGCGCGCCAGGAACTGCGGTCGCTTATGCAGTGCCTGGGCCTGGAAGACGACGAGGCGGAGGACATCGACGCGGCGGCGGCCGGGGCGGACGCCGACGAGGAGATGGACGAGCCGATCCTGGCCGCCTCGTGACGCGCGCTTGAGCTTGGTCTTCATTCTGGGCGGCGGGTTCCTCGCCTATGTCCTGTGGCGCTCGTCCGCGCCGATCCGCGCGGGCGGCTGGCGCGTTGGGGCCGGGCTCGGCGCCGTGCTCATGGTGGTGGTCGGCGCCGCTGTCGCCATCCGGGGGGACGAATGGGTCGGTCTGCCCTTGATCGGGCTGGGCCTGATCCTGGCCTTCGCCGGTCGGGTCAAGCGCGGCGCCTGGCGGCCTCGGGGCCCCGCCTCCAGCGGAGCGGCGCGCGATGCCGGCGACACAATGAGCGCGGCCGAGGCGCGATCGCTTCTGGGCGTGAGCGACCAGGCAGGGCCGGAGGAAATCCGGGCGGCCTATGTGCGGCTGATCAAGCGCATCCATCCCGACCAGGGCGGAACAGCGGGGCTGGCGTCCAAGCTCAACGCCGCGCGCGACCGGTTGCTCGGCGGTGGCTAGACCTTAGCCCGGGCCGAGCGCCAGGCAACCGGCGCCCTTGGACTTGATGGTCTCGCAGGCTTCGCGGGCCCGGCCTTCGGACAGGCCGGCGAAGCGCACGCGGTAGTTTCCGGCCGACCGGTCAACCCGGCCGCGCGCGGCGCGCAACTCGGCGGCGAACTTCGAATTCAGCTTGGCCAGGGCGTCCTGAGCCATGCGGCGGTTCTTGTAAGAGCCAAGCTGGACCTGCCAGGCGCCCTTGGCCGCCGCCAGTTCCAGGCGCTGCTGGCCACGCTCGGCGCGGGACGGCCTGTCTTGCTTTTGGACGAGGTCCTTCTGGGTGGTGCGCCCGGCGCCCTTGGCCGGCTGGGCGTCGGCGTCGGGCGCGGAGGCGACGACTGTGGGCGCGGGCGTCGCCGCCGGCGCAGGGGCGGCGTGCAGATTGTTCTCGCCCACCACGATCTTCAGGCTGTCCTGCTCGCCGTCGCCCTGTTCGACCGGGGGGCGGTCGACCGGGCCGATCGGGGCGGGCTCGGACAGGTTTTGCGCGATGGTGGTGTTCTCGCCGATGGCGCGCTTGCGCAGCACCATGAAGCCCGTCTCAAGGAGGTCTTCGACGTGGGCGTCGCGGGCGGCGGTTGAGGAGCCGCCCATCACCACCGCGATCAGACGGCGATTATCGCGCACGGCGGAGGCCGCGAGGTTGAAGCCTGAGGCATTGGTGAAGCCGGTCTTGATTCCGTCCAGCCCCTGCATCTTGCCCAGCAGACCGTTGTGATTTTTGATTTGCTGGCCGTGCCACACAAACTGCTTGGTGCCGAAGAGGCTATAGTACTGCGGATAGTCGCGCATTACCGCGCGCGACAGGATGGCGATGTCGCGCGCCGAGGTCAGCTGGCGCGTGTCGGGCAGGCCCGACGCATTGACGAAGTGCGAGTTGTTCATGCCCAGTTCCTGGGCCTTTAGCGTCATCATCGCGGCGAAGCGGCTTTCGCTGCCGCCGACCTTCTCGGCCAGCGCCACCGCCATGTCGTTGGCGGACTTGACCGCGACAGCGTGCATGGCGTCGGACACGGAGATGGTCTGGCCCGGCCGCAGACCGAGCTTGCTTGGCGCCTGGGCGGCGGCGCGGGGCGACACCGTGATCATGTCATTCTGCGACAGCCGGCCATTCGAGAGCGCCTCGAAGGTGAGATAGAGCGTCATGATCTTGGTGATCGACGCCGGGTAGCGCGGACTGTCGGCCTCGTGCGCGTAGAGCACTTCGCCCGATTTGGCGTCGACCACGATCGCCGCGTACTTGGGCTGGGAGGTGAAGAAGGGAATCGCGGCGCGCGCGGGCGCGAGAGGGGCCGCGACCAAAAGTGTCGCGAACAGTGCGTAAAACACGCGGCGGGCGAACATATGCATCAGCCGGCATCCGTCGGGAGCTGCAGCGGCCTCCGCGCCGCCAAATCAGGCCTATAGCATGATGTCTGAGGCGTTTCGTTAAAGTAAACAACTGGTGACCGGCCAAGCTGATCGCGGTGCGAAACAGCCTTCGCAGTTGCGATTGTGCACTGCACAAATTTTCCTTGACCCACGGTTTCAACTCGCCTATTGAGAGTGCGCGACGCACGGACGATCTCGTTTTTGGCCGCCGCGATCGTCAACGAAATTCGCCTCACCCCCAGGAGACACCCCGATGGCGACTGCTGCTGAGACCGCAAAGGCCACCGCTGAGCGGTTTGCCGAAACCGGCAATCAAATGTTCAAGGAAAGCGTTGAGAAGTCCATGTCGACCTTCGCTGACATGAACACCCACGCCAAGCGTAACCTCGAAGCCGTCGTCGCCTCGGTGACGGCCGCGACCAAGGGCGCCGAGACCCTGGGCGCCCAGGCGATGGCCTTCTCCAAGAAGTCCGTCGAAGATCAGGTGGCCGCCGCCAAGACCCTGAGCACGGCCAAGAGCCTGCAAGAAGCGGTCGAACTGCAAACCGCTTTCGCCAAGACCTCGCTCGACGCCTATCTGGCCGAGATGAACAAGTGGTCGGACATCGTCTCCGGTTCGGTTCGCGAATCGCTGCGTCCGATCAACGAGCGCGTGAGCGCCGCGGTCGAGCAGTTCCAGACCGCCCGTTAAGTTTTTCCGCCCGCGTTCAGTTCGGGCTTAGGCGTATAGTTGAAGTCAGTCGCGTAGGGGCTCGGAACGGCGACGTTCCGGGCCCTATTACTTTTTGCCGCGAGGCGCAGCCCGGGCCGGCCGCGGCGATGACGGGCAAGCAGGCCGCCTTTGGCCGGGCCACGCGGAGGCGGCCAAGCTTCCGCTGCGGACGATCCGCCGGCGCGGCGTTCAACCTAAGAAATTCGTAAAAGTTGAGCGCGCGGGACGGGGCGGCGCGTTGGTTGCAGTGCGGCGAAGCGGACTTGCATGACCTCGGCTTTATCCTATCTGACAGCCTGCGGTTCCGGCCCAGCGTCGGGGCGTTCGGTCCGGCTCAAGACCGTCGCGGATGCAGTGACGCCCCCGCCAATCCGTCATACGATGGGCTTCGTCGGTGAGTCAGTCGGGCGAGCCGTGATGAATTTTCGTTCTCGGAACGCCGGCGCCCTGTCGCCGGTTCGAGCATGAGGCCGCTGTGGCCGCCGTCCGTCCCGGTCGGTCGCCCATGGGGCCCCGGCGCAGTGCAGGATCGGATCCTGGGCCGCGGCGTCGGGATCGAAAGCGCGAGCAGTTTGGTGAAGCAGGGTTCAAGGTGATTGGCGAAATGACAAAAACCTTAGGAAAAACAGGGGCCTTTGCGTTGGGCGAATTCGATCCCATATGTCATTCGGACGTCGACGGTTCGACGCCCCAGCGGAGAGTTTTCGTAAATGGCTGAGCGCAAGCTTGGCGAGCCTGGCAGTGGCAACGGGACCGGAACCGGTTCCGCCGTCGTCACGCAGGCCAAGCCAAAAACGCAGAAGCCGTCTCTATACCGAGTCCTGCTCCTGAACGACGACTACACGCCGATGGAGTTCGTTGTTTACGTGCTTGAGCGGTTTTTCAACAAATCGCGGGAGGACGCGACTCGTATCATGCTGCATGTGCATCAGCACGGCGTCGGCGTGTGCGGCGTGTTTACCTACGAGGTGGCCGAGACGAAAGTTGCTCAGGTGATCGACACCGCTCGTCGGCATCAGCATCCGCTGCAGTGCACCATGGAAAAGGATTGAGAGGCTTCTCTTGCCGTCTTTCTCGCGCAACCTTGAAGATACCCTGCATAAGGCCGTCAAGTTCGCTAACGACCGGAAGCACGAATACGCCACCCTCGAGCACCTGTTGCTTTCCCTGGCCGACGATCCCGACGCCAAGGGTGTGATGCAGGCGTGCGAGGTCGACCTGACGGTCCTGAGGAAGAACATCCTCAACTATCTCGACACCGAGTTGAAATCGCTGGTGGTCGACGACGGCGAGGACGCCAAGCCCACAGCGGGCTTCCAGCGCGTGATCCAGCGCGCGGTCATCCATGTGCAGTCGTCGGGCCGCGAAGAGGTGACTGGCGCCAATGTGCTGGTGGCGATCTTCTCCGAGCGCGAAAGCCACGCCGCCTACTTCCTGCAAGAGCAGGACATGACGCGCTACGACGCGGTGAACTTCATCGCCCACGGCATTGCCAAGAAGGCGGGCGCCTCGGAAACGCGTGCGGTCAAGGGCTCGGCCGAGCCGGACGCGGAGGAAAAGACCGCCCAGCCCAAGTCTGCGGGCGAGGCGCTGGAGGCCTATTGCGTCAACCTCAACGACAAGGCCAAGCAGGGCAAGGTCGATCCCCTGATCGGCCGCGCCAGCGAGGTTGAGCGCGCGATCCAGATCCTGTGCCGCCGCACCAAGAACAACCCGCTGCTGGTGGGCGACCCCGGCGTGGGCAAGACCGCCATCGCCGAGGGGCTGGCGCGCAAGATCGTCGATCACCAGGTGCCTGAAGTGCTGGCTGGTGCGACCATCTTCTCGCTCGACATGGGCGCCCTCCTGGCCGGCACGCGCTATCGCGGCGACTTCGAGGAACGCGTCAAGCAGGTGGTCAAGGAACTGGAGGCGCATCCCAACGCGATCCTGTTCATCGACGAAATCCACACGGTGATCGGCGCGGGGGCGACCTCGGGCGGGGCTATGGATGCGTCCAACCTGCTCAAGCCGGCCCTGGCCTCAGGCAGCCTGCGCTGCATGGGCTCGACCACCTACAAGGAATTCCGGCAGCACTTCGAGAAGGACCGCGCCCTGGTGCGCCGGTTCCAGAAGATCGACGTGAACGAGCCGACCATCGAGGATACGATCAAGATCCTCAAGGGACTGAAGACCTACTACGAAGACTTCCATAAGCTAAAATACACGGCCGACGCCTTGAAGGCCGCGGTGGAGTTGTCGGCGAAGTACATCACCGACCGCAAGCTGCCCGATAAGGCGATCGACATCATCGACGAGGCCGGCGCCTCGCAGATGCTGCTGACCGAGAGCAAGCGGAAGAAGACCATCGGGGTGAAGGAGGTCGAGGCCGTGGTGGCCAAGATCGCGCGCATTCCGCCTAAGTCGGTGTCCAAGTCCGACGCCGAGTCGCTCAAGCAGCTCGAGGCGGACCTCAAGCGCGTGGTGTTCGGCCAGGACGAGGCGATCCTGCAACTGTCCGCCGCCATGAAGATGGCGCGCGCCGGCCTGCGCGACGCCAACAAGCCGATCGGCTGCTACCTGTTTTCCGGTCCCACCGGCACGGGCAAGACCGAAACCGCCAAGCAACTGGCCCAGACCCTGGGCATCGAGATGCTGCGTTTCGACATGTCCGAGTATATGGAACGGCATACGGTGTCGCGTTTGATCGGCGCGCCTCCGGGCTATGTCGGCCATGACCAGGGCGGACTTCTGACTGACGCCGTCGATCAGCATCCGCACGCGGTGGTGCTGCTGGACGAAATCGAGAAGGCGCACCCGGACGTCTACAACATCCTGCTGCAGGTCATGGACCACGGGGTGCTGACCGACGCGGTGGGCAAGAAGGTCGACTTCCGCAATGTCGTGCTGATCATGACCACCAACGCCGGCGCCGCCGACGCCCAGCGCAACACCATCGGCTTCGGCCGGGGCAGGGCGTCGGACGAGGAGAGCGAGGCGATCAAGCGCGTGTTCTCGCCGGAATTCCGCAACCGTCTGGACGCGGTGGTGGCCTTCCGTGGCCTGACGCAGGACATCATCCGTCAGGTCGTGCAGAAGTTCATTATCCAGCTGGAGGCGCAATTGGCCGATCGGCACGTCACGATCGAGACCACCGAGGAAGCGGCGGACTGGCTGGCCAAGAACGGCTTCGACGAGCTCTACGGCGCCCGGCCTTTGGCCCGGGTAATCCAGGAGCACATCAAAAAGCCGCTCGCCGACGAGATCCTGTTCGGTCGCCTAACTCGTGGCGGGCACGTCAAGGTTGAACTGGTCGATGGGAAGTTGGCGTTCGACATCGACGTCGATGGCGACGCCGATCCAGGCGCCGGCGCGGCCGGCGAGGCCGCGCTCGCCCAGTAACAGTCGTCCAGTCGCCGCGTCTGGAATCAGCCCGGTCGGCCCCGCGCCGGCCGGGCTTTTTCGTTGAGTCCCCTGGCGGGGCAGCGGCTCTAGTCGATCATCGCCGCGATGCGCTCGGCGAGGGCGGCCAGTTCCGCCGGGTCGGCCATCGGCCCTTGGCCATGCGGGCGGGGCGGCTGGGCCTCCCAACGGGGAATCACGTGGAAATGCAGGTGGAATACGCTCTGGCCGGCGGCGGCGCCGTTGAACTGGGTGACGACGATTCCGTCGGGATGGAGCGCGGCGCGGACCGCTCGCGCGAGGCGCTGCACGCCTAAAATCAGGTGAGACAGAACTTCAGGTTCCACCTCCAAAAGGTTCTGGGCATGAGAGTGTTTGGCGATGACCAGAAGATGCCCGGGCGACTGCGGGAACACATCCATGAAGGCCAGGACGTGCGAATCCTCGTACACTCTGGCCGCCGGGACTTCGCCGCGCAGGATCTTGGCGAAGATGTTGTCGCGGTCATAATCGCCGTCCAGGCTCATCGCAGGTCTCGTCGTTGCTCAAGCGCTGCTTAGCAGACTGGAGACGCTGGCGGGAGGCGTCCGGTTGCGACCTGTCGTGAGCCCGGTCCAGCTTCATCCACAGGAGATATCGTCGCACCCCTACATCTTGGGGTGCGGCCACGTTTACACACTAGGAATCGATGAGTAGCGTTCAGCGAAGACGGCTAGGAGTTCGATTCGATGTCTGCAGGGGCGCCCTGGTCAGTAAAGGGAATCGATCCTAAGGCGCGAGAGATCGCCAAGGATCTGGCCAGGCGTTCGGGGATGACCCTCGGCGAATGGCTCAACCAGATGATCCTGGAGGACGCGGGCGCGCCTGAGGCGGAACCGGTTCAGCGGCTCGGGGCATCGGTCTCGCCCCAAGCCTTGTCGACCGCCTACGCGGCCCCGCGGCGTAGTATGCAACCCGAGCCCGAGGCAGGGCTGATGCGCGCCGACGAGGTGTCGCGGGTGCTCAATTCGCTCGAGCGGTTGTCAGCTCGGGTCGAGGCGGCCGAACACCGCTCAACCCTGGCCATCAGCGGCATCGACAAATCCGTTCTAGGCATGTTGCGCCGTCTGGAGACCACCGAGCGCGAGCAAGTGCAGGTCGCGGCCCGGTTCGAGGGGGCGCTGGACGAGGCGCGAACCGACCAGGCGCGGTTGGCGGCGCGCCTGCGGCGTGTCGAGCAGGAAGCCACCGGCCACCGTTCCGCCGAGGCTATGCGCGCGCTGGAGTCGGCCTTGAACAAGGTCGCCGGCCATCTGTACGAGGGCGAGACCCGCACGCGTGAAGCGATCGATGTGCTGCGCGTGGACCTGGACCAGATCGCGCAAAAGGCCCTGGCCGCCGACTCCGCCTCGCAAAACCTGGTGGACGAGGTGGTGGCGCGCATCGCCGGCCGGCTCGAACAAGCTGAAGCGGGCGCCACCAGCGCGATCAGCAGCCTGGAAAGCTCATTCGCCAGCCTTGAGAGCCGTCTTCGCGAAACCGAAGCGAAGCTCGATCCCAGCGTGGCGGCCGAGAAGTTCGAACAGCTGGCGGAAGACCTTTCGCGCCAGGTCGAGCAGGTCCGTCTGGACATGGCCGAGCGCGCCAGCCTCACCACCTTCGCCGGCGGCGACGACCGTATCGACCAACTCGACCAGACTGTGCGCGACATGGCCGCCCAGGTCGCGCTCAGCGAACAGCGCCAGACGCACACGATCGAGAAGATCGGGCGCGACGTTCTACTGATCGCCGACTCGTTCAATCAGAAGCTCCAGGAGGCAGAGCACCGAAACTCTGGCGCGATTGATCAACTCGGCGCCGACGTCCAGCGTATGGCCAGCACCGTGGAGCAAAAGCTGCACCGGGCCGACGCCAGCCAGGCCGAGGCGCTGGAGAAGCTCGGCTCGGAAATCACCCGCATCACCGAGCGGCTGTCAGAGCGGATCGCCAACGCCGAACGGCGTTCGGCCCAGGCGATGGACGATGTCGGCGAGCACGTGGCGCGCGTGAGCGAGCGCATCAACCAGCGCCACGAGAAGACCTCGTCCGAACTGCTCGACCGCATGCGCCAAAGCGAGGAGCGTACCGCGCGGCTGCTGGACGAAGCGCGCGCGCGGATCGACAAGCGCCTGAGTCAGGTGGCCCGGTCCGTCGAGGCCGAGCCGGAAGCGCTTGAGCCCGCCGCGTTCGACGCCGCGCCGTTCCCCGTCGCCGAGCCCGTCGTCGAACCGATCGAGCCGGAAGCGGCCGGTCCGATCATCCACGACCCGTTCGCCGGCACGCCGTTCGCCGCCGGCTATGATCCGTTCGCCGAGAGCCAAGCCGCCGAGGCCGCCTTCGGCGACCAGCGGGCCGAGCCCGTCGCCGAACCGGCCGTGTTTCACGCCGAGTCGACGCGCTCGATTGAAACGGCGTTCGGAGATGTTGCATTCGAGGCGCCCGATTTTATCGCCCGCGCGTTTGATGAACCGGCTGAGCCGATGGCGTTTCCGGCTGAGCCGGAGGCCTTCGACGAACCCCTGGTCTTAAGCGACCACGAGGGCTTCGGGGCGAACGCAACCTTCGACGATCCTTCTGCCTTCGCAGCAGACTTTCCGGCCGAACCCGAACCGCCGGCTTTCGCTGACGAGGACTTTGACGCAGCCCATGTCTTCGCCGAAACGGCGTTGGTCCATGAGGCGCCGGTTCATCAAGCGCCGGTTCATGAAACATCAGCTCATGAGGCGCCTGCCTTCGACGCGCCTTTCGGCCACTCGATCGGCGAGCCGGCGCCTGAACCCGCCGCGTTCGACGCGGCGGCCCTGCGCGGCGCGTCGACCCGCGAACTGATCGCCGCGGCGCGCGCCGCCGCCCGGCAGGCTTCGCAACCGCCGGAAAAGGAGCGCAAGGAGCGCGGCGGGCCGCTGGCGCGGTTCGGCAAGAAGCGCGAACACCACAGCGTGCGCAACGCCATGCTCGCTTCGGGCGCGGTGGCTTTGTTGGGGATGTCGGCGGCGGCCTATGTGCTCTATCGGCCGGACATGATTTCAGGCTGGGCCAAGGGCGATGCGGACAAGGCCAATACGACGCCGGCCCAGACCACGCCGGCCGCGTCCAGCGTGCCTTTGGCGGCCAATCTGACCACCGGCCCGGCCACAGGCTCGCCGGATGTGGGCGCCGACGACGCCTCGTCGCTGGCCCCCGTCACGGCCGACCAGTCGGAGGCTTACAACCAGGCCAAAGACAAGATCAAGGCCAACGACCCCAGCGGCGTGGACCTGATGCGTAAGACCGCCGATCAGGGCTACGCCCCGGCCGAGTTCTACATGGCCAAGCTGTACGAAGACGGCGAAGCGGGCATCAAGAAGGACATGGTGGAAGCGCGCCGCTGGACCCAGCGAGCCGCCGACGCCGGCGACCCTAAGGCGATGCACAACCTTGGCCTCTATTACTTCCACGGCGATGGTGGGACTAAGAACGTGGGCCTAGCCGCGTCATGGTTCCGCCGCGCGGCCGATCTGGGCCTGGTCGACAGCCAATACAATCTGGCGCAGCTCTACGAAGAGGGGCTGGGGGTCGGCCAGAATCCAGCCGAGGCCTACAAGTGGTTCCTAATTGCCGCCAAGTCGGGTGATGGCGAGTCCAAAGCCAGCGCCGATCGGTTGAAGCCGGAGCTGTCCGCCAGCGCCCAACAGGCGGCGGAACGCGCCGCCGCGGGCTTCCGCGCGGAAAGCGCGGCGCCAGCGACGGCGGCCGCCGCGCCTGGGCCTGACGCCAATCTGGCGATGGCTCAGCAGGCGCTGTCGAAGCTCGGCTACTACAAAGGGCCGACGGACGGTGCCAATTCTCCGGCGCTGCACTTGGCGATCGCGTCGTATCAGAAGACCTTGGGGCAGACGCCGGACGGCGTGCTGAACCCGGACCTGCTGTCCAAGTTCGGCGCGATCACCGCTAAGTCGGGTTCTCCAGGCTGAACAGGTCGCTGGCCTCGTCATAGGCGAAAGCCTCGCCGTAACGGCCCCACGTGGTCACTGCCTTGAGCGTTTGGTCGGCGTAGTCCTCGGACATGTAGTCCTCCAGCTCGTCGCGGAAGCGGCGGGCGGGCGCCTGATGGTTGGGGCGTTCGTCGAGCACCCGCCGGATATGGCTAGCCAGGGGCACAAACGACAGCAGGTGCTGGGCGAACAGCTGCTTGCGCGCGTCAACATCCGACACCGCGTAGCGACGCCCGGGTCCGGTCAGGCGGATGCGGTTGCCCTCCAGTTCGACCAGGCGGAACAACTGAAGGGTGTCGGCGATGGGGAAAAGTTCGTCCGCGTCCAGGCCGACATCGTCGGATAGTTCGTTGAGCGCGGCCGACCCGTTGTGCGGGGCTTCCTGCAGGGTTTCCAGAAGACCGGCCATCGAGTTGGTCGAAACCTCGGGCAGCACCATGCCGATGCCCATGCCAGGGAACAGGCCCTCGCGCGCGGGCGCATCGGGCGAGCGGGCGGTCATGCGGCTGTAGAGTTCCTCGACCAGGGCCCGGAAGGCGGGCGATTGCCGGTTGCGCGGCTGGGGCAGGTCGATGCGGATTTCCGCGGCGATACGGCCGGGATTGGACGAGAACACCAGCACCCGGTCGCACATGAGGACGGCTTCCTCGATGTTGTGCGTGACGATCAGGATCGAGCGAATGGGCATGCGGCCTTCGCACCACAGGTCGAGCAGGTCGGTGCGCAGGGTCTCCGCGGTCAGCACGTCGAGCGCCGAGAACGGCTCGTCCATCAGGAGTAGAGCAGGGCGCACCACCAGCGCCCTGGCAAGGCCCACGCGCTGACGCATGCCGCCCGACAATTCCTTGGGATAGGCGTTCTCGAACCCGTCCAGGCCGATCAGGTCGATGGCGGCCAGGGCGCGCTGACGCCGCTCCTCCGGGGGAACGCGCTTGGCCTCGAGCCCCAGTTCCACGTTCTGCTGGACGGTGAGCCAGGGAAACAGCGCGAAGGACTGGAACACCATCGACAGGCCCTCGGCCGGTCCGTGTATCTGCTTGCCCTGGAACAGTATTTCGCCCTCGCGCGGCTTGAGCAGCCCGGCGATGGAGCGCAGCAGGGTGGACTTGCCCGAGCCCGACCGGCCGAGCAGACCGACGATCTCGTTGTTCTTGAGCTCTAGGTTGACGTCGTCGAGCACCAGAAGGTCGGGCGAACCGCCCTTCTGATAGAAGTGCCGCACGTGGCGGATGTCCACCAGCGGCTGATCGGACATGGCGTCGTCAAGCATGGGCGGCCTCCTAATTGAGCCGGAAACGGCGCTCGGCCAGGACGTACAAGGGGCGCCACAGGCTGCGGTTCAGGGCGATCACGAAGATCGACATGACCGCGACGCCGGTGACGACGCGGGGAAAGTCGCCCGCCGCCGTGGCGTTGGCGATGTAGGCGCCCAGGCCGGCCGCCTGGACCTGGGTTTTGCCCCAGCTAGCCACCTCGGCCACAATGCTGGCGTTCCACGAGCCGCCCGAGGCGGTCAAAGCGCCGGTGACATAGTAAGGGAAGATCCCGGGAATAGCGAAGTCGCGCCACCAGGCCCAGGACTTGACCTTGTAGACCTTGGCCGCTTCGCGCAGGTCGCCGGGCAGCGCGCTGGCCCCCGCGATCACGTTGAACAGGATGTACCACTGGGTGCCCAGCACCATCAGCGGCGACAGCCAGATGTTGGGGTCGAGTTTCCAGGCCACGATGGCGATGACCGCGAAGGGGAAGAGGACGTTGGCCGGGAAGGCGGCCAGGATCTGGGCGATCGCCTGGACCTTTTCGGCCCAGGCGGGCCGAAGGCCGATCCATACGCCGATCGGCGTCCACACCAGACTGGCCAGGAAGATCAGCACCAGTACGCGGATCAGGGTGAGGAAGCCCAGCCCCACGGCGGTGAACACGTCGCTCCAGTGCAGGTGAGCCTGGATGTAAAGGAACACCTCCCAGGCGCCGCCCGCGGCGGCGAGGATGACCACCGCCAGCCACAGCCGATCGACCGCGCGGTCGACCTTGGGATCAATCCTGAAGCTGGGCGGCCGCGGCGCGGATGGCTTTTCCAGCGACTGCAGACGCCAGATCAGCCGCTCGCCCGACTCGCGCAGGCGGCGGAACAGGCGCGTGCGGCGCAGGGCGTCGTAAAGCCATGAGGTGGGCTGGCTCTCCGAGGCCGTCAGTTCGAAACGGAACTTGTCGGCCCAGGCCACGATGGGGCGAAACAGCAACTGATCGTAAAGCAGGATGACCACGACCATGGCGCCCACCGCCCAGGCCACCGCGCCGAAGTTACGCTGCTCAATGGCCATGGACAGCCACGACCCGATGCCGGGCAGGGCCACGGTCTGGCCCTTGACCGTGATAGCCTCGGAGGCGACCACGAAGAACCAGGCGCCGGACATGGACATCATCATGTTCCAGATAAGGCCGGGCATGGCGAAGGGCAGATCGAGCCGCCAGAACCGGCGCCAAGGCGAAAGCCCATACATCTGGCTGACCTCTTCGAGGTCGCCTGGCAGGGTGCGTAACGACTGGTACATGCTGAAGGTCATGTTCCAGGCCTGGGCGGTGAAAATGGCGAAGATCGACGCGCACTCCAACCCGAGTTCGCGCGCCGGAAACAGGTTCATGAAGAAGGTGATGGTGAAGGTGAGGAAGCCCAGCACCGGCACCGATTGCAGGATGTCCAGGGCGGGCACGATCACCAACTCGGCCTTGCGGCTCTTGGCGGCCAGGGTGGCGACCACGAAGGTGAAAATGAGCGAGGCTCCGAGCGCGGCGAACATGCGCAGGGTGGTGAGCACCGCATAGCCGGGCAACTGCTTCAGATCGAGCGTCATGCCAGCGTTGAGCGCCGACAGCGGCCGATCCATCTCATGGCCGCCATGGGCGATCATGACGCCGACGCCGGCGATCAGGCAGAAGGCCAGAATGTCGAAACCATTGGGCAAGTACGCCCGGCCGAGCGCGGCCAGGGTGGGATTGACGGTAAAGCGCCCCCGGGGCTGCAGGAAAACCATGCGCGCCTCTTTGCCCAGCGCAAGCCGATGGCGAGACGGAGCTAAGACGTGCTCCGTCGCCCCCCGCCACGGCTTGTCGTTCGAACCTGTCTGATGTTCCCGGTGCTTAGCCAAGAGGCTTTCAGCGCGCCGACAACGAGTGGCGAATGACCGGCTTTGGTAGTCAGGTCAAGCCGTCTTGGCGCTTTTCCATCAGGGGTTTAGCGTCGCGGCTCAAGTGTTCCAGCCCCGATTTCATCCGGGTTCGGATTGATCCTTCTCAGGATTTTTTACGCCGCAGGATTTTGCCCAGCAGCATGGGCGCCGCCACGGCGAGAATCGGGGCCCCAATCATGGCGGTTCGGGCGCGCTTTTGCACCGCGCGCAGCCCTTCCGGACAAATCTGCGACGACGGCAGCCAGCGGCGGATACGGCGCTCTGTGGGCGGCGGGGACAAGGACTCGGCGAGATCTGGCGCGCTTGCCTCTTCCTCAAGCGCCGCTTGGCTCTTGCGGTAAGCCAGGGCGCTGTCGAGCGCCACCCAGCCCCAAAACAGGACCCAGGGCGCGACCGACGCCACGTCAAGTGCTGACGCCGACCTTGCGTCCGCAGACGGCCGATCCTGCTCCTTGGCCAAGTTACGATCCCCTCAGATCATGTTCGCCCAAATATAGGCTGATTTCGATGGGTTGGTAGGGTGGCCGGCCGCGATTTCAGGCCGCCAGATTTAACAGCAGGGCGCGCACCGAGGCCGATGCCTGCAGGGCGGCCGCCCTGAGGCGCAGACCGAAGGCTCGGGCCTCCAGATCGGCGGCGAAGCGCTCGGCGGCGTCGGCCTGCGCCTGCATCTGAGCGGCGAGGGCCATTTCCCCCTGTCGGACGCGATAGGCGGCGCGGCCGCGAAGGGACGCCGCCTCGGCCCAGGCCGGCGAGGCGCGGGCGTCGAGGTCGGCCGCCTGCCGTTGTAAACGCTCGATCAGGGCCTCGGGCCGGTCCGCGTCGGCCAGCAATGCGCGGTAGGCGAGGGCGTCGCCGAGGGCGGCGAACGCCTGATCATGGGCCAGGGCGGCGATGGCGCTATCGAGGCCATTGTAGGTTTCGATCTCGTCCGCCAGACGCCGGGCGCGGTTCAAGGTCATCGGCTCGCCGCCGTGTTGGAAGCGGGCGAGGATGCGGTCGGGGAGCGGCGGAGTTTCGGTCATCGGCGCCTGCGATTGCTGCCGACAATCTTGTACTAAGTGCAAGCTGAGCCGCAAGCGCGCCTAAGACTCCGTGCCCGTTCGGCGGAGAGTCTTGAGAATTTCCACGGCCTGGGCCTGCTCCAGGGGCTTGAGCGTTTCCCACAGGCTCCAGATCGCGTCAGGCTGGGTGGGATCGCGCACGAGCAGGTCGGCGGGCTGGCAGCGAAGGGCCCCAGCCAGGGCCTCGAGAATATCTTGCGAATACGGGGTTTCTCCGCGCTCAATGCGCGAGATTTGACCCTCCGAGATGTCGACCTCAAGTTCGACGGCCAGACGGTCGGCCAACTGGGCCAGGGTCAGGCCGCGATGCCGGCGCCAGGCGCGAATATAGGTCGGCCGACGGGCGGGCTTGGGATGCGGGCGGGCCTTGCGCGGCATGGCGCGATCCTCTCATGAGGCCAAGAAATTTGCGCTCCATGCAAATTTGCTTGCCATGCAATAATGCATACTATACAAATTACAATGAAGGCAAGGCCTTCTGGTTCTGGCGCTTGAGCTCTCGATGAGGGCGGGCCGCCGGCTCCCCAAACCCCCATCGTTTTTCGCTCCCCTTTGGAGAGGCGCCTCCGCATGTCCTTCGATTGGACCGAGCAAGCCGTTGAATTGCTCAATCGCTTTTACCTTACCGAGGGGCTGAGTGCGGCCCAGACCGCGCGAGCGCTCGACCTCGCCCTCGGCGGCGCGCCCACACGCAACGCGGTGCTGGGCAAGGTCCAGCGTATGGGGCTGGTCAAGCCCGCCGCGGAGAAGCCGCCGCCCTTGCCGCCGCGCAGCTTCGCCAAGGTCCGGCAGAGATCGATCGCGCGGGCGTGGCTTCTGCCCGACCGGCCGCTGCCGCCTCTGCGCGAGGTGGAAGCGGCGTCCAATCCCAAGCCCTGGACCGCGCGGCTGAGGGGGGAATGTTGCTATCCGCTGGGCGAACCGGCCGCGCCGGGCCAGCAGATGTGCTGCGCGGCGCCGACCGGCGGCGGACCGTATTGCCCGCCGCACCGCGGCCTGATGGTGCAGGGCGGGCCGCTGAACGCGCACGATGTTGAGGCGATCGTCGCCATCGCGCGCAGGGCGGCGTGAAGATGGCCGCTAAACGCAAGGGACGGGGGCTGAGCGGCGAGGATCTGGCGCGGCTGACCGCCGAGCGGGCCAAAGTCCGCGCCGAGGAGCGCGCGGTGGAAGCGGGCCTGAACGAGACGGTGGCCTTGGCGCGCCTGCGGGGCGAAGCGGTGGATCGGGGTGGCGGCGGGCTGCGCGTGACCTCGCGCGACGGGCTGCAGACGCTGTTCGAGCAGGGGGGATTGCCCAGGACCGAATATGATGCGGGACTGCTTTACCGCCGCTGTTTCGAGGCCCTGGCCGCCGGCCCGCGTTCGAACCTGAACCGCGACTTCGCCGCCCCCGTGCGCGGCTTTTCGGAGGCGGGCGCCGCGGCCTTCGCCGAGTTGCGCGCCGGCCGCGCCGAAAATCTGCAGGCTTGGGAAGCGCTGGCCAGGACTGGGCGGCAATTGTGGGTCTTGCGGCTGGTGGCTGGTGAGGGCCGCACCATCAACTCCATCGCGCCGGGCGGCTCGGCGCGGCTGGCCAACACCAAGGCGCTGACAGCGGTGCTGGAGGCCATCGCACGGGATCGGGGGCTGAGGGGGTGAGGCGGACGTCTTGCCAACTCAGGCGCCTATCCATAGCCTGATTTCATTCCTGGAAGCCCTTTTGAGGCGCAGGATCAGCTTCCCCCAAAAGGATTATCAATGGCCGCCGCCAACCGAAGGCGGGCCGCGTCGGTGACGGCTTTGCCGGCCCCGAGCGAGCCCGCGCCCATGCTCCCTGGGCCGCTCCCCACCGCGCCCGATCCCGCCGTCGCCTTCCGCGAGGCCGCGCAGACGCATGCCGCCGCCGCGCTGGAGGCGCTGGCCGAGTTGGTGAAAAGCGCCAACTCGGAGGCCGTGCGGGTGTCGGCGGCCAACGCCCTGATCGACCGGGCCTATGGCCGGGCGGCGCAAGCGGTGCGGGTGGGCGGCCAAACTGCGGGCGGCATGGGCGGCGAAGACGAAGGGCAAATCAGTCTGACGTTCACATGGCTCGATCCCGCAAAGTCCTGATCCCCTATGCGCCGAGGCCGGCGTTCGCGGCCTTTCACGGGCGCACGGAGCGCTGGGCGTGCATCGTGGCGCACCGGCGCGCGGGCAAAACGGTGGCGGCGGTCAACGACCTGATCCGCGCGGCGCTGACGTGCGAACGGCCCGAGCCCCGTCTTGCCTATGTCGCGCCCTTCACCAGCCAGGCCAAGGATGTGGCTTGGAGCTATCTGAAGCAATACACGGCGCCCATACCGGGCGTAGTGGTGAGCGTATCGGAACTGAGGGTCGATCTGCCCAACGGCGGGCGCATCAGGCTGTACGGCGCAGATAACTATAACCGTTTGCGTGGGCTTTATCTTGACGGCGTGGTGCTCGACGAATTCGCCGATATCGATCCGCGCGCGTGGAGTGAGGTCATCCGCCCGGCCCTGGCCGACCGGCAGGGGTGGGCCGCCTTCATCGGCACGCCCAAGGGCCGCAACGCTTTCTGGGAGCTCTACGAGCGGGCCGAGGCGTCGAACGACTGGTTCGCCTTGCGGCTGAGAGCGTCGCAGACGGGGCTGCTGGCCGAGGCGGAGCTTGAGGCGCTGAAGGCCGAGCTGTCGGCCGACGAATACGCGCGCGAGCTGGAGACCAGCTTCGATGCCGCCATCGCCGGCGCCTACTACGCCGCGGCGTTGACGGCGGCGGAGGAGGAGGGGCGGATCGGCCGCGTGGCGCACGATCCGGCGTCGGAGGTGCACGCGGCGTTCGATCTGGGTATCGGCGACGCCACGGCCATCTGGCTGGCGCAGTTCGTGGGCCGCGAGATCCGGCTGATCGACTATGTCGAGAATTCAGGCGTGGGGCTGGACTGGTACGCCCGGGCCCTGCGCGAACGGCCCTATGTCTATGCGCCCCTGATCCTGCCGCACGACGCGCGGGCGCGCGAGCTGGGCACCGGCAAGAGCCGGGCGGAGATGCTGGAGGGTCTGGGCTTTGGCGTGCGCATCACGCCGCGCGTTGGCGTGGCCGACGGGATCGAGACGGTGCGCCGCATGCTGCCCAGGACCTGGATCGACGCGGCGCGGTGCGAGGCCGGTCTTAGGGCGCTGCGCGATTATCGCGAGCGGGTCGATCCCAAGCGGCGCGTGGCGCTGGGGCCGCTGCACGATTGGACCAGCCATCCGGCGGACGCCCTGCGCTATCTGATGACGGCCTACGAGGAGCCGGAGGCGGGGCGCAGGGCAAAGAAGGCGGGGCGGCGTGGCGGGGGCGGCGGGTGGATGGGGTGAGGGCGTTGCATCGCCCACCTCAAGGCGCCTAACGTCCGCAAAGGAGGATTGTCGCCATGCGGGTAGCGTCGATGTTTTGTGCGCTTGGCCTCGCGTTCGCCGGCGGGGCTCACGCCCAGCCGGTGCGCGTCCCCTTCATCGGCTGCAGCTCGGACGGCCAACTGGGTCCGCAGACAGCGCCGAAGGACGATGGCAAGGCGCCGGAGCTATCGGCGGCGCTCGCAGCGCGGCTAGGGTGGTACGTTGGCAACTATGTGAAGGGCGTTCTGGCCCCGCGGGGCTGGCGCTGCATCGAGCTTTACGGTTCGAACGGCGCCACGCTGCTCGTGACCCCGGCCCGGCTGGGGGACGCCTCCAAGGGCCCCGTGGCCGGCCCTGCGGTCCAACTGAGCGTTTCCGTCGGCGACACCTCGGGGCGCTTCGAGGCGGCCAGGATAGCGGCGCGGCTGTTTCCCCGCCGCAGGGCGTTTGTGGATGCCGTTATTGCCGAAAAACTGGAGCCGAAGGCGGATTTCGTGTTCGGCCCATATCCCGACGATCGGATTCGGCGGCTTGGTCCAGATGTCGTGGCGTTCGTCACGCCCGCCAGGAAAGACGGCATGGGCACGATGAGCCGCTTGGCCAAATCGGGCGAACCGATTGAGGGGCTGGCGGTGATGGACGAGGACAACGACGCGACGGTGCTGGCCGTACGGCTCGCCGCGGCGCAGCACGACCTGGCCTTGGCCATTGTCGATGTGGCCGAGCAGGGGACGCGTTAGCGGCGTCGTGCCGATTGCCTATTCGATTGGGTCGTGCCGGCGGGGTTATGTGGCTCATGTCGCCGTGAACGACGCGGGGCGTCCATGGGAACAAATAAAGAACTTCCGCTTGACGAGTCAGGCAGGTTTGACCATCATTCACCTACTCCAGACAGATGCGCGGCTACGGCGGCGTGGGACTGGCGGCTCCCGATATTCATTTAAACCCGCGCTGGCGCACAGGCGTTGGCGGCCAGGGAGGCGACATGCGAGCGCGAACCATGGACCCTGACGAATATGGCGGCGCCGATCCGAGCACCCTCCCCGTCGACAGCGCGCAGGGCGGGGCCTCAACCGGGGCGGGCGATGACCTGCCGGGCTTTCCAGTCCGGGGGGCTTGGGGATGGCGAGCAGGCGCGTCGGATCAGAACGGCGGCGTGCTGGGCATGGTGCGGGTTCCCCCGGACGGTCAAGCCACTAGCGCCGCGTCCTTCGCAGGCCCGAACGATCCACGGCTGATCAAGACGGCTGGCGGCGCCCCGATGAACCCATCCGGCGCCCTGGACTACGAACGCAACAGCTGGCGCTGGAATGACCCCGACGCGTTGAATTACGACCTGCAGCGTAAGGAGGAACAATTGGCGCAAGCGCGCACGATGGCTGCGCTTGGCGGCATGGCTAACCGGGCTAGCGGCGTGGTGACAAAGCGCGCCGGCGTGGCGTCGCCAGGCGGAATACTGGGAGACGTCTTCAATTTCCTGAAGTCCGACAATCCGGTGGGCGCCGCCGGCGCCGCGACGAGCGCCTATATGACGGGAGTCGAGAGCCCCATGCTTCAAAATGAGATCCAAGCCATTCAGGCCCGTCTGACGCAGTTGCAAGGCCAGTCGTCAACCTAACCATTGGCGGAAACAGATTGGGGAGCCAGTCGCTGTGCGTTCTCGATCCTGCGCAGGGCGCTCCAAAAGCCGGAGGCGCGGCCGAGCTGAAATAGCATGAGCAAGCCTCCGCCGATCAAAAACCACATGGGCGCCGATCCGCTCAAGATGGCCCCAAACAATGCCAGCCCCTGGGCGTCGTCGATATTTGAACGGATGGCGTCTAGGCAGATCGTGGCGGGATCGTGGGGTTCGTCTTTGAATCTTGAATAGACGAAGCGGCCGATCGGAAAAACGATCGCACCCGCTACCAGGAACCCGCGCCGGACTTCCGGGTTCGGCCACGGCGGCGGCTTGGAACGGACGTAGCTCGGCCAAACGATCTTGAGGCCAGTTATCGCGATAAAGAAACCCAGCGGCCATACCCAGCCGATGCCTGACATGCTCATTCTCCCGCCCTCCAAATATTAGAAGTCGGGATTTCGAACAAATCAAGAACTGATTTGTCGGCGCACATCACCATCGCCCCGGCTCCTCGCACGGCCGTGAGCGGCGCATTCCCCAAGGCGGGACGCGGCCGGGGCGCACCCATTTTCTCTTTTTGACGGACCTGGCATGGACGACCTGCTGAAAGAGGCCAAGGAGGCGTTCGAGCTGTGCGTGGCGCACGAGGCCGAGGCGCGGGCCGAGGCGCTGGACGACATCCGCTTTGCGCGGCTGGGCGAGCAATGGCCGCTGGAGGTGCGCAAGCAGCGCGATCTGGACGCGCGGCCGTGCCTGACCATCAACCGACTGCCGGCCTTCATCCGCCAGGTGGTCAACGACGCGCGCCAGAACCGGCCGGCGATCAAGGTGCATCCGGCCGACGATGCGGCGGGACCGGCGGTGGCCGAGATCTATAATGGCCTGATCCGAAACATCGAATATTGCTCGGACGCCGACGTGGCCTACGACACGGCGCTGGACGCGGCGGTGACCTCGGGGCTGGGCTATCTGCGCATCAACACGCGCTACGCGACCGACGACGGGTTCGAGCAGGACATCGTCATCCAGCGTGTGGCCAATCCCTTTTCGATCTACGCCGACCCCTATTCGACCGCGGCCGACAGCGCCGACTGGAACATCGCCTTCGTGGTGGACCTGATGCCCAAGGGCCGGTTCGCGCGGCAGTACAAGGGCGCCGGCGCGATCGACTGGGACGGGCTGGGCTATGGCGGCCTGGCTTCGCCGTGGATCGACGACGAGCGTGTGATGGCGGCCGAATACTGGGTGCGCCACGAGGTGCGCCGGCAGATCCTGGCCCTGTCGAACGGCGAGACGGTGGACGCCGACGAGTACGCCCGCAACAAAGCCCTGTTCGACGCGGGCGGGGTGAGCGTGATCGGCCGCCCGCGAGAGGCCCTCAGCTATGCGGTCAAGCAGCACCTGCTGACGGGGGCCGAGGTGATCGACACGGTTGATTGGGCGGGCAAGTTCATCCCGATCGTGCCGGTCTATGGCGACGAGGTGTTCGTGGAGGGCCGGCGGCACCTGCGCTCGCTTGTGCGCGACGCCAAGGACCCGCAGCGGATGTTCAACTATTGGCGCACCACCTCGACCGAGTTGGTGGCGCTGGCGCCGCGCGCGCCGTTCATCGGGCCCAAGGGCGCGTTCAAGAGCGATGCGGACAAGTGGGCCACGGCCAATACCGACAGCCACGCCTATATCGAGTTCGACGGCCCTGCGGCGCCCGAACGGCAGGCCTTCGCCGGGTTCCGGCGGGCGCGCTGCAGGAGGCGATGAACGCCTCGGACGATATCAAGTCGATCCTGGGCCTTTACGATGCGTCGCTGGGCGCGGCCTCGAACGAGAACTCCGGCCGCGCGATCCTGGCGCGGCAGAGGGAAGGGGACGTCTCTACCTTCCACTTCATCGACAACCTGTCGCGCGCCATCCGCCATGCGGGGCGGATCATGATCGACCTGATCCCACGGGTCTATTCCACGCCGCGCATGCTGCGCGTGCTGGGCCCGGGCGGGGAACCCCAGGTGGTGACCGTGAACGGCGCGCAGGCGAGCGGCGGCTCTGCCCAAGCGCTTGAGCAGGTGTTCGACCTGACCGTTGGCAAGTACGACCTGACGGTAGAGGCCGGCCCCAGCTTCACCACGCGGCGCGAGGAAGCCGCCAACCAGATGATCGCCTTGATCCAGGCCTTCCCGCAGGCCGCGCCGGTGCTGGGCGACCTTTTAGCCAAGAACCTGGACTGGCCGGGCGCCGACGAGATCGCCGAGCGGCTGAAAGCGCTGTTGCCGCCGCAGTTGCAGCCCAGCGCGGGCGGGCTTGGCCCCAATCCGCAAGCGGCGGCCGTGACGGGGCAGGTGCAGGCGCTGCAGCAGCAGGTAGCGGCCCTGCAGGGCGCGCGCGACCTGCAACAGCAGAAGCTGGACATCGACCAATACCGCGCCAGCACCGAACGCATGGAAGCGGTGCAGAAGCTGCAGACGCCGGCGGCCTAAACCCGCCGTAACCCAGAGGACCTCAATGAGACAGAACCCGCCGGCGCAGCCGGATGCGGGCGCGGACGGCTATGCCGGCGCGCCGGAGGACGATGACGCGGCCGAAGCCCCGCCCGAGCCGGACGCGGACGGCCTGGTTCCCATCGAACATCAGGGCCAGACCTACGCCATTCCGGCGGCGCTGCACGGCGCGCTGACGCGCCACGTCCGGGCGCTGGACGCGCATGGGCAGGCGCTGCAGGCCGGCCATCAGGCGTTGCAGCAAGCGGCGGAGGCGCATGGGGCCAATCTGGCCGACTGCGCGCGGATCGTCGCCCTGGGCGACCAGATCGCGCAGATGGAAGGCCAGAACTGGGGCGCGCTGCATCGGGCCAATCCGGCGGCCGCGGCCCAGCAACTGCATCAGCTGTTCCAGATGAAGCAGGCGCATCAACTGGCGTCGAGTCAGCTGGCGCATCGTCAGCAGGTGCAGGCGTTTGACCAGCAGCGCCAACGCGCCCTGCAGACCGAGCAGGCGCAGGCCGAACTGGCCCAGCGCCTGCCCGGATGGTCGCCCCAGCACGCCGCGCGTCTGGCCGGGTTCGCCCTAAGCCAGGGCCTTCAGCCGAGCGAGGTGCAGGCGATCAACGATCCGCGCCTGGTGATGCTGCTCCACCACGCCTGGGTTGGCCATCAGGCCGGCCAGGCGAAGGCCGCCGGCGACACGCTGGCGAAGACCCAGGCCGTGCGCCCCGCCATCCAGGTGGGCGGCGGCGGCTCGGCCCCTCAAGACCCCAACCGCATGTCCACCGAAGACTGGATCCGCCACCGGCGCGGCCAGCTGCGCAAGAAAGGCCGATAGACCATGGCGAACACCCTTCTCACTCCCCAGCAGATCACCCGCGAAGCGCTGCGCGTGCTGCACAACAAGCTGACCTTCATCGGCGCGATCAACCGGCAGTACGACGACAGTTTCGCCAAGGCCGGCGCCAAGATCGGCGACACCCTCAAGATACGCCTGCCCAACCAGTACACGGTGCGCACCGGCAAGACCCTGTCGGCCCAGGACGTGGCCGAGCAGAGCGTGTCGCTGCAGATCGCCACCCAAAAGGGCGTGGACGTGAACTTCTCCTCGGCCGAGCTGACCATGTCGCTGGACGATTTCTCCAGCCGCATCCTGGAGCCGGCCATGGCGGTGCTGGCCGCCTCGCTGGAGGCTGACGCCTTCACCATGTACCGCGACGTGTACCAGCAGGTCGGCACGGCGGGCACCACGCCCAACACCTTGCTGACCTATCTGCAGTCGCGCGCCAAGCTGAACAACAGCCTCACGCCGATGGACGCCAACCGCACGGCGCACCTGTCGCCGCTCGCCACGGCCACGATCGTCGATGCGCTGAAGGGGCTGTTCCAGGACTCCAGCGCCATCCGCGAGCAGTACCGCGAGGGCGCGATGGGCCGCACGGCGGGCTTTGACTGGTACGAGAACCCGTTGGTGCCCACCCACACCAACGGCGACATCGGATCGGGCTCGAGCGTGACGGTCTCCGGCGCCAATCAGACCGGCTCGAGCCTGACCGTGGGCGGCGTGACCAACGGTCAGGTGATGAAGGACGGCACGGTGTTCACCATCGCCGGCGTTTACCGCGTGCATCCCGAGACCAAGGCGGCGACCCAACAGTTGCAGCAGTTCGTGTGCACGTCGGACACCACCTTCACCGGCACCAGCGGCTCAATCCCGATCAGCCCGGCGATCGTGACCAGCGGCGCCGCGCAGAGCGTGACCGCCTCGCCGGCCAACAGCGCGGCCCTGACGGTCGTGGGCGCGGCCAACACCGGCTATGAGCAGGAGATGGCGTTCCACCGCGACGCCTTCGCCTTCGCCACCGCCGACCTGGTGCTGCCGCGCGGCGTCGATTTCGTGGCGCGCGAGGTCTACGACGGGGTGTCGATGCGCATCGTGCGCGCCTACGACATCAACAACGACGCCTTCCCGTGCCGGATCGACGTGTTCTACGGCTACGAGACCATCCGCCCGCAGATGGCGTGCCGCATCACCGCCTAAGGCCCCTGAACCTTGCCGGAGAGCAATGCGCTCTCCGGCGCGCCCTTTCGCGCGGAGGCATGCGTGACGCTGAGCACTTACGACGGCCTCAAGGCCGAGATCGCCGCTTGGCTGCGGCGCACCGATCTGACCGACGAAATCCCCAGCTTCATCGCCCTGGCCGAGGCGCAGATGAACCGGCGGCTGCGCGTGCGGCCGATGACGGCGCGGTTGGCGGCCAGCTGGTCGGCCGAATACGTCGACCTGCCCGGCGACTTTCTGTCTGAGCGGCTGGTCAAGTTGACGGGCGCTTCGCCGGGCGTGCTGCGCTGCCTGACGCCCGAGAAGATCGACGCCATGGTGCGGTCGGCCAGCAGCGGGCGGCCGCGGTTCTATGCCCTGTATGGCCAGCAGATACGGCTGCATCCGGCGCCGGACGGGGCCTATGCGGCTGAGCTGGTCTATCTGCAGGCCCTGCCGGCGTTGTCGGAGGGCAATCCCAGCAACTGGCTCCTGGCCAGCCATCCGGATGCGTACCTGTACGGCGCGCTGGCCCAGTCGGCCCCTTACCTGCGGGCGGACGACCGATTGCAGACCTGGAGCTCGCTGTTCGGCGCGGCGCTGACCGACATCGAGACGGCCGACCGGACGGGGTCGGCCGCGCAACTGCTGACCGACGCGCCGGTTGGCGGCGGCGGCCGATTCAACATCATCCGAGGCTGAGATGGCTGACACCACCACCGCCAACTATGGCTGGACCAAGCCCGAGGTGGGCGCGTCGTCCGACAGTTGGGGAACCAAGCTCAACGGCGACCTGGACAGCATCGACGCGCAGATGAAGTCGGTCAGCGATGCGGTCGCGGCCGTGTTCACCGCCGGCATGATCATCCATTGGTACGGTCTGGCGGCGAACTGCCCGAGCGGCTGGGCGATCTGCGACGGGACCAACGGCACGCCGGACCTGCGCGACCGGTTCATCGTCGGCGCGGGCGCGAGCCATGGCCTCAGCGACAGCGGCGGTTCGGCCACCCAGACCATCACGGTCAATGGCGCCGCCCTGACGGTCGACCAACTGCCGAGTCATAGCCATAGCGCGTCGGACTCGGGCCACAGCCACGGCGCCAGCGACAGCGGCCACGGACACGCCGCAACCGACAGCGGCCACGCCCACGCGGCGTCGTCCGGCCAGTTCATGGTGCTGAACGGCGGGGCCTATGGCTCCAACACCAGCGGCGCGAACGTCGGCCAGAATCCTGGCGGCGCCGACACCCAGAGCGCGGCCGCCAACATCACGGTGGCCACCGGCAACGCCAATGTCAGCGTCGAGACGGGCTATGCCGACATCAGCGTGGGCGATACGGGCGCGGGCGCGCCGCACACCCATACGGCGACGGCGAGCACCAATCTGCCGCCGTACTACGGCCTGTATTTCATCATGAAGACCGCGTGAGGCGATGGCGTTCGCGACGATCGCGCCGCCGGCCGGCGTCTTCAGGAACGGGACGACCTACCAGTCCAAAGGGCGCTGGTGCGACGCCCATCTGGTGCGGTTCCAGCAGGACCAGATCAAGCCCGTGGGCGGTTGGCAGGTGCGCTCGGGGGCGGCGGCGTTCGCCGGCGCGGCGCGGGCGCTGCTGACGTGGCGCGACAATTCCAACAGCCGCTGGATCGCGGTCGGCACCCACGCCAAGCTGTATGTCCAGGCCGAGGATGGCGACAACGCCGACATCACGCCGACTGGCTACACGGTCGGACGCGCGGACGCGGCGCAGAACCTGGGCTATGGCGGGGGAGCCTATGGCGCGGACGTGTTTGGCGAGCCACGGCCAAACACCACGGCCTATCTGCCCGCGACCACCTGGTCCCTGGATGGCTGGGGGGAGGATCTGGTCGCCTGCGCCGACACGGACGGCAAGATCTATCTGTGGGCCTTGGACCCTGCTGCAGCGGCGGCGGCGGTGAGCGGGGCGCCGACCGGGTGCCAGGGGTTGGTGGTGTCAGAGGAGCGGTTCCTGTTCGCCCTGGGCGCGGGCGGCGACCGGCGCAAGGTCGCGTGGTGCGACCAGCAGAACATCAGCCTGTGGACGGCCGACGCCACCAACCAGGCCGGAGACTACGACCTGGCCACCCTGGGCACGCTCCAGTGCGGCAAGGCGGTGGCCGGCGGCGCGCTGCTGTTCACCGACGTGGACGTATGGCGCGCGGGCTATATCGGCACGCCCCTGGTGTTCGGATTCCAGAGAGTGGGGTCGGGCTGCGGCGTGATCAGCAAGGGCGCGGTCGCGGCGCGCGATTCCATCGCGGCGTGGATGGGACGCGGCGGCTTCTGGCTGTTCGATGGCCAGAGCGTGCAGCCGCTCGACTGCGATGTGCAGGATCATGTGTTCGGCGACCTGAACCTGGATCAGTCGAGCAAGGTGTCGGCGGTTCACCTGGCCGACCACGGCGAGGTCTGGTGGTTCTATCCCTCCGCCGCCTCGACCGAGTGCGACCGCTATGTGGCCTGGGCCTATCGCGAGAGCAGCCGCCAGTCGCGCAACGTCTGGACCATCGGCGCCTTGGCGCGCCTGGCCGGCAGCGGGCGCGGGGTCTATCCCACGCCGCTGATGGTCGACGCGGAGGGCCTGCTCTACGAGCACGAGACCGGCGTGTCCTATGTCGGCGCGGCCGCGCCCTATCTGGAGAGCGGCCCGATCGAGCTGGGGCAGGGCGATACGCAGGTCGAGGTGCAACGCCTGATCCCCGACGCTTCGGCCGACGGCGACGTGACCGCGACCTTCTATGGCCGCCCCTGGCCCGACGGACCGGAGACCGCCTATGGCCCCTTCGCCCTGACCAGTCCGACCGATGTGCTGTTCCAGGCCCGCCAGATCCGCGTGCGCTTCACCGGCGCCGCGAGCGACGACTGGCGCATCGGCGCCATCCGCCTGGACCTGATCCCGGGCGATCCCCAATAAGAGGCTGCCCATGAAGCTCGCCGCCGCGCCCGCCCGCTACGATGCGGCCGACCAGGCCCGCCTGCGCGGCGCCCTGGAGCAGGCCGACGCCGACAACCTCAAGCGCGGGGTGGCTTTGCCGTTCGTGTTGCTGGCCAAGCCCGACGGGACGGTCGGCAGACTGACGGTGGACAGTTCGGGCGCGCTGATCTGGACGGCGATCTGAACGTCTGCAGCGGCGGGCTGGCCTATCCCGTCTGGTCTAACAAAGAGGCATCGCATGGTCCCGCCCCGGCTCGCCGCTCAGCCTGCGCACACGGATCAATCGCCCGCGCCCGAAACACCGGCCCAGGCCTGGGCGCGTTGCCTCCCGTACATCGAGGCGGCGCTGGCGCACGCCGGCGGCACGCATGACATCGAGGACGTGGCGCGGCTGATCGAGCAGGGGCGGGCGCACTTCTGGCCAGGGCGCCGCTGCGCGGTGGTGACGGAATTCTACGATTACCCGCGCCTGCGGGCCTGCAACATCTGGCTGCTCGGCGGCGACCTCAAGGCGCTGCTGGCGATGGAGCCGGCCATCGTGGCGTGGGCGAGAACGCAGGGCTGCGCGCGCCTGATGGGCGGCGGGCCACGGACCGGGTGGGCGCGGGCGCTGGCGGCGCTCGGCTACCGAACTGGCTGGACTGTTTATAGCAAGGACCTGACCCCATGAGCCTGTCCCTCGGGGGGAGCCAGCAGAGCTCCTCCGGAACCTCGACCTATACGCCCAATCCGACGCTGGACGCCGCGCTGAACAGCAATCTGGCGCACGCCCAGGCCCTGACCAGCACGCCGTTTCAGCCCTATACGGGCCAGATGGTCGCCAGCTTCACGCCCGACCAGATCGCGGCGCAGAACGCCCAGGCGGGCGTCTATGACAACCAGACCGGCTCGGCGCCGGTGGGCGGCGCGATCAACCTGGCGCAGGGCGTGGGCGCCTATACGCCCCAGACGATCTCGGCGCCGCAGTTGGCGGGCGCCGACCTGTCGAGCTACATGAACCCCTATCAGCAGAGCGTGATCGACAGCACGCTGAGCGACCTGAACCGCCAGCAGGCCATCGCCGACGCGGGCGACCAGGCCCAGGCGACCCAGGCCGGAGCGTTCGGCGGTTCGCGCTCGGCGGTGCTGCAGAACCTGACCGACGACAGCTATGCGAGGCAGCAGGCGGCCACTCTGGCCAGCCTGAACCAGTCGAACTACGCCCAGGCCCAGAGCGCGGCCCAGAGCGACCTCGCCCGGCAGATGCAGGCGGCCCAGGCCAACCAGAGCGCGGGCCTGCAGGGCGCGTCGCTCAATCTCAACGCCGCCAACACTCTGGGTACGCTCGGCAACACCCAGCTGACCCAGGCGCTGCAGCGGGCCGGCGCCATCGGCGCGGCGGGCGACGCCCAGCAGGCCAACCAGCAACAGGCGCTGAACGACGCCTATCAGCAGTGGCAACTGGCCCAGCAGTATCCGATCACCATGCAGGGCCTGATGAACTCGACCCTTGGGACGTTCCCGAACAATGACGGGACGACGAGCACGACGGGCAACATCGACAGGACCAACGAGACGGCGAGCGATAATGAGAGCGGCAGCTTCAATTCCTGGCTTAACCCCCTGATCAGCAGCGTCCTGAGCGGCTTATAGCCCATGGCGCCGAGCGTGGATGTGATGGCCCTGGCCGGCGTGGCGTTGACCGCGCTTGGCCTGGTGATCCAGGCGGCGCTGTTCGCTTTTCACCTCGGCAAGCTGTCGGCGCGGGTCGAGGGCCTGGAGGCGCGCGCCCGGCAGGGCGAGGACAGCGGCGCGGCCCTGGCGGCGATCACCGCCACGCTGCAGGCGCTCAAGGCCAGCGTCGACGAGATCAAGACTACCTTCGCTCGCCGCTTCGAGCAGGTGGAGGACAGCGTGACCCACTTGATGCTGCGCGCGCGTCCCCGGCGCGGCGCCGCGGGCGACTGACCCGGCTCAATTCCCCGCCGCCCTCCCGGCGGCCCCACCCACGAGGACATCATGACCCAGACACGGCTTTGCGCCGCGGTCGCGCTGGCGCTCGCCGCCCTGGCTTCGGCCGCCGCCGGCGCCGCCCAGGCCGCGCCCGGCCCGATCGGCTATACCGCGCCCGACGGCGTCAACGCCGTGGCGGTGACCGCCGCCACGCCCCTGCCGCAGACCGATGTCGGGGGCGCCTCGAACAACGCGCCGTTCCAGGGCGAGGTGGCCCTGACCGTGGGCGCGGCCGACAGCCAGGCGCGCCGCACGCTCAAGGCGACCTGCACCGCGGCGGGCAATGTGAGCGTGACCTACGCCGACGGATCGACCGGCGTGTGGGCGGCGCAGGCCGGCCAGCAGACCTGGCCCATCGCCATCACCACCGTGAACGCCAGCGGCACGACCGCGACCTGCGCCTACGCCAACCTGAAATGAGGGCCGCCGTCATGAAGCGTCTTCTCTGCGCCCTCGCGGCGCTCCTCGCCGTCGCCAAGCCGGCGTGGGCGGTGCCGGTGGGTATGGGGCCCATGTTCAGCAACACTGACGCGATCCCCGGGGCTTATAACCTCTCGTATGCCAACCTAGCGAACTTTCGGCTGGCGCTTGCCAATACTCGCGCGGGCGTCTCCGACACAGTTGTCAATATCATCGGCGACAGCACGTCAGCGGGCGTCAACTCCACGGGGGCGGCCGATGCAGTCTATGCCAATGCGCGGGTCACTTCGTTTCCTACCGACTTGGCCGCGCAACTCACCGCCAGCGGCATTCCAGCCTCGGCCGATAACTGGTTCGGGGACGGCTCTGCCGGGGCGCACGGCTCGACATTGGCAGGCTATTATCCGAACGTCAGCGACGGCTCCGGGTGGGCTCCGAGCGCTTTGGGTTCCAATATACCTGGCGGTCAACCTGATCAGAACAGCACGACCACCAACTGTCTGACGACCACTACAGCCCTCGCCGAAGATCACGCCACGATCTTCTACATCAGCACCGGAAGCTCGGCGTCTTTCACCTACCAAGTGGACAGCGGGTCGGTCAGCGGAGCCAATTCCACGACCGGTAGCGGCATCAACACCCTGACAATCAGCCTCGGCGCGTCAGCGACGCATTCGCTTTGCCTCCAGCGGACAGGCTCTGGCACGCTCTACATCGCCGGTGTCGATTTCTACAACTCGACTATTCACCGAGTGCGCATCCGCAACATGGGCGCGGGTGGATCAACGACTACGCAATGGGCGGCGACTGCTTCGGCTTGGAATCCTGGCCTCGTGCTCAAGTCGACCGCCTATCAGGCATCGCTCAACATCATCAGCCTGGGAATCAACGATTGGATTTACGGCGTCGGCGCGGCCAATACCGCCGCCAATCTGACGGCGATCGCCGGTGCTGTGACGACGCTGGGTAAGTCTGACGTTATCATCATGACGCCGTTTCCAACCCTGACCAGCGTCGTTACTGCAGCGGTCCAGGCTCCATACGTTTCGTCGGTGCGGAGCGTGGCCGGAGCGCTTAACGTGCCAATGATCGATTGGAACGGCCGGGTCGGCGGCATGGCGCAGGCGCAAAGCCAGGGCTGGGCAGGATCGGCGGCCCAATATCACCCGTCCATTGCAGGCTACGAGGACATCGCCGCCGGCGTAACGCGGGCCTTGGTGGGAGCGTTCTAGCGGCGAGCGCAATAGGCGAGGCGCTCTCAGCGATACTGAGCTGCGGCTCATCCGCCCCCGGCAACCGTTGAAATGAGCTTGAGCAAAATCCAACCGGCAGCTGCGCCCACCGCGAATAGACCGCTCCATTTGGCGGCATTGATCATTCGTCGCCGCGGGTCGTCACAACGGACTTTTGCTCCCAGAACTGCACCCGCCATGGCCGCTAGCACCAGTGTCAAAATGATCGCGCCGCTAGACGTCATTCAAAAAGCCCCCTGTCTGGCCGCCCCCAACCCCTTACGCGTCCGCCGTCGCAGGCGTGTCGGGGAGGGGCTGGCCGAGGGGCGGCGGGGGCTGGCTGGACGCCATGCGCAGAGGTTTGGCGAGGCGTCGGCCGAGCGCGATCATCGGGCGCTCGATGATCCGGTGCACCAGGGTGGCCAGGATCAGGGCGGCGACCACGCTGAGGCCGGTGGCGCCCCAGAAACCGAGGTGGGACGACAGCTTGGCCACGATGAGGTCGTGGATCGGCGCGTGGAACAGATAGAGCGGGTAGCTGATGTCGCCCAGGAAGACGAAGACGCCCCAGACCTTCTTGATCCGGGAAAACAGGACGAAGGTCAGGGTGGCGACGCTGTAGTTGACGATGGAGGTTATGCCCGACAGGTATTTGACCTCTCCGTAGCCCCAGTTCTGCATGTAGGACATGATCCAGGTGGCCGGGAGGATGAGCACCGAGGCGGCCAGAACGGCGTGCAGCAGGCGGGGACCCAGCGCCCGGCGAAGGCCGTTCTCGAAATAGGTCGCGACCCCGAACATCACGGTCAGGCCGGCGAACAGGGCCACCGGCGCCTTGATGTGGAGGACATACCGCGTCAGGCCGCACGCCAGGGCCAGCGACAGGGCCACGATCCACGACACCCAATAGGCCTTGGACCGGTTGTTGACGCCCAGGACCAGGAACGCGGTGATGATCGCGTAGAACACGATCTCGACCTGCAGGGTCCAGAACACGGCGATGACGTCGGGCACGCCGACGAAGCGGTGCGCCATGGTCAGATTGATCAGCACGTTGCGCAGCGGCGGGTGGCTGGCCAGCACGGCGACTAGGACCGCGATCCAATAGGCCGGGTAGAGGCGGAAGGCGCGGTTGATCAGGAAGCCGGCGGCGCCCTTGGGCCCGCTGTCCTTGCGGACCGAGAAGGGAATGACCAGGCCGCTGATGCAGAAGAACGCGGCCACGCCGGCCTCGCCCGGGCTGATGATGTAGTGCCACACGCCTTCGTAGGCGGCCAAAGGAGTCCACAGATAGTGGGACACGACGACCAGGCACGCCGCCAGGCCGCGCAGGGCGTCGACCCACACATGCGGTCTCGCGGGGGCGGCGATTGAATTTCGTCCATCGATGACGCCCAACGCTGACCGCCCGGACTGGGCGCTTCTTTTCTAGCCCGGCGCCCGACCCCGATCAATTGCGCGGCGGCCCGTCGGCGCTTCGGCGGCCGGTCCGGCGGCTTTCGGTCAGAGCCGCCGGCGCCTGACCAGGCGGTGGGCGCCGGAGCCAGCGCTCAAGGCCGCCGTCACATCCCGTTTCCTTATTTTTGCATCAAGCGAGGCCTTCATGCTTTCCGCGTCGGACCTGCATGTCATTGCGGTCATGTCCAACCCCGTGCGCTATCGCTCGCGGGTGCGGCTGTTTCGGGAGTTCCTGCCCCGGATGGAGGCCTCGGGCGCGACGGTGTGGGTGGTGGAGGCGACGTTCGGCGAGCGCGAGCCGGCGGTGCTGGACCCGGAAAATCCGCGCCACATTCGCGTGCGCTGCGACAGCGAGCTGTGGCTGAAGGAGAACCTGATCAATGTGGGCGCGCGTCACCTGCCGCCCGAGGCGCGCTATCTGGGCTGGGTCGACGGCGATGTGGCGTTCGAGCGCGACGACTGGGCGAGCGAGACGGTGGAATATCTGCAGCACTATGACGTGGTGCAGCCGTTCAGCCATGCGATCGACTATGGGCCGCAGGGCGAGCCGATGCAGACGCACAAGGGCTTCGCCTATTGTTGGCGTCAGGGCGCGCGGCTGGGGCCGAACAACCGGCTGGGCGGGCATCGCTATGGCGGGCCCTATTGGCATCCCGGCTATGCCTGGTTCTGGCGCATGGAGGCGTGGAACGCGGTGGGCGGCATGATCGACCGGGCGGTGATGGGGGCGGGCGACCACCATATGGCGTGCGCCCTGATCGGGCAGGGCGAGCAGTCCTATCCTGGCGGAATTCACCGCAACTACAAGGAGATGGTGCTCGCGTGGCAGGCGCGGGCCGAGGCGGCGGTCAAGCGCAACATCGGTTATCTGCCCGGCGCGATCCACCACCGCTTTCACGGTCACAAGGCGGACCGGCGCTATGTGGAACGGTGGGAGATCTTGACCGGCAACGCCTACGATCCCGCGCGGGACGTGGCCTATGACCGGCATGGCCTGCTGCAATGGGCCACCGACAAGCGCCGGCTGATCGACCAGGCGCGCGACTATTTCCGCGAGCGCAACGAGGACGCGGCGGCCTAGGCCCCGCCGGCGCCTTCCCTCAATCTTGGAGACTGCCATGACCGACGCATCCGCGGCGGCGCCTTCACGCGCGCCGGCGCGCGCGCCCGCGACCTGGAGCGGCTGGTGCGTGCTGCTGCTGTCCGGCGCCGACAACGCAACCCCCGCGATCGGGCGCGTGCTGGGCGCGCTGGTGTGCGTGCACCTGCTGGTGATCCTGCCCGCCGTGATTGTGGGGGCGCTGGTGCTGCAGAAGGCGGCCTGGGCCACCTGGGCGGGCTTGCTGGCCGCGCTGACGGCCTATGCGCCGGCGATGATCGCGGCCATCGCCGGGCTGATCCGCTGGACCAATCCCACCGAGCCCGGCGCATGAGCGCCGCGCCGGCCGAGGGCCGGTTCGAGGCGTGCCTGCAGACGGTGCTGGCCCTGGAGGGCGGCTATGTCGACGATCCGCGCGACCGGGGCGGCCCGACCAATATGGGCGTGACCCTGGCGGCCTATTCGCGTGCGCTGGGGCGCCCGGCGACCCCCGACTCGCTGCGCGATATGACCCTGGGCGAGGCGGCGAGCCTTTATCGCGCCTTCTACTGGCGGCCGGCGGGGTGCGAGGCACTGGCGGCCGGGCTGGACCTGATGGCGTTCGATGCGGCGGTCAACATGGGCGTGGGCGAGGCCCGGCGCCTGTTGGCCACCGCGGGGGCGGGAAGCGCGAGCGAGCGTATCGGGCGGATGAGCGCGGCGCGGGCGGCCCGCTATCGCACCCTGGCCGGCTTTCCCGCGTTCGGCGCGGGTTGGCTGAAGCGGGTGGACACGGTGACGGCCGAGGCGCTGGCGGCGGCGCGCGCGCAGGAGGCGACCGCATGACCTGGGCGCTGATCCTGACTCATTGGCGGGCGGCGGCGATGGCTTTGCTCACGTCGCTGCTGGCCTTGGCGCTGTGGCTATGGCGCGCGGAAGCCGGTCACGCGGCCAGGCTGCAGGCCGAACTGGAGGCGGCCAAGGGCGCGGCGGCGATGGCGAACGCCGACGCCAAGGCCAGTCAAGCCGCCGGAACCGTGATCGCCGCCGGCGCGGCCCGCGATGCGGCCGGCGAGGCCCGGCACGAGGAGAACGACCATGCGATCCAAACCGCACCCGGCTCTGGCCAGGGCCTTGATCCTGGCCTCAACAGCGCCGGCCGTCGTGGGCTGTGCCTCTATGGCGCGTATCGAGGCGACCCCGCCTGCGTTCAACTGCTCGGCCCTGATCCCGCAGGCCTATCGGACGCCGGTGCCGCCGACCCCGCTGCCGGCGGCTGACGCCACGGCGGGCGCGCTGTGGATCGCCCTGGACGGCCAGACCGCGCGCCTGGACCAGGCCAACGGGCGCCTGGGCGATGTGCTCGACATCGAGACGCGCTGCGAGGCCGAGCGGGCGAAGGCGGGGGCCGCAAGGCCGGCCGGGTTGTGGGGATGGCTGAGGTTTTAGGCGGGGCCGCCGGGAGAGGGCGGCTGCTTTTTCACCCAACCCTGCGTGACGACGCTTCCCCGTCGACCAATGCATCGAGGAGTGCTGGAGGATATTGGATCGCCCACCTGGCGTCGGAAACAATTTCAATGACTTTCATAGGCGCCTTAATGATTGTAAAGAGAGATTAGGGCTCTCTACGAGGTAGAAACGATGAATGACCAATTCGCATTGTTAATGCTGGATGCGTTTTATCGTAGTGCAAATCAGCTGATGGACCTTGCTCCAATTTTGAAAGAGCATTGTTCTGATGAAGATGTGCCGAATTTAGAATTCGAATTGGACGTGTAGTCCATGATATATTGATTAACTTGATAGAGTATACTGCTGATAGAAATCCCAGCGCTAATATGATCGTCGATGTTAGGGGACAGGAGTGATTAGAGTCCGGGATAAGGCGGGACTGGACGGGATGGGGCGGGACGAAACCCTTACCGGGCAAGGGCTCCAGAAAAATTCGGCGAAATCGAAAATGCGTTTCGCTGTCTAGAGTCCCGGTCCGTTTAGACAGTGGTTCGGACAGGACCGGTTAGAGTCGGCGCGCGGGCGCCGCGCCCCTGTGAGGGGCTTCCGAGGAACGCACAAACGCTTTCCCAGCAAGGGAAAACCAGAGCTGCGCGGCGGGGCTGCGGCGGGCGCCGCGGTCGCTGGCTAACTGGGCGCGGCCAGGCGGAAGTGGGACCTGAGGGGTCCCAGTTCGCGGAATCGGGGCCCAGTTTCTCAATCCCAAGGGGAATAAGGGAAAAGCAACGCGCGCGGCGGCGCCACGCGGTCAGGCGGCGCGTCCGAACTGGGACCCTATTGGGCTAGCATAGCCTTGCAGAAGGAGGCGCCCACCGGAGCGTTCTTGACGCACCAGGCGGCGACGCCATCGACGGCGTCCTGGTCGGCGAACTGGACGTGGTTGGTCAGCGCCATGATGCTGTAGGGACCGAGGTTCTCATAGTGCGCCGCCTTCAGGTCGGAGGCGCTGAACCCCATCGTCACGAGCTGGCCATCGCTCTTGTTGCCAAGGCGATCGACAACGGGCGTGTCGAAGGTGATCGCCACGGATTTCACCCCGGCCACGTTATCCGCAACGCCGCTCTTGAACGCCTTGGCGACGGGTTCGACCACGTCAGCCATGCGCTCGACATAGCCATCGTTCGAGGCCGCGCTGATCTCGGCGTCGATGAATAGGAAGTCCCCATCGACGGTGACCGACTTGATGTCGGGGCTCAGGCTGCTCAGCGTTGGGGGACCAACAGGCTTGACCGGCGCGGGCGCGGATACTGGGGCAGGGGGAGAAAAGAGCCAGTCGGTGAACATTCGGCCGGCCACGGGTATCGAAATGCCAATGATGACCGCCGTCCCGAGCAGGGTTTTATTTCGCGCGCTGAGTGCGGGCGGGGCCTTGGCGGTCATCTCTGTTCACACCGGGCTGAGGTTGATCGTTCCAAGGACGCGGGCGACCGGTATTAACGTATTAGCGTGGTCGCCCGTCAAGGTGATCATCGGCGTGGACGGATCGTTGGTCCTTAGTGCGATGCCGTCCGGTCGAAACTGAAGCTTGCGGACCACCAGTCGCCCGTCGAGCATGAAGATGTAGACCCGCCCGTCGACCAGCGGCGACGTCGGGTCCTGACACACGATCGTCTGCCCCTCGCGCGCGATCTCTGGCATGGCGTCGCTGGGCATGTCGGCCAGCCATAGGCCGGTGCTGGCTCGAATCCCCTGAAGCCAGTCCCGACGAAGGCGCACATGCTCCTTCGGCTCGGGCTTTCCGTGCTCGCCGAAGTCCCTGACATCGAAGTGCGGGAGCACAAGCCAGTCGTCATCCGAATTGTCGGAGAAGCTGCGGTGCGGCTCGCCCACGCCAAGAACGAGCCATCGCGGATCCACGCCGAGCGAGTCGGCCAGGGCGAACGCACGATCGGCGCTGGGGAAAGACCCTTTCAGATAGCCATCGAGTGTTTGGGGCGGAAGGCCGGCCCCCTTGGCGACATGCGCCGCGACCTTTCCATCCAACGCCTGCCTCAGGCGCTCCTGAAATTCGGGCAGCAGCGCCCGCCGCCCCGAAGGTTCGACTTGACCATTCGAGTTTTCGGGCTCTAAATCCCGTGACTGGGATTTTCTTGGCGCCCTCATTCAGAGAGTCGATTTCGAATGCACCCCGAAGATATCAAGGCGCAGCTGAGGAAGGGGTATGGCTCGGCTCGCGCGTTCGAGCGCGCCGAGAATCTTCCGCTCGACTCGGTTCGCGACGTCCTGCGCGGCAAGCCTTCGCGACGGACCGCCGAGGCCATCGCCGCATATGTCGGAAAACCCATCGACCGTCTCTTTCCCGGGCGTTTCAAGGGAACCAAGGCGGATAATACGTCCCGAAACCGGGACACGCACCGTCTAAATGGCGGGGCGGCCTAGACATGGCCCCCGCCACAACCCTGCGCGTCAAAGAGGCCTCTTCGGCTCTCGTTCCGGTCGATCAGGTGTTCGAAATCGACCCGCGCGAGATCCAGGTGGTGGACCGTTTGCGGCCGATCGATTCGGCCTGGGGCGAGGCCCTGGGCAAGATCATGGCGGCCGAAGGCCAGCAGGACCCGTGCAAGGTCTGCCGCCTGCCGGGGCAGGCGGGCTTCCGTCTCGTCACAGGCGGCCACCGGCATCATGGCGCCCTGACGGCCGGCCTTGCGCTCAAGGTCGTCCTGGTGGACGCCGACGCGCTGGCCCGGCGCGCGGCCGAGATCTCCGAAAACCTGTGGCGCAAGGGGCTCGACCCGATCGACCGCGCCGCGTTCGTCGCCGAGTTGGTGACGATCCATAAGGTCCGCGCCGGTGTCGATCCCCAGAAGGACGGTCGCGCGGTATCGGCGGAAACCCGCTGGTCAAAGGCCCTCGCCGCCGATGCCCAGGATGCAACGGACACGATGTCCGTTGCATACGGCTGGTCTGAGCAGGTCGGCGACAAGTTGGGGCTGAACGCCCGCACCATTCGTCGCGACCTGGCCCTGCACCGGGGCCTGCGCCCCGACCTGGCCGCCCGGCTACGCGGCCTGCCGGTGGCCTCCAATGCGGGCCAGCTGCGCGCCCTCGCGCTGCTCTCGGAAGCCGATCAAAGGGCCGTCGTCGAGCACCTGGTCGCCGGCGCGAAGACCGTCTCGGCCGCCCTCGACATCATCCGCCAGAGACCACTGCCGCTGCAGGGACAAGACAAGCTTCAATCCCAGTTCGCGGCGCTATGGAGCCGGCTCTCGGTCCGCTCCGTTCGCGCCGTGTTGGCCGACGTCGTTGTTCGCGACCCGCGCCTACCGGCCGACTTGCGGGCTATTCTGGCCCCCTTGGCCCAGGAGAGTGCCGATGGCTCGCAAATCGCCGAATTGGATGGGATACAGCGCCTACCTGCTGACCCATCTGTGGACCAGGACGCCGCCGGCGAACCAGCCGCGATCGACGTATTTCCTCGCCCTGACGCTCGCCGACGCGGCGTTGCGAAAGGCGGCGCAAAGCGCGCCGGACACACGGGAAAGCCGAAGACTTCGACGCATGGCGGCGATCACGGAACGGTTGATCGGACCGCCAAAGCGCTAGGCCGGGACGGCCGGCCGTCGCCCTCCAGGCGGGGGGACGCCGAATGATGCCCGGCGGCAAGCGCAAAGCCTATCTGGCCGCCGGCCTGACGGCCCGGGGCACGCCGCGCAAGGAGCCGCCCAAGGGGCAGTCCGTCCACGCCTACGAGATCGAGCCCGGCCGCAGCGTCCCCAACAACTGGGACGAGCACCTGTTCGAAACCTGGACCGACCGCAAGGCCCGGCTCGCGGCCGAACGCGCGAGGCAGTCGCATGGCTAAGCGCCAGACCCACGCTCAATGGCTGGGCATCCAGCTCGCGCCGTTCCGCACGCGGACCAATCGCCGCGTCGCCAGCATCCGCCGCATCCTGCTCCAGCTCGCCGCCGACTGGGGCGACGTCGACTCCCTCGTGATCGACGAGATCGACCGCCTGGTCGATCGGCTGCAGGCCGCGATCGCCGAGGGCTACGAGCAGCTGCAGGAACCGGCGGATGACTAAGCGCCGCCCCGCCTTCAACCCCCAGCAGCTGGGCTTCGACTTCGAGACGCCGGCCGGAGTCGCCGGCGAGGGCTCGCTGGCGAACCTGGAGCGCAAGATCGCCTCGGCCGTGGGCCGCATCCTCAAGGACGACCCCCGCTCGCGCTTCGAGATCGCCGGCGGCGTCTCGGCGCTGCTGGAAGACGACGTCACCAAGATGATGCTGGACGCTTACGCGGCCGAGGCGCGCGAGGGCCACAACATCTCGTTCGCGCGCATGCTGGCCCTGATCGCGGAGACCCAGCGCTTCGACATCCTGGACAGCCTCCTGCACCTGATCGGCTGCAAGCTGGTGGTCGGCGAGGAAGTGCTCACGGTCGAGATGGGCCACATCCAGGTGCTCCTCGATCAGCTGCAAGAGCGCCAACGCGTCCTGAAAAAGGTCGCGCCCGCCATCAACCTCACGAGGAAGCGACGCTGATGGGTCCTGGGGGGGGCGACAAGACGTGGTTCACAGCGGCCGAACTGGCCGAGCTGGCCCTGCCGGGGCTTCCGCAGACCAAGCGGAAGATCAACGAACTGGCCAGCGACAATCGCTGGGCCTTCCGCACCGACGCCGGCGGCGCGCCGCTCGCCCGGGCCCGGGCCGGACGCGGCGGCGGATTCGAGTACAACATCGCGCTCCTGCCGCCCCGCGCGGCCACCGAACTGGCCCGGCGCGGCCTGCTCACCCCCGACAACGAGCCTGACCGGGGCGAGCCGGTCACCGCAGGGCAGCTGTGGTCCTGGTACGAGCAGCAGACCGAGAAAACCAAGGCCGAGGCCCGTCGCCGCCAGCGCGCGGTGGACGCCGTCGAGGCGCTCGAGCGCCAGGGCCAGACCCGCACGGCCGCCATCTCGGCCGCCGCCGCCGCCCAAGGCGTCTCGAACGCCACCCTATGGAACTGGATCGGCCTGGTGGCCGGCGTATCGGTCCACGATCGGCTGGCCCACCTGGCGCCGCGCCGCCAGGGCGGCGGCGCCGAGGCCGCGATCCATCCCAAGGCCTGGGATTATTTCGTCGCCGACTATCTGCGCCCGTCCAAGCCGACCTGGGCGGGGTCCTACGCCCGCGCCCAACAGGCCGCCAAGGAGCAGGGCTGGGGCGAGCTGCCCCACGTCAAGACCTTCCAGCGCCGCCTGGAGCGCGAGATCGACCCGCGCGTGGTGATCATGCGCCGCAACGGCCAGGAGGCCCTGCGCCAGGTGATCCCGCCCCAGCAGCGCAGCGTCGCGGCGCTCCACGCCCTGGAGCTGGTCAACATCGACGGCCACCGCTGGGACGTGTTCGTCAAATGGCCGGGTCCAGAGAGCCGCATCGCCCGTCCGATGATGGTCATGATCCAGGACGTCTATTCGCGGAAAATTCTCGCCTGGCGCATCGGCGAGAGCGAGTCGGCGGTGCTCACCCGACTGGCCTTCGGCGACCTGATCCGCACCCACGGCATCCCCAAGGGCTGCCTGATGGACAACGGCCGGGCCTTCGCCTCCAAGTGGATCACCGGCGGTGTGTCCAACCGCTTCCGGTTCAAGCCTCTGCCCGAAGAGCCCACCGGCCTGCTGACCCAGCTGGGCGTCAAGATCCACTGGGCCACCCCGTACCGCGGCCAATCCAAGCCGATCGAGCGCTCGTTCCGCGACCTGGAAGAGGCGGTGGGCAAACACCCGGCCTGCGACGGCGCCTACACCGGCAACAAGCCCGACGCCAAGCCTGAAAACTACGGCGCCAAGGCCGTCGCCCTGGCCGATTTCAAGACGGTGGTGGCCTTGGGCATCCAGGCCCACAACGCGCGCCTCGGCCGGCGCACAGAGACCGCCAACGGCCGCAGCTTCGACCAGGTCTACGAGGAGTCCCGCCGCACCGCACCGATCGGCATGGCCACCGAGGCGCAGATGCGCCTGGCGCTGCTGGCGGGCGAGCTGACCTCGGTCGATCGGCGCTCGGGCGCGGTCCGCCTCTACGGCAACACCTATTTCACGCCCGAACTTCACGCGATCGCCGGCCGCCGCGCCATCGTGCGGTTCGACCCCGACGACCTGCTGTTGCCGGTCCACGTCTACAGCGTCGACGGCGAGTTCATCGGCACGGCCCCGCTGCTCGAGCAGCCCGCATTCTTGGACGCGGAGGCCGCCAAGCGGCGGGCGAAACAGGAAAGCGAACTGCGCCGCTCGACCCGTCGGGCCGAGGAGATCGCCCGCATCATGGACGCCGACAAGCTGGCGGCCTTCCTGCCCAGCACGATCGAGGACGACCAGCCCGAACCGCCGGCGGTGGTGCGCGCGGTGCGCGGTCGAGGAGTGGTTGTTCAGGCCGCTGCGGCGGCGTCGCCCGCGCCGACGCGCGACCCCGCCTCGGTGATCGACATGTTCAGCGCCGGCATCGATCGCCTGCGCACCCGACCATGAAATTCGGGCGCGGGGTTGCACCCCCGCGCCCGTCTCCGGGCCTCGCGGCCCTCAGTACAGCAGAGGAATAGGTACCATGAACGTCGATAGAGGACAGGAAGATTTCAGCGATGCGGAGGTCGAAGACCTGCGCGTCCGGCTGATGGCCTTCCGGGACGCCAACGGATACAGCTGGGGCCAGCTGGGGATCGCCACCGACATCGCCAGCAGCACCCTGTCTCAGTGGGGACCGGGCCGCTACGCCGGCGACAACCGCAAGGTGGCGTGGAAGGTCGCGCGGTTCTTCCGCTCGCACGACGAGCGCACCCGGCTTGAGATCGACGCGCCGGACATCCCGCATTTCCATCCGACCGAGACGTCCAGGAAGATCATGGCCCAGTGCTCCTGGGCCCAGCGCGGCAAGATCGCGGTGGTCTGCGGGCCGCCGGGCATCAGCAAGACCGCCTCGTTCCTGCAGTACCAGGCCACGCACCCCAACGTGCACCTGGGCGCCATGAACCCCGCCACGCGGGCGCCCGGCGCGATGCTGAACAAGCTGCTCAAGCCCCTGGGGGCGCACCAGCCCGGGTCCAACACCCAGAACCTGATGAGCATCCTGTGCGACCGCCTGGCGGGCTCCGACGCCCTTCTGATCGTCGATGAAGCCCAGCATCTGACCGACGTCTCGCTGGAAGTGCTGCGCGCCATCCACGACGAGATCGGCGCGGGCATCGTGTTCGGGGGCAACGCCACGGTGCTCACCCGCCTGCAGGGCGGCGCGCGCAAGGCCGAGTTCGCCCAGCTGTTCAGCCGCGTGTCCATGCCCCACGTCTACGGCAAGCCCACGGCCAACGATGTGGCCGTCCTGTGCGCGGCCTGGGGCGTGAAGCACCCGCGCGAGCTGGAGTTCCTGGCGGCCGTCGCCGCCCAGCCGGGCCACCTGCGCAACCTGACCCAGGTCATGGAGATGGCCACCTTCCTGGCCTCCAGCCAGGGCGAGGACCGCGTGCTGGATCACCTCAAGCAGGCGTGGACCCAGCAGTCCCGCCAGGCCGCGTGAGGGAGGGCGCCATGCTGTTCGTCAACCCCACCGACGCCCTGCGCCGCGACCTGCGCCAGATCGTCACCCTGGCTCAGACGGGCCAGCTCTCGCCCGAACGCCTCGCGGCCATCAAGGACCGCGCCTACCGCAGCCTCGCCGAGATCGACGAGAAACTCCGCGACGACGAGCACTTCGAGATCACGCTCGAAGGCCTGTCGGCCCTGCACAAGGGCGGCAAGCCGGTGCGTTTCAGCGGCCACCTGGTCGTCATCGATGGGGGCCGGACATGAGCCCCCTGCGCCGCTGGCTGACCTTCCTCTTCCTCGCCTGGACGCATCGGCCCCTGGCCGTGCGCAGGCCTTCTCACAGGAGTTTCTGATGGCTCGTTCCAAGGCCAAGGCGCCCGCCGCGCCGGCCGCCCAATCCCGCGCCGAAGCCGAGCGCCTGGTCGCCCGGATCGGCGAGCTGCAGCGCGAACTGAAGCGCCGCGACGCCGACCTCGGCGACGAGCTTGCCGCCGTAAAGGAGCGGCATCAGAGCGCCGCTCTGCCCCTGCAGGCGGAGCTGGAGTTGGCCCAGAGCCAGGTCCAGGGATGGTGCGAGGCCAACCGTTCCGCCCTGACCGGCGACAAGACCAAGACCGTCCAGCTGGCCACCGGCAAGGTGTTCTGGCGCACCCGACCGCCTAGAGTGACGGTGCGCGGGGTCGAGGTGATCATCGAGACCTTCAAGCGCTACGGCCTGTTTCAGTTCATCCGCACCAGCGAGGAAATTGACAAGGAGGCGATGCTCAGAGAGCCGGACGTCGCGCGCCGGGTCGCGGGCGTGTCGATCGGCTCCGAGGGCGAGGATTTCATCATCGAGCCTTTCGAGGCCCAGCTGGTCGAGGTGGCGTCATGAGGCGCCGTCTCCAAGCCGGCTTCATGGAAGGCGCCATCGCCGGCGGCGTCGTCGCCACGGTGGTGATCCTGGTCGCCCTGCGCACCCTGGGGCTGCACCTATGAGCGCCCCGAACCGCCCCGTCCTCGCGGCGCCGTCCCGCGACTTCCTGATCAAGCACACCCGCCTGGGCGTGCTGTCCCAGGCGTTCGGCGACGTGTTGTCCGACTTCGAGCAGGAGCTGGTCGAGGAGATCGCGCGCCGCCGCGCGGCCTTCGGCGACGAGGCCCCGGTCACCCCGGCCGAGCAGGCCGTCGTGCTCGACGCCCTGGAGGGCATCGAGGCCCACGTGCGCCGGCTGTTCCATCCCGCGCGCCAGGCCTTCCTCGACATGCTCAAGCGCGCCGAGCCCCTCGTGGGGAGGGTCGCGTGATCTGGACCGAGCAGAACGAAAAGCAGCTGGCGACCTGGTGGCAGGTCGAGGGGCTGTCCGCGAGCCAGATCGCCAAGCGACTGCCGGGGACCACCAGGAACGCGGTGATCTCCAAGGTGCATCGCCTCGGGCTCTCCAAGTCGGGGCGGCACGCCGCGCCAGCGCCCGCCAAGCGCGCGTCGGGGCTGATCGGCGCGGCCATCGTCAAGACGAAGGTCGCCCGCGAGCGGGCTTTGTCGGAGCAGCCGCCCGCGCCCCCGATCGAGCCCCCCGGCGTCGTGTGGTCCTCGCCCGAGCCCCTGCGCCTGGTGCAGCTGCAGGGCCGCCATTGCCGCTGGCCGGTGGGTCTGGCGACCGGCGCGGACCAGCTGTTCTGCGCCGAATCCCGCGACGGAGACGGCCCCTATTGCGCCCAGCACACGGCCATCGGCGGAGCGGGCATGTCCGCGGCCGATTGGGACCGCCGCAACGCCAAGGCCGTGCAAAGGGCGATGGCGTCATGATCAACCTGAGGGAAGTGTACCGGGTCGCCGGCGCACTGAGTGGCTTTACCCACGGCGAGCTTGGAGGGGGCTCCCGGCTTCCCCCGGTTGTCCGGGTTCGGCAGCGCGGTATGTACCTTTGCACCCTCGTCCGGCCGGACGCAGGGCCGAGCATGATCGGCCGCCCGATCAACCGCGACCGCGCCACCGTGCGGTATGGAATCGCGCAGGTCGGCCTGCGCCTGGCTCAAGGCGACGACGAGGAAAGGTGGCTGATTTCCCAGGCCATCGACCAGATCGTCTCCCGGCAAGACGTCGCCGAAAGCATGCGGCTTGTGTCCGCCCAGATCGCCGAATGCAGCCACCGGCTCGAACAGCTTAAGCGCGATTTCCAGCGTCTCGCGGTCCTTCGCCGGGCGGAGGCGTCATGAAGCGCCGCCAACGCACCTCCGTCGTCTACGAGCGCGCCTGGTCCGAGACCATGATCGAGCTGTTCGACCTGGTCGGCGCGGACTGGCAGCGCCCAGCCACCATCAAGGTCCGCCGCACTGCGCGTGGGGCCACGGTCACCGCGCTGTTCGTGTCGCCCGACGGCGTCCGCTTCACCGCGACCGCCCGCTGCCGCGAGGCCGGCGGCCGGTGGACCCAGGTGTCCGAAAGCCTGGGCATAGCTTTCACCCTCAGAGGAGCCGCAGCGTGAAAACCGGCCGCGACGATCTCGACCACCGCCTTCACCTCAGCAGCATCCCCGCCGAGGAGCCGACTTTCTTCCTGCGCGGCCGTGACAGCGAGGCGTCCGCGACCCTGCGCGCCTACGCCGCCCTGATCGCTAAGGCCGGGGCCGACCCTGCCGTGGTCGAGCAGGCGCTGCAGCAGGCCGACCGGATGGACGCCTATCCCGAAAAGCGCCTGGTCAACGCCGGGCACTTGACCGAGGCCGAGCGGAAGAACCTCGCGGCCGAGCTGGCGCGGCGGGCGTGGAACTGGGCGCTGGAGGCCGTGCCCAGCGAGCGGGAGTTCCTCGCCTATCAGATCGGCCGTCACGACATGACCGGCCGACTCCACGCCGCCCGGGCCCAGATCGACGCCGCGATCGACGCCCTGACCGGCGAGAAGCCGGATATCGCCCGGGCGCTGCAAATCCTCGACCGCGCCCGAGACGCGACGAAGGGGGAACGCTGATGGCCCAGAACACCGCCATTTCCTGGGCCGACGACACGTTCAACCCGTGGATCGGCTGCACCAAGCTCAGCCCCGCGTGCGACGGCTGCTACGCCGAGAACCTGATGGCCACGCGCCTGAAGCGGGTGACGTGGGGACCGCACGGCGAGCGCCAGCGCACGTCGGAGGCCTATTGGGCCGAACCGCTGAAGTGGGAGCGGGAGCAGGCGGCCAAGGTCAAGTATGCCAACGACAATGGCTTGCCCGCGCCGCCGGCGCGCTTCGTGTTCTGCGCCTCCCTGGCCGACGTGTTTGACAACGCTGTGCCGTGGGAGTGGCGCCGCGACCTGTTCGACCTGATCCACGCGACGCCGCATCTGACCTGGCTGCTGCTGACCAAGCGGCCGGGCAACATCGCGGCGCTATTCGCCCAGGCGATCACGCCCGAACTGCGGGCCAAATGGTCCAAGTCCGTTGGGCTCGGCCAGTCGCTGTGGCCGCGTAACGCCGCCATCGGCTGCACGGTCGTGACCCAGGCGGAAGCCGACCGCGACATCCCGAAGCTGCTGGACGCGAAGGCCGGGCTGCATCCGGCCTTCGCCTTCGTCAGCATGGAGCCGCTGCTGGAGCCGGTGGATCTGATGCGTTGGCTTCCTGGCGGATACGAGTGCAGGGCCGAATGCGGCTGGCGCTCCTGGCGATCGCCTCCTGAGGAGCGCTGCACGAGCTGCGACGGAATTTCATCGGGGTTCGGTGAGTTCTGCCCAGCCTGCAGTGGCGCGGAGTTCGTCGGCATCTGCCCAGACTGCGACGGCGACACTGTCCATGCCCATCCCGACACAAGCTGCATCGACTGGGTCATCACCGGCGGCGAGACCGACCAGGGCAAGCATAAGGCCCGGCCGAGCCATCCAGATTGGTTCAGGGCAATCCGTGATCAGTGTGCGGCGGCGGGGGTTCCCTACCACCACAAGCAGAACGGGGAGTGGGGCTTCTGCCCCGATCGTACCGCCCTGCCAGATCAGGTCTTCCGCGTCGGCAAGAAAGCCGCCGGCCGCGCCCTCGACGGCGTGATCCATGACGCTCGGCCACAGGTGGCCGCATGACCGCCCCAGCTCCCTACAACACCACCGCCCAGATCCGCCGGGCGATGCTGGGCAAGGTCCATATCGCCCGCAAGGAGCTGGGCCTGGACGAGGCCACTTATCGGGCGGTCCTTCTCCGCATCACGGGCCAGCAAAGCGCCAGCCTCTGCTCCATGGGCCAGCTCGCCACCGTGCTCAAGGAGTTCGGGGCCAAGGGCTGGAAGCCGGCCGTGTTTGTGAACCCGGACAAACAAACAGAGCCGGCCACCGGCAAACAAACAGATCCCCGGCCGACCGCGCCCAAGGCCGCCAGCACGCCCATGGCGAAGAAGGCGCGGGCGATGTGGATCTCGCTCCACCAGCTGGGCGTGGTGCGCGACCCGTCGGACCGCGCGCTGGAGTCGTTCGGCCGCCGCCAGCTGCGGGTCGACAAGCTGGAGTGGGCCGACGCCGGCCAGTCCTACAAGCTGATCGAGGCGCTCAAGGCGATGGCCGAGCGCGCGGGCTGGTCGCAAATCGTCCCGGCCGGCGACCGCCAGCTGCCGACCCTCCGCCGCAACCTGGTCGCCGCCATGTGCGCCAAGCTGGGGCGCCCCGACATCTCCAAGAGCTGCGCCGACCTCGACGCCACGATCCATCAGCTGGCCGCCGAGATCCGCGCGCTGCAGCCGGACCCGGAGGCCTGAGGCCGTGCGCGCCGATCTATTCACCTGGAAGGACGAGCAGGAGGCCCTGGCCGACGTCGACGCCGCGCACCGGGCGCGCGCCGAGGCGGCCCGCAAGCTCCGCTGCGCCCCTTATGGACAGATCCGCCAGCGCGAGGCGGCCCTGCGCCAGGCCACGGCCGAGGCGCTGCGGGCCGAAGCCTATCTCGACCGGGTGAAGGGGATTGTCCATTGAACGCCTCGATCCACCGTTCCGAACAGCCCGTCGCCACCTTCGAGACCATGTCGATCGGCCTGGCGCTGCGCCTGACCTCCGCGCGCCTGCGGATCCTGGTCGAGCAGCGCGAGGACGGCCGCGCCCCGCTGCCGGTGGCCACGGTGTTCGTGCGCAAGGGGCGGCTCTACGCCATCGTCGGGTTCGAGGGCACCGACCGCACCCTGCAGATCCCGCTCGACGTCTGGCCCACGGGATGGGCGGCATGAGCGCGGAGTATTACGAGGGCCTGGAGGCAACGGTCTCGAACCTGCGCCGGCTTCTGGGAAATGACGCCTTCCACCGCCTGACCGAGGCCTTCGGCGGCCGTCGCCTGTACATCCGCGCCCGGCCTGGGCCGAACCATCCGATCACCGTCGCCATCGGCCAGGAAGCAGCCGAGCAACTGGCCGGGGCCTTCCACGGCGTGGACATCGATGTGCCCATGTCGCCCCAGCGCCGGGCCGAGATCCTGCGCCTCGACCGCGCCGGCAAGACGAGGGCCGAGACCGCCCGCATCCTCAAGATCACCGAGCGCTGGGTTTACAAGGTGCTTGAAGAAGGCGAGAAAACCTCTTCCTCCCAGCCCGATCTATTCTGAGTTCACCCTGAATTAGTTCAGGGTGATACGCCCACGGCCAAGGCTCTAGCCTTCGGACCCATGGGGGCCATCGCCAAAATCATCGCCGACGACACCGCCGCGCAGCACGCGCGGTTCCTGGTGGTGTGGGCGCCGATCGCGCCGGAAGAGGGCGGCCTGTCCGATACGCCCGGCGATCGCGGCGGCCTGACCAACTGCGGCGTCACGCTGCGCTTCTTGCAGGCGCAGGGACAAATCGACCCCGTCGTGGCCCAGGCGTTCGACCTGGACGGCAACCACGATCTGGACGACGCGGACATCCGCGACCTGACGCCCGAATTGGCGGCCGAGCTTTACGAGCGCTGCCTGTGGGTGCGCGGCGCGATCTGCACGCTGCCCGCGCCGATCGACGGCATGATCCTCGACCAGGCCATCAACTGCGGCCTGGTGGGCGCCTACCGAATCCTTCAGCGGGCGATCAACGCCGTGGGCCCTCAGACGGTGACCGTGGACGGCGACCTGGGCGACATCACCCGCGACGCCCTGGCTCAGGCCCTGCTGGTCCACCACAGCGACGTGGTGGTCGAGGCGGTGCGCAAGGCGGCCATGGACCACTACCGGTCCATCTGCGTCGCCGATCCCGCGCAGCTTCGCTTCCTCAACGCCTGGCTCAATCGCGCGGAGGCGCTCGGCCATGTCTGACGTTCAGAACCCCCAGGGCGGCCCAAAAGAAGCCCTTGAAATGCCCGAGGTCAGCTGGGTCTGGCGGCGCGTCTACGCCTTCGCCCTGACGGCCCTGATGTGCGCGCTGCTCTACCTGCTGGTGGCGCGCGTGCAGGACGCCGAGACCCTGCGCTACCTGGCCACGGGGCTGCTGCTCGTCATCGTCCTGCTCGTGCTGGTCTATGTGGTGGGCGCCACGGTCACCGACCTGCGCCGCCTGGGCGCGGCCGTCGAAAGCAAGAGCCTGTTCGGTCGCTTCGTGCGCCCCCCGGGCGGCCCGCAATGAGCTTCGACCTCGGCTCCTTCGCCCTGGGCTTCGGCGCGGCCGTGCTGGCCGGCGCGGTCGTCTACGCGCCGTTCTGGCTGCTGCGCAAGATCGCGGAGGGCATGGACTGATGATCGACATGTTCGCCCTCGCGGCCGTGCCGACCGTCGTGGCCGCGTTCGCCCTCGGCCATCGCCTGGGGCGCCGCAGCGGCTCCGCCATGGACGACGCCGCCGGGCCGGTCACGTCCGTGCGCCTTCACATCAACGCTCCCGCCGGATCGTCCGCTGGCGGCCAAGCATTCTCATCCTCGGACGTGGAAGCCGAACTCATGGGCATCAGCGCCACCCTGCAAGCGCAGATCGATCGTCTCAACGCCGCCGCCGCCGCAATCCCCAAGAACACCGCCGCCGCCGTCCAGGCCGCCGTCACGGCGTCCGAGGCGGCGCGCACGGCCGACCTGGCCGACGCGGAAACCGCCGTGACCACGGCGGCCGACACCGTCACCGCCGCCGTCGCCGCCATCGCGCCCGCCCCTGCGGGCGACGCCGCTTCCCAGGACGGGGCGGCCGACAACAGCGGCGGCGCGTCCGGCGACGCGGCCGGCGGGACCGACCCGGCCGGCGGCGCGGCCTAAGCCTCGGGGGCGAAGCCCTGGCGATCGCGGGACGCCTCGCGGTCGCCAGGGTGGCGCTCGACCAGGTGCACCGACATGGATGCGATCCTCGCCCTTCTGACCCACGCGGTCACCTTCATCCCGGTGGTCGGCCCGGTGCTGGCCGCCGTGATCGGCGGCGTCGCCGCCCTGTGGCAACCGGCGCGCGCCGCCACGGTGGGCGCGGCCACGGCCATCAGCGACATGGCCAAGGCGATCTTCGCCAGCCCGGCCGCCTTGGCCGCCGTCGCCGGCGCGCTGATCACCCTGCTGGTCCTGCTGTTGATCCATCTGTGCGGCCTGCTCGCGACCGCCAAGGCCGCCCTGATCGACCCCGCCACCAAGGCCACCTGGCAGGCCGAGTACTTGGCCGCCGCGTCGGCCTCGAAGAGCTACCTCGCCGCCAATGGCCAGCTGAATGCCGGGCTTGTGGCCGCCAACGCCTCGATCGCCGCCTACAAGGCCGCCAGCGACGCGCGGGCCAAGGCCGCCGCGGTGCAGGCCGCCCAGACGGCCCCCCAGGTCCAGGCCCTGCGCCAGGGCGCGGCTTCCGACCGGACGGCCGCCGCCGGCGACGACGCCTGCCTAGCCCCCAACACCCTGATCCTCAAGGAGATGGCCCGTTGACGCGCCTGCTCGCCCTCTGCGCCGTCCTGGTCCCGGCGCTAGCCCTGGCGGCCTGCGCGGACGCCCCGACGCCGCCCAAGCCCGCGACCGTCATCGCCACGGCCGATCCCACGCCCACCTCGGTGATCGTCACGGCCAAGTGCGCCGCCGATCCGGGGGCCGCGCCGCTGGCCGCGCTCCTCGATCCGCGCCTGGTGAGCGGCGTTCCGTTCCCCGGGGCCGAAGCGGCGCTCAAGGCGAACCCGGCCGACAAGGCCGCCTACGCCCAGGTCGAGGCGAACATGCTGTTCCGGGTCCGCGTGCTCCTGGAGGACGGCGACAACCTGGCGGCCGACGACCTGGTGGTGAGGGCCCTGCTCAAGGGCTGCACGGGCTGATGGCCGATGACGTCGACCTCGCCCAGATCCGCGTCGAGCAGGCCCGCGAAATGGCCGTCCACCAGGTGGTCAGCGCCCTGCGCTGCGAAGGCGCGGAGGCGTGCGCCGACTGCGCCGACCCGATCGAGCCGGAGCGGCGCCAGGCCATCCCGTCCGCCGTCCGCTGTCTGTTTTGCCAGGAGGCCCTTGAGCGGGGCCGCCGCCTGTATCGGAGCGCTTGATTGACGCCGCCCCCCAACTATCTCCCCGGCTGGCTCGCCCTGTTCGAAGCGGGCTGCACCTTCGTCGCCTGCGCCAGCGCCGTGTACGTGGCCCAGCGCGACGCCCGCTGGCGCAAGAACGGCCTGGCCAAGCAGCTGGAGAATCGGATCGACGCCGCGCAGTTGGCGGCCGATCGCTGGCATGAGACGCCCCCGGCCGAGCGCATCCGCGCCGACCTGGATCGACATGCCCTGACGCTCCAGGACCACGCCAACGCGATCAAGCACTCGGCGAGCCGCGCCGACGTCGCGCGCGTGGAAGGCTCGGTCAAGGAGCTGGGCCAGGTCGTCGGCGACGCCAAGGCGGGCATCGACCGGATCGAGAACATCCTCATCCGCCAGGCCCTCGATAACAGGGCCCACACATGAGCGCGGCGACCGAACATTTGCGCCTGACGATCCTGCGCATGCTGGCGGGCGCTCAGGGCTATTCGGCCAACAGCTCGATGATCCACTCGGTCACCACCGAGTTCGGCATCGGCGCGACCCGCGACCAGATCAGGACCGAGCTGGCGTGGCTGGCCGAGCAGGGCCTTATCTCGACCAAGGACGTGGCCACGGTGGTGGTGGCCAGGATCACCGATCGCGGTCTCGACGTGGCCGACGGCCGCGCCATTCAGCCGGGGGTGCAACGTCCCTCGCCGGGCGGCTGACCGATGGCCGGGCGCTCCAAAGTCTACGACCTGTCGCCGGAGCTGCGCGAGGAGATCAACCGCCTCCTGCGCGACCGCGTGCCGCTCGACCGGATCGTGGCGCACCTCAAGGGCCTGACGGCCGACGAGGCCGAGCTGCCGTCGCGCTCGTCGATCGGCCGCTACGCTCAGCAGTTCGAGGCGATCTCGGCGCGCATCCAGCGCAGCCAGGACATCACCGACCGCCTGGTGGCGCAGATCGGCCCCCAGGTCGCGGACGGCAAGGGCCTGCAGGTGCTGGCCCAGGGCTTCCAGTCCCTGGCCTTCGACATGCTGGCCGGCATGGGCGAGGACCAGGCGCTCGACCCCGAGAACCTGATGTTCTTCGCCAAGTCGATCAAAGACCTGTCGTCGGCCCTCAAGACCGACGCCGACCGTTCGCTGGCGATCCAGAAGGAAGCCCTCAAGAAGGCCGTGGGCGCCGTCAAGCAGGCCGCCGGTGAAAAGGGTCTCAGCCAGGAGACTGCCGACTTCATCATGGCCAAGGTGCTGGGGGTGGCGGGGTGAACGAGCGCCAGCGCCGTCAGGCCGAAGCCCTCGGCCGCTGCAGCTTCCTGCCCGGCTCGGCGGAGAAGCGGTTTTGCCGCGACATGGCCGCGCGCGCCGCCCTGGCCGCGCCCCCGGAGCTGACCGAGCGCCAGGCCGCCTATCTCGAACGGCTGTGCTGGCGCTTCCGCCGGCAGCTGCCGGCGCACCTGGTCCCGTCGGAGCAACCGGCGTGATCCAGGGTCCCTTCGAAAAGACCCCGGCCGAGATCCCGGACGCCCTGCGGGGCCGGCCGGTGGACGGCGTGTTGCTGGCCTACCAGCGCAGGGCGGTGGCCTTGTGTGCGTCCTCGCCGTTGGCGGTGATCGAGAAGAGCCGGCGCATCGGCCTGACCTGGGGCTTGGCGTCCCTGGCCGTGCTGTGCGCCGCCCGCAGCCGGGCCGCGCGGGGCAAGAACACCTTCTACATCGGCTACAACCTCGACATGGCCCGCGAGTTCATCGACGTCTGCGGCATGTGGGCCACGTCGTTTGGCCACATCGGCGTGGAGACCGGCGAGGAAATCTTCGAGGACGACAACGGCAAGCCGGTCCAGGCCTTCCGCATCCAGTTCGCCTCGGGCTTCAAGATCGTCGCCCTACCGTCCAAGCCGCGGTCGCTGCGCGGCATGCAGGGCCAGATCATCCTCGACGAGGCCGCCTTCCACGACAACCTGGCCGAGATGCTCAAGGCCGCCATGGCCATGCTCATATGGGGCGGCAACGTGATCGTCGTGTCCACCCACGACGGCGTTTCCAACGCGTTCAACGAGCTGCTCGACAAGATCAAGTCCGGCGAACAGAAGGGCCATACCCTCCGCATCACCTTCGCCGACGCGATGGCGGACGGCCTCTACGAGCGGGTGTGCCTGGTGAAGGGCGACACGCCGACGCCGGAGGGCAAGCTCGAATACGAGGCCGACATCCGCGCCTTCTACTCGGACAACGCGGACGAGGAGCTGGACTGCATCCCCCGGGCCGGCTCGGGGTCGCTGATCAAGCCGGAAGACCTGGCGGCGGCCGAGCACCCCGACGCCGGAAAGCCGGGCCTGTACACCGGCGGCCTCTGGTACGGCGGCCGAGACGTGGCGCGGCGCAAGGACGGGGCGATCATCTGGGGCTTCGAGCTGGTCGGCGACGTTCTGTGGCTGCGCGACCGCTACGAGGAATATGGGGTCAGCTTCCGGGCGCAGGACGATGCGATGGACGCCCTGTTCGCTAGCCGGCGGGTGGCCAGTTGCTGGATCGACCAGACCGGCATGGGCGAGAAGGTGGTCGAGGACGCCCAGCAGCGTCATGGCGCCTACCGCGTCGTGGGCGTGCTCCTGACCGGCCCCAACCGTCTCGACTTGGCGACATCGCTCGTCCAGCGCTTCGAGCGCGGCCTTATCCGCGTCCCCGCCGATCCGGTCATCCGCTCAGACCTGCGGGCGATCAAGAAGGTGTCCGGTCCCCAAGGCCAGGTGCGCCTGGTCAATGACGGCGACGTCCACGCCGACCGCTTCTGGGCCGCCGGCCTGGCGTGCCGCGCGGCCGACACCGGCCCGGCGTCCTTCGATTACACCCCCGTGCCCAAGCGCACGGCGCTCGATCGCGCCGGCGACTGGGACGACGACGACCGCAACACGCGCAACGCCAGCTTCCGCCGGGCGATCCGCAGGAAAGGCGCGATCTGATGGCCCTTGTCGACTACCTCGGCCGCCCGATCGAGACCGCCATCCTCAAGGAGGAGATCGCCGGCCCCTCGGCCATGAGCGTCCGCACCATCTGGTCGGGGCATCCGGCCGACGGCCTGACGCCTCAGCGCCTGGCCGCGATGCTGCGCGAGGCCGAGTACGGCTGGCCGCTGACCTACCTCGAACTGGCCGAGCAGATGGAGGAGAAGGATCTCCACTACCTGGGCGTGCTCGGCACCCGCAAGCGGGCGGTCTCCCAGCTGGAGCTGACCGTCCAGGAGGGCGGGACCGACGCGCGCTCCCAGAAGGACGCCGACCTGGTGCGCGACTGGCTCAAGCGCGACCAGCTGCAGATGGAGCTGTTCGACGTGCTGGACGCCGTCGGCAAGGGTTTTTCCGAGACCGAGATCATCTGGGACATGAGCGCCCGGCAGTGGATGCCGGCCGCGCTGAAGCGGCGCGATCCCCGGTGGTTCCAGTTCGACCTGATCGACGGCGAGACCGTGCTGCTGCGCGACGCCGTCGCGCCCCAGCCCCTGCCGCCGTTCAAGTTCATCGACCATCGCCATCCTGCCAAGAGCGGCCTGCCGGTCCGTTCGGGCCTGGGCCGCTGCGTCGCCTGGGCGTGGCTGTTCAAGAACTACACGATCAAGGACTGGGTCGCCTTCGCCGAGGTGTTCGGCATGCCGCTGAGGATCGGCAAGCACGACGTGGGCGAGACCAGCGACAACATCCGCAAGCTGGCCCGCGCGGTGGCCGACATCGGGTCGGACGCGGCGGCGGTGATCTCCAAGTCGATGGAGATCGAGTTCCTGGACGGCAAGGGGCAGAGCGCCGGCGGGACCGGGCAGCTCTACAAGTCGCTGGCGGAGTACCTCGACCAGCAAATGTCGAAGGTCGTCCTCGGCCAGACGGCCACCACCGACGCGATCGCCGGCGGCCATGCGGTGGGCAAGGTCCACAACGAGGTGCGGCGCGACATCATGGCGGCCGACGTCGTCATGCTGACCTATACGCTGAACCGCGACCTGGTGCGGCCGATGGTCGATCTCAACCACGGGCCGCCGCCGGGGGGCGTCTATCCCAAGATCGTCATGCCGCTGCCCGAGGCGGTGGACATGCAGCTGCTGGCCACCTCTCTCAGCACCCTGGTCCCGATGGGCCTGAAAATCCCGCGCAAGTGGGTGCAGGACAAGATGGGCGCGCCCGAGCCGGAAGAGGGCGAAGAGGTGCTCACGTCGCCCTCGGCCGCCGCGCCCGCCGATGGCGCGGAAGGCGGCGACGGGGTGGTTACGCCGCCTCCCGAGGACGCCACGGACAGGGCCGAGGCAAGCGAAGCCGCTACCGACCCAGCGGAGGCGGCGTCGGCTGGCTTCTTAGCCTTCCGAGGGCTTCCTAAGGGGCCAACGAACCGCGACGCTCGCCCCCCCAAACCCGCCCCCCCGAAGACCGACGCCATCGACCGC
>DATKPD010000081.1:0-33099 GCA_035524315.1 Caulobacteraceae bacterium
CGACCGTCTGGGGCAGGCGCAGGCCGTCGCGCCGGCGTCAGCCGAATATCACCCGTCTGACCCTCAGATCGCCTGGCACCTCGCGCGCTTCATCGAGGAGGTGCGCTCGATTCCTGCCGATCCTGTGGTCGTTCGTCAGAACTGGCTGAGGGCCTACGACTATACGACCGACCGGGGCGCGCTGGCCCTCAACGACTATGCCCGCGCCGCCGACCCCTTCAGCCAGGTCGGTAAGGTTCAGGTCGCCGTCGACGTCGCGAGCGTCGTCCGAGCATCGCCCTCGAGCTTCCGCGTGGAGTGGGTCGAGCGCCGGTATCAGGACGGTGTGCTGTCCTCGACGCAGCGATGGGCGGCGATCCTGACCATCGTCCTTCAGTCGCCGCGCACCGCCGACGACCTGCGCAAGAATCCGCTGGGCGTGTTCGTCCACGCCCTCAACTGGTCGCGGGAGATGGCCTGATGCGCCCCGCTCCCTTGATGCTTGGCACCGCCGCCGCGGCTCTTCTGGGCGGCTGCGCCGTCTTGAAGCCCGAACATGCCATCGCCCCGGTCCAGGCGGCGTCCCTTCCCGTGATCGCTGTCCCGTCGGTCAGGCGGCCGGTGCTGATCCAGGCCACCATGGCGCCGATCCCGAATCCGCCGGCGGCGCACTCCGTCATGCGCAAAGCCAGGGTCCACGCCCACGAGGCGGCCGCTCCCGCCGAGCGCGTTGCGCTCGCGAACGCCGCCGCACGGGTGCAGCCCACGCGCGCGGCCTATGCAAACGCGGAGCAGGTCTACGGCTTCGAAGATGGATCGTTGTACCAGGTCTACGCTGCGCCCGGCCGGGTGACCGACATCGAGCTGCAGGAGGGAGAACAACTCTCAGCGACTGGGCCGGTCGCCGCCGGGGATACGACGCGCTGGGTGATCGGCGACACGGTCAGCGGAACTGGCGCAGGGCGGCGCGTCCACATTCTCGTTAAGCCGACGCGCCCCAGCCTGGAGACCAATCTCGTCATCAACACCGACCGGCGCACTTACCATCTGGAGCTTCGGGCAACGCCGGCGACCTACATGGCGTCCGTGGCCTGGAAGTATCCCGAGGATGAGCGGCTCGCCCAGGCGAGCGACCCGAGCCACTTTGCCGTCCCCGCTGTCGCCGTGGAGCAGCTGAATTTCGGCTACCGGCTGAGCGGCGACAAACCCCATTGGCGGCCAGTGCGGGTGTTCGATGACGGCCGCCAGACGGTGATCGAGTTCCCGCAGTCGATCGCCCAGACCGAGATGCCGCCGCTGTTCGTCGGCGGACCGGACGGCCGCCCCACGGACCTCGTGAACTATCGGGTAAACGGCGAGCGCATCATCGTCGACCGTCTCTTCGACGTCGCCGAGCTCCGCCTGGGCGACAAGCGCGGGGCGCAGCGGGTGCGCATCGAACGCATCGGGAGCCGGTGAGATGACCAGCGCCCAAGCGACCGAAAAGCAGATCGCCGCCGGGCTGCGGCTCCACGGTCCGAGACCGGCCGTGGCGCGCCTTTCACGCAAGACGATCGTCCTGCTGAGCGCTGCCTCCTGCACAGCCATCGTCGGTGCCGTGGCCTTCGCCATGACCAACCACGCCGGGCGCGCTACGGCCAAGGAGCTCTATGCGGTTGGGGGGGCGCCGCCTGAACGCCTGAATGCTCTGCCGCGGGACTACGGATCGACCCCAAAGCTTGGTCCGCCGTTGCCGGGCGACCTCGGGCGGCCGATCCTCGCCGCCAACACGACAGCGCCGCCCATCGGCGACGGAGCGACGGATCCTGCAACGGCGATTCAGCAGCAGGACGCGGCGCGCCAGAGGCTGGTTCAAGAGCGCGAGGCCGCGCGGACGAGCCGGCTTTTCGCGAGTGATGCGCGTCCCGCGCCGGAGCCGATCGGCGATACGGCGGCCGTCGTTGCGGATTCAGCACCGGCCCCGGCCGCTGAAGGAAGACGGACCGTGCTCGACGGTCCGGTCGATCGTCGCACAACGAGCCCGGATCGCCTGAGCGCTCCGGCGTCGCCCTTCGTGGTTCAGGCCGGGGCCGTCATTCCGGCCGCCCTGGTCACCGGAGTCCGATCGGACTTGCCGGGCCAGATCGTGGGGCAGGTGACCGAGAACGTGTACGACACGCCCACCGGACGCTTTCTGCTGATCCCGCAAGGATCACGCCTCATCGGCGCCTACGATACGGGCGTTGTCTTCGGTCAGAGCCGAGTGTTGCTGGCCTGGACCCGGCTGATCCTTCCGAATGGACGCTCGCTCGTCCTTGAGAAGCTGCCGGCGGGCGACAGCCAGGGGTATGCCGGCCTGCAGGATCGGGTGAATCGCCATTGGGGCACGGTGTTTGGAGCCGCCGTGCTCTCCACCGTGCTTGGCGTCGGCGCACAGCTGGGCCAGCACCAACATGAGAGCGAGATCCTCGACGCATTGCGCTTCGGCGCCGCCGGGACGCTCAACCAGGTCGGCCAGCAGGCTGTCGGCAAGGCCCTGGACGTGCCGCCGACAATCACAGTGCGCCCGGGCGCGCCGGTCCGCGTGATGGTGACGCGTGACCTCGTGCTTGAACCCTATCAACCCTGAGGGAGGCGATCATGCCGAAGCTCAAGCTCGCCGAGCTGCAAGACGACACGCCGGTCAAACTGACGATCGAGGTTCCCGGCGCGGTTCATCGCGATCTTGTGGCCTATGGCGAAGCGCTAGGGGCCGAGAGCGGCCGAGCGATTGAGCCCACGAAGCTCATCGTGCCTATGCTCGCCCGGTTCATGAATACGGACAGGGCGTTCACGCGAGTGAAGCGCGCGCCGCCGCCGAGCTCGCGCCGGACTTAGTCGTCTTGCCGTCCGGCTCCGGCTAACCTTTCGGGGCGCGAAGCGGAGGCGTCAGATGTGCGGCAGGTTCGATACGTCCCACCTCTACTGGCGAGACATCCACGAACAGCTGTCGAAGTTTGCGTCCGTCCGAACGGAACCGCAGAACCTGGAGCCGAACGACGATGTCCGCCCGACCACGTCCCAGCTCACGGCGCGGCTCGAAGACGGGGGCTGGCTGTTGGAGAAAATGCGGTGGGGCCTGGTCCCATTCTGGCGGAACGGGAAGCCGCTCAAAGACACTGCAAAGGGTGCGGACGACGGATTCAAACTGACGACCTTCAACTGCAAGGTCGAAACCTGCCACAGCGCCAGCACCTTCCGCGACGCGTTCGCCAAGCGCCGCTGCATCGTGCCGGCGAGCGCCTGGTACGAGTGGACCGGCGAACCCGGCTCCAAGGCGAAACATCGCTTCGCGCGCTGCGACGGCCGGGCGATCTGGTTTGCGGGCCTTTGGGATCGCTGCACCACGCCCGACGCGGGGGCGATCACCAGCTTTACGATCCTGACCGGGCCGTCGGCGGGGTGGCTTTCCGACTATCACAGCCGCGCTCCGGTGATCCTCGAGGACAATGAATGGGCGGCGTGGCTCGACCCGACTGCAGACGCCACGAGCCTGTTGTCGAATGCTCGTCCGGAGCGATTTGAAGTGAGCGCGCCCTCTTGAGCAGACGGACACTCGCGGTCCTGGCGCTGGCGCTCTTGTTTCTGCGCCCCGATCACGCTCGGGCCTGGGGAGGGGAGGGACATCGCGTCATCGCGGCGATCGCCAGGAGCTATTTGACCCCGGCCACGCGGCGCGCGGTGGACGATCTCCTGGCCCGCGACACCGACCCACTCACAGCGCACAACATGCTCGATGCGGCGACATGGGCTGACGCCTGGCGCCCCACCCATCGCGAGACGTCCAATTGGCATTTCGTCGACATCGAGCTCGACCACGCCGACCTGGCCGCCGCCTGCTTTGGCTTTCCAGCCGCCGCGCGCCCGGTCAGCGCAGGTCCCGCGCAGGACTGCGTGACGGACCGGATCGACGCGTTCGCCGCGGAGCTCGCCGCCCCGGAAACCCCGCAGGCCGAGCGGATTCTGGCCCTGAAGTTTGTGCTCCATCTCGTCGGCGATGTGCATCAGCCGCTGCATGCCGCGGACAATCACGATCGAGGCGGCAATTGCGTGCTGCTGGCCCTCGGCGCGTCGCGCACGGTCAACCTGCACAGCTATTGGGACACGGCGGTGGTGGAGGCCCTGGGCCCGGATGCAGAGACCCTTGCGGCCGAACTGCGCCGGAAGATCACGCCCGCAGATCGGGCCCGATGGAGCGGCGGCGATCCGAGGACTTGGGCGCTTGAGACCTTCCAGGTGGCGCGACGGACGGCCTACGCAATTCCCGTCGCGCCGGGCTGCAACCGGGACGCGGCCCCGGTTCCCTTGCCGACGAGCTACCCGGCCGCCGCCCAGGCCGCGGCGGCGGTGCAGCTCGAAAAGGCCGGGGTCCGCCTCGCTACGGTTCTAAACAAGGCCTTGGCGCGCCCCCTGCCGTAGCGGCTACTTCTTCGCCGGCACCGGCTCCGTGTTGGGAGCGGAGCACTTCGCGAACTTCTTGGAAGTCTTGTCCCGGCACTTCACGGCCGTCGGCGCGGCGGCCGGCTTGCACGCCGACATGGGCGCAAACTTGCCCTTGGCGTCTCGGCACTTCCCGCTGGCGTCGATCTTCTGCGCATCGGCGCTGCTCGCGAGGCCAACAGCAAAGGCCAGGGCCGTGACGAGCATCAGTGTCTTCCGCATGGCGTTCCTCCCTTGGGCGAAGGCCAAGGTTCCACCGTCCCAAAAGGATCGCAAGCGCGGCGCAGGGGGGGCACCGTCGGCGAGGGCCCGTCAGGCGATCGCCTTCAGGCCTTTGGTGCGCACCAGGTTCAACAGCTTCAACGACGGCCCGTCGGGCCGCTTCTCGCCCCGTTCCCATTTGCTGACTGCGTCCTTGCGGACGTTGAGGTAGTGGGCGAACACCGGTTGGGAGACCTGTTCGCGCTCGCGCAAAGCTCGGATTTCGTCCGGGCTCATGGGAGCGACCGGCGTCAGGCACAGGGCGTCGAACTCACGCATGGTCGCCTTGTCGACGACGCCAGCCTCGTGAAGCCCCGCGACCGTCTTGTGAACCGACGCGAGGATCCCAGACTCAGCTTTCCGCTTCGCCTTCGACGCCATCGGCTCTTGCCTCCAGTTGCACAAGCTCGCCCGCGGCGAGCGCCTTCTTCAACGCCTCAGGGCCCAGGCCGTTAAGCAGCGAGGCCAAAGCCTTCAACGCCTTCAGCTCCTTCGGGGTCACATTGGCTTTCGCGTTCTTGGCGAAGCCGTGAACGAAGAAGCTATGCCCGCCGACCTTGAAGACAATCAGCGTGCGAAAGCCGCCTGACTTGCCTCCCCCGTCGCGAGCGACACGCTGCTTGAACACCCCGCCGCCGAGATCGGCGTCGAAGCGGCCCGCTGCAACCTCCTGCGCGGCCTTCAGGAGCGGGCCAGCCGCCAGACCGGCCTTCCGGGCAAAGCGGGCGAACTCCTTGGTCGCGAAGACGCTCACAACGAAATGGACCGGTTCATAACGTAGTCCTCAGGGCTATACTTTGCAACTGCCGGCGGCGCGGCTAAGCCGCACTCTTCATCGGCTTCTTCGCCAGGAGCTTGGTCACCCAGGCGTCCCATTTCTTCATGCCGGCGCGCTTTTCCGGCATGTAATTCCAGCGATCGTAGCTCTTGGAGCTGACGTCCTGCAGCGTGTGGTTCTGCAGGCGGTCACGGATCTCCTTGGACACCCCGGCCTTGCCGGCGAGCGTCTTCCAGGTGCGGCGCAGGTCCCGGTTGGTGACAATCGGGATCACGCCCCGATCCCGCTGGCGCCACATGAAGCTGTAGAGCGTGCTCGCTCTAACCGGCTTGGACGGGTCCATCGCGGAGGGGAAGAACCAGCCGTACGCGTTGGGCGTGATCGACTCGATGAGCTCGGCCGCGAGCGCCGGCACTGGTATCGCGTGCGGCTTGCCATTCTTGGTCTTCGACCAATCGATGATGCGCTCCTTCGCATCCCATTGGTCCCTGTGGAGCTGGGCGATCTCGTCGACGCGCTGTCCAGTCAGCATCAGTATGCGCACCGCGCGCGTGTAGGGCGGGTGCACTGGGGCGTCCGGACACTCGAGCCAGCGATAGAGGCGAACGAACTCATCCTCGTTCAGCCAACGGGTCCCGACGGTCTTCGGCTCTGTCGGAATGCCGGCGGCCGGGTTCATGATCAGCCGGAAACGTCGCGGCGCGGTGCTGCGATAATCGTGTTCCGCCTTCAGGCCCCACGAGAAAGCTGCTCGCACCGCGCTTCGAATGTGATCGGCGAAGGAGCGGCGCCCTCGCTCGTATACGGGCCGGATCACCGCGATGATGTCGTCCGCGGTGATTTCGCGGGCCGGGCGGTTGGGGCCGAGCGCCTCACTCACCTTGTTCAGGACGTATTCGACGTTGTCCCAGGACGGCTTGCCGCCCGCCTTCAGGCTTTCGACGTAGGCGGCGAACAGGTCCGCGACCGTGCCTGGGCGGACGTCGACCGCTACCTTGATGCTGGCCCCCTTCTGGATCACGTCTGCGAAGTCCCGTTTGAACACCTCCCGGGCTTCGGTCAGCGGCATGGACGGGTAGGAGCCGATCTTCGACTTCAACCGCTTTCCGTCGCGCCATTGCTGAGCCATCCATTCGGCTGTCACGCGGGTCGGCATGGGCTTCAGGATCAGTGTCAGCCGACCGGTGCCACGGCCCTCGCCATCCGACAGAGTCTCCTGTTTGCGGCTGCGTTCGACCCGTTTGATGGCGTGGCGGATCGCACTGTCTGTCAGGTTCGGCACGGGCTTTCTCCGGCGCGACCACTGGGGTCGGTAAGGGGGCTGTAACTGGGGTCGGTAAGGGCGTGGTGGGGCCGATAATGAGCCCAAACCGTCCCCAGTCAAGAACCGGAAAAAGTCTAATTATTCAATGGTACTGAGCGTGATCCAGCGTGATCCAAATGGGCTGAGTGGGGTGGTTGTGCACCAGGATCACGGCCGAGGCCGACAGCTCCAGCGCCCGCCGCGCCACCTCGCGCGGATAGACCGGAGCGTGGTCGACCGTGCCCTGGCCCAGCTGCTCATCGGCGATCAGGCGGTTCTTCTTGTCGAGGAACAACACGCGGAACTGCTCGCGCGGCTCGTGCGCCAACTGGGTCTTGACGTAGGCGAGCAGGGCGCTCCATGACGAAATCAGCGGGCGCTTGGTCACGCTCTCGCGGCCGATGCGCAGCGCCGCCTCGTGGATCAGCTTCAGATCGAGCGCCACCGCCTCGCCAGCGCCCGGCACGGCGCGAATGTCGGCCATGGGCGCCGCCAGGGTCCCGGCCAGGCCGCCAAAGCGCGCCAGCAGCGCCTTTGCCAAGGGTTTCACGTCGCCGCGCGCGATGGTGCGGCACAGCATCAGCTCCAGCACCTCATAGTCGGGCAGGGCGTCCAGGCTGATGCGCGCGCGCCGCCGCAGACGCTCGCGGTGGCCCAGGTGATGCGGCGGCGGCTCCGCCGGCAGGGTGGCCGGCGCAGCGTCGTCCAGGGCGAACAGGCCGGGCGATACGTCTCGCAGCATTTCGTGACGCTAGAACAAAGGCGGAACGGTCGTCAAGATCGCCCCCGCCCGAGATCGCCCCGCGCGGCGCGGGCGCTTACGCCCCGCCGGCGATCGGCGGCTTGTCCAGCCCCGCGGGCGAGGCGGTGAAGATCTCGATTCCGGTCTCGGTCACGCCCACCGAATGCTCGAACTGGGCCGACAGCGACTTGTCGCGCGTCACCGCCGTCCAGCCGTCGGACAGCACCTTCACCTGCGGCCGGCCCAGGTTCACCATCGGCTCGATGGTGAAGAACATGCCGGGCTTCAGCACCTCGCCTTCGCCCTTGCGGCCGAAGTGCAGCACATTGGGGCTGTCGTGGAACACCTCGCCCAGGCCGTGGCCGCAGAAGTCGCGCACCACGCTGCAGCGCTGGGCCTCCACATAGGTCTGGATCGCCGCGCCGATATCGCCGAAGCGCGCGCCGGGCTTCACCTGCGCCATGCCGCGCTGCAGGGCCTCATAGGTCACATCGACCAGGCGCCGCGCGCGGGGCGAAACCTCGCCCACGCCGTACATGCGGCTGGTGTCGCCGTGCCAGCCATCGACCACCACCGTCACGTCGATGTTGATGATGTCGCCCTCGCGCAGGGCCCGCTCGCCGGGAATGCCATGGCACACCACATGGTTGGCCGAGATGCACACCGTCTTGGGATAGCCGCGATAGAACAAACAGGCGGGCAGGGCCCCGTGGTCCAGGGCGAATTCGCGCGCCAGCGTGTCCAGATAGTCGGTCAGCACCCCCGGCTGCACATGCGGGACCAGCATGTCCAGACACTCGGCCGCGATCTTGCCCGCGCGCCGCATGCCCTCGAACCCGTCCGCCCCGTGCACCTTGATCTGCGAGGTGCGCACCGGCAGGGGGGCGAGTGTAAGGTCGGCGAGAGCGGGCTGGGTCATGGGGCGTGCTTTGGGCGAGGGGCGAACTTAGGCGAACGGTCGATCCGGCGACATCATCGCCGCGCCGCCCGGGCCCTGCCAAGGCAGGCGGCGGCGCAGACCGATGCGCTCGAGGCTTAGATCGCAATCGTAGCACAGAACTTCAACGCCTGCGCGCGCCGCATCCTCCAGCGCCCAGGCGAAAACCGGATCGAGGTCGGCGCAGGCGGCGAAGCGCTCGCAGTCCATGCGCTGCACCACGAACAGGGCCACCGCGCGTTCGCCCAATGCGACCATGGCCGACAGCTCCCTCAGATGCCGCGCCGAGCGCGCGGCCACACAGTCGGGAAATTCCGCCAGGCCCGGCGTGCGCGACAGGTGCACGTTCTTGACCTGTCGCCCGCGATTGCGCTCGCACGGCCTATCAGACTGCGAAGCCTGTTACGCTCGCTTTTCACCCGCTATGTTTGCTCCAACTCCACAGGTGGCCCTGCGAGATGATCGGTTTAGCGTTGTTTGCGGTGCTCGCCGCAACCGTGCCTGCAGCATCGCAATGCGGTGGTGTCGATGATCAGTCCCCGGAGCCCCTGTGCAGGAAGATTGCGGAACTCGGAAAGTTCGAGAGTGCAAAATTCGGCCCGCAGGTCGCTGGTGTCCAAACCATCGAGGCTTTCTACCAGCGTGAATGGGGAACTGGCTTTCACAACCAATCGGTAGCTCTACTTCAAGCCGACCATGGTCAGTTTCGTGTTCTCTGGACGCACGAATCTATTTCGGCGGGCGCGGACCCGTTCAACGCCAATTCTGATGAAGCAACCGTGTTTCGGTGGAAAGTTTCGCCGGACGGCGCGGAGATCGTGGTGACTGGCACTCACACATTGGGCCACGTCACCGACCTCTGGACAGGGAAGGCTGTCGGTCGAACACAGTCGCTTCCCTCGGAACGCTATTGCTTTCAACCCAAAGCCCGTGTGTTCAGCGAGTGTCGCTGATCGAAGCCAATGCTACATCCGATCGCTGGGGGCTATTTTCAGCGTCTCCATGGCATCCGTCGTTCGAGCCTGACCCCTCCGATTCCTACGCTGCACGCGTAGATTAGCACCTCCACGCCCGCTTCTGCGGCGCGGTCGAGGGCTCGGCCAAACGTCGGATCGAGGTCATGGCAGGCGGAGAAAGCGTCGCAATCCATGCGCTGAACGACAAACAGCACGACGGCCCGATCTCCCTCGACGACCATGGCCTCAAGCTCTTTGAGGTGTTTGGTTGATCGCGCCGCAACGCAATCGGGAAACTCGGCCAGTCCTTTAGTCCTTGAAAGGTGGCAGTTTTTCACCTCCAACCACACGCGATGATCGGGTTTCAGTTCGCGTTGTAATTGGGACTGGACATTCTTGATCTCCAGCCAGCACGGCGCGCGATCCGCGCCGGTGAGCAGGAAATCCACCCGGCTGGCCTCGCCGTACTTCACCTCGCGCCGGACGGCCTCATAGCCGGCCAACTCAGGGAGGGCGCCCGCCGCCAAGGCCTCGGCCACGATGCGGTTGGGGTGCAGGGTGTTCACCCCCGTCAGCGCGCCCTCGGCGGTCTCGACCAGCTCGAGGGTGTGGGCCAGTTTGCGCTTTGGGTCGGCCGAGCGCGACAGCCACACCGGCAGGCCCGGCGTGTTGACGCCCAGCATGGCGCCGGGGTTGGGGCAATGGGCGGTGATGGCGCGCCCGTCGTCCAGCACTACGTCGGCGAAGAAGCGCTTGTAGCGCTGGATGAGGCGGCCGCGGACAAGCGGCGAGGGGAATTCCATATCGCTTTGTAGGGCGCTTTGACGCGAACGAAACGCGCATTGAACGATGCGCGAACGGGCTCTCCAGAAGGGTTTCGAAAACCGTAGCGAATTCAGAGTTCTACACACGGTCCGTGACATTTCCTGCGGATAGCGCCGATATCCTTATTGACTTGAAGAGCGAACCAGCCCCTAGAGGTTGGCCACCGGAACCGGACACCGCTTTTTTCTAAGCAGGAGTCCGTCCCGTGAACTTCCCCGACACTCAGCAGCTTCTCGCGCTTGCGGCGGTGATTTCCGCGCTGGCGACGCTGGTTTGGAATATTCGGCGGAAGCCGTGATGTCTGTTAGGGCGCCAAGTTCAGGTTCGATACGACCGTTATCCGGACTTGCCCGCAGGAATTAGCGACAGCTTGGATAGCATCGGAGGCGACATCATGCTCGATAAGCAACGTCCGGTTGTTCAACCAACGCAGGTGAACCTGACTTTTCCCATCAGCCCAGAACGCGCGGCAACTCAGCAATGGGCGGTGATGGCGCGCCCGTCGTCCAGCGCCACGTCGGCGAAGAAGCGCTTGTAGCGCTGCACCAGGCGGCCGCGCTCGAGGGGGCTGGGGAAGTCCATGGGCGCGAGGATATAGGGCGGGGCGCGCGGCCCGTCACGCGCTGGCGGTCTTGAGCGCCTTGGCCAGCACCGCCTTGAGGTCGTCCAGCAGCATCTTGCGCGCCTCCTCGCTGAAGCGTTCGGGATGGCGCAGCAGGCGCATGGCCCCCACGCCGACCTGGATCTGCTCCTCGGGCAGGGCGCCGGCGCGGCGCGACAGGTCGATCAGGCTGCACAGGGCGTGGGCGGCCAGGCCCAGGTCGGGCAGATGGGCGAGGGCGGCCAGGCCCGCGGCCTCGCGCGCCAGGCGATAGAGGTCGTCGGGCGGCGGGCCGCCGGGTCGGGCGCACAGGGCGCCGATCTCGCCCAGGATCTCGTCGATGCGCCCCGCCAGCTGTTCGGCGGCGTCGTCCAGCTGGCTCTGGGCGTCAGCCAGCGCGGTGGCCACCGGTTTGCCGCCCGGCTGGGTCACCGCCTTGCCCAGGTGGTTCGTGGGCGAATGGAAGCGCGCGCCGCTCATCCGGTCAGTTCCACCGCCTCGACCCCCGGTCGCGGATCGCCGCCCCGCCGGCCCAGCACCCCGGGCGGCAGCGTCACCGTACGGAAGCGGCGGTCGGGACCGGCGTAGGTGGCGGTCTCCACATACTGGCGCTTGGCGCCGGCCACCCACAGCACGCGGTCCATCATCACCTTGGGGCTGAGCGGCTTGGCCACGAAGAAGTTGGCCCCGCAGTCGCGCGCCTCGGCGATGGCGCCGGGGGCGGCGTGGGCCGACAGCAGGATCACCGGGGCGAATCGGTTGCGCTCATTGCCCGCGTCGGCGCGCAGCTTGCGGATGAAGCCGTAGACATCGCCGCCCTGAAGTTGTGTTTCGGTCACGATCAGATCAACCGGAAGTTTGGCGACGGTCTCGCTGGCGGCCTCGAGACTTTCAGCCTTGTGCAGATGCCGGGCGCCGAATCCGACGAAGATGCGGGTCAGTATTTCTATGCCCCACGCGTCGTCGATAAGCAGTATAGAAGCGTTGTCGAGATTGATTACGCCGAGGGCGCGTTCGGCGGAGTCTTTCAAGTTTCGATCAGACTGGTCCGACATCAACGTCCCCCAAATCGTACTGAAAGTCGCGATTCACGGCCACGTGCTCATTACGGCAAAAATTTAGGCCTATGTCATCCGCCAAGGCATGGCGGCGCGCAGGTATGAAATCGCGCCAGTGGCCTCACTGTCTCCATCGGCGCCCAGGTCGGCGAATACGCAAATAACGACGTTCTTCGTTCCGCGCGCTCAGCCGTATGCTGAGACCCCACAGATTTCGGCGACTCTAACCTTGCCGCTGAAACGAGCTTAAGCGCGAACGATGACGATCGCGGCGTGGTAGGTCGCCGCAGGGCCCAGGCGGTCGAGCGCCCTGATGGCCCGGCGCATGATCCCGGCGTCCAGCGCGCGGGCGAGACCCGCGTCCACCCCGGCCCGGCGCGAGGATTTCAGGAAATCCAGGGCGCTGGCGTGGGGTTCGGTCAGCGACAGGGTGTGGGCCCGCGCGCCAGGCGCCCAGCTCAGCAAGGCGTCCAGCGTGGGCAGGGACGGCTGGGGCTGCGGCGCGCCGGCCGCCTTGAGCGCGGCGCGCCATTCGCCGAACGAGCCCTCCAGCAGGGTCGCGAAGGCCAGGATCCCGCCCGGCCGCACCAGCGCCCGCCACCGCGCCAGGGCCCGCGCCGGATCGGCCAGCCACTGCAGCGTCAGGCTGGAGCACACCAGGTCGAACCCCGGCGCCATGCACGGCGCCTCGGCGTCCATCGCCACGCGGGCCACGGCTCCATGCGTGACGGTCCGGCCCAGCACGCCCAGCATCGCCGGGGCGATATCGCTGGCGACCCACAGGTCCGGGTCCAGCGCGGGCGCCACCAGGGCCGTCAGCAGGCCGCCGCCGCAGCCCAGCTCCAGCACCCGCGCGCGCGCGGCGATGGGTTCGGCCAGGATGTCGCGCGCCAGGGCCTCGGCGATGCGCCGCTGCACGCGGGCGGCCTCGCCATAGGTCTCGGCGGCCGCGCCAAAGCGATCGGCGATCCGGCGCGCGCGGCTCACGCCCCCGCGCATCACAGGCGCAGGGCCTGGACCGCCGTGCGGATCAGGGCCGCGCACGTCTCGGGCGCGGTCAGGGGCGAAAGGTGGTCGCCGCCCTCGCGCACCTGCCGCGCCCGCTCCTGGGCGGGAGCGAAGGAGGCGTCGGCCAGGGCGAGCGGGGCGATCGGGTCCTGGGCCGCGTGCAGGCGCCAGATCGGCAGGTCCTTGACCGCGGCGCGGCCGTCCAGGTCGAGCAGGCGGTCCAGGCCCCGGGCCAGGGCGTCGCGGTCGGGCTCGCCGATGGGCGGGGCCACGCCCCGCAGCGAGCGTTCCAGGAATTCGGCCACCAGGGCGCGCGGGCCCTGGTCCAGACGGCGCGCCATCAGGCGCAGCTTGCGCTCGTCCTGGCCGGCGGGAAAATCGGGCGCCGCGGCGAAGCGGGCGAAGGCGTCGATCGCGACCAGGCCGCACAGCCGGCCGGGCGGACAGGCCAGCAGCTCCAGCGCCCCCATCGATTGGCCCACGCCCAGCACCCGCGCGCCGTTCAGGGCGCCCGCGCCCGCCGGGCGGCCGTAATAGCCGGAGTCCAGCACGATGGCGCCGGCGGCCAGGTCGCCCAACTCGGCCAGCACCGCGTCCCACAGGGTGCGGTCCAGGCCCCAGCCGTGCGCGAACACCAGACGCGGCATCAGGCGCCAGTCTCCGGGGAGCCGGTCTCCAGGGCGCCGATCTCCAGGGCGCCGATCGCCGCGATCAGGCGATCGACGGCCTCGGGGGAATGGGCGGCCGACAGGGTCAGGCGCAGGCGGGCGGCGCCCTTGGGCACGGTCGGCGGGCGGATGGCCACGGCCAGCATCCCCGCCCGTTCCAGGCTGGCCATGGCCTCCAGCGCACGCGCGTCTTCGCCCAGGCCCAGCGGGACGATCTGGCTGGCGGCGCCGAAAGTGTCGAGGCCCCGCGCCTGCGCCGCCGCGCGGACGCGGGCGGCGTGGTGCAACAGATTGGCGCGTTCGGCGTCCATGGCGGGAACCAGATCAAGGGCGGCGTCCAGAGCGCCCAATACGGCGGGCGGGGGCGCGGTGGAATAGATAAATCCGCCGCAAGCCTGGACCAGGGCGTCGATCAGCCGGCGCGGCCCGGCGACGTAGGCGCCGAAACTGCCCAGCGCCTTGCCCAATGTGCCCATCACGATCACCGGAGCGCCCGGGGGCAGGGCGGCGCACAGCCCCGCGCCGCGCGGCCCGAACACGCCGGTGGCGTGCGCCTCGTCGACGTAGAGCACCGCGCCGTGACGGTCGGCCAAGGCCAGCAGGCCCGGCAGATCGGCCTGGTCGCCGTCCATGCTGAACACCGACTCGGTCACGATCAGCCGCAGGCGCCCCTGATGCTCGGGCGCGGCCAGCAGGCGCTCCAGATGATCGAGGTCGTTGTGGCGAAAGCGCGCCTGGCGCAGGCCCGCCAGCGCCGCGCCCGCGTGCAGGCTGGCGTGGACCAGACGGTCGGCGAACAGCACCGCCGGTCCGCTCGACAGGGCCGCGAGCGCGGGCAGGACCGAGGCGTTGGCCTGCCAGCCCGAAGCGAACAGCAGCGCCGCCTCGGCCCCCTTGAACGCCGCCAGCCGCGCTTCGAGCGCGTGATGCTGGGGCGAGGATCCGCTCACCAGGCGCGAGGCGGCCGAACCGGCGCCGAAACGGGCGGCGTAATCGGCGGCGCGCGCCATGACCTGAGGATGCAGCGACAAGCCCAGGTAATCGTTGGATGAAAAATCAAGCAGCTCGCGGCCGTCTTCAAGGCGGGCGCGCGCCCCAGGCAGGCGCTGGATCGGGCGCACCCGCCGTCGCCGGCCCTGGTCGTCCGCCGCCCGCAGGCGCGCGTCCAGGTCTTGCTCTAAAGCGCGCCAGCTCTCGTTCAAACGGCCGCCTCCGCCCTGCGGCGCACCACATCGACCACCGCATCGGTCAACAGCGCCAGATCGTCGGCCTCGATGGTCAGGGGCGGGGTCAGGTAGACGATGCGCCCGAACGGCCGCACCCACACGCCCCGGGGCGGGAAGGCGTCGCGCAAGGGATCGGCGGGGCTGTCCAATTCGACCGCGCCCATCGCCCCCATGACCCGCACGCCGCTCACGCCGGACAGGGCGCCGCAGGGCGCCAGCGCGGCCGTAAGTTGGTCCTCCATCGCGCGCGCCTGGGCCAGGCGCGGCTCATACTCGAACAGATCGAGCGAGGCGTTGGCGGCGGCGCAGGCCAGCGGGTTGGCCATGAAGGTCGGGCCGTGCATCAGCACCGCGGCGGGATGGTCGGCCTCGAACGCCTCGGCCACCCGGCGCCGCGCCAGCGTGGCGGCCAGGGGCAGCATGCCGCCGCTGAGCGCCTTGGACAGGCACAGGATGTCAGGAACCGCGCCGCTGTGCTCGAAGGCGAACATCGCGCCGGTGCGGCCGAAGCCGGTGAAAATCTCGTCGAAGATCAGCAGCACGCCGTGCCGGTCGCACAGGGCGCGCAGGCGGTCCAGCACCTGCGGCGGATAGGTTTGCATCCCGCCCGCGCCCTGGATCAGCGGTTCGACGATCACCGCCGCCAGGCTGGGCGCGTGCGCGGCCATCAGGGCGTCCAGCGCCGCCTCGGCCGCCGGGTCGGTCGGCAGGTCGGCCATCAGCGCGGGAGCGAACACTCCGGCGTACATGGCGTGCATGCCTTCCTCGGGATCGCACAGCGGCATCGTGCCCAGGGTGTCGCCGTGATAGCCGCCGCGAAACGCCAGGACCCGGGTCTTGCGCGGCTGGCCGGCGATCATCCAGAACTGCAGCGCCATCTTCAGCGCCACCTCGACGCTGACCGAGCCGGATTCGCTGAAGAACACACGGGTGAAGTCTCCGGGAACCAGGCGCGTCAGGCGCTCGGCCAGGCGATAGGCGCCTTCGTGCGCCAGACCCGCGAACATGGCGTGGGGCAGAATCTCGGCCTGGCGGCGCACGGCCTCCACCAGATGCGGATGGGCGTGGCCGTGACAGGCGGTCCACCAGTTGGCCACGCCGTCGACCAGTTCGCGCCCGTCCGCCAGCGTCAGGCGCACGCCGCTGGCGCGCACCACCGCCAGCGCCTCGGCGCCGAAGCGGGCGTAGGGCGGCCACACCGCGTTTCGGCCGGATCGAAGCCAGGGGGGCGTGTCGTGCAAGTCCATGCTCGCTATAGGAGGAGCGCCAGGCGGCGGCGCCGGCGGTTTTAGCAGAGACCACAGGCGCGATGGCGGCGTTTTTCATCACCGGGTCGGGCACCGACATCGGCAAGACCTACCTCACCGCCGGGCTGCTGGCCCACTGGCGCGGTCAGGGCCTGTCGCCCTGGGCGCTCAAGCCGGTGGTCAGCGGCTTCGACGAGGCCGACCCGGCCGGCAGCGACCCCGCGATCCTGCTCGCGGCCCTGGGCCGGGCCGTCACGCCTAAGGCGCTGGACGCCCTCGCGCCCTTCCGTTTCCGCGCTCCGCTATCGCCCGATCACGCCGCCGCGCTGGAAGGGCGCGACCTGACGCTGGCGGCGGCCGTGGAGGCCTGCCGCCGGGCGATGGACCAGGCCGCGGGCCCCGTGCTGATCGAAGGGGCGGGCGGGGTGATGAGCCCGCTCAACGCGCATGAGACCATGCTCGACCTGATCGTCGCGGTGGGCGCGCCGGTGGTGTTCGTCGCGGGCGACTATCTCGGCGCGATCAGCCACGCCCTGACCGGCCTGACCGCGCTCAAGGCCAGGGGGGCGGCCATCGCGGCGATCGTGGTCAACGAATCCGGCCAAGGCTCGGTCGGGCTTGAGCAAACCGCCGCCAGCCTGACGCGCCAGTGGCGCAGCGGCTCGATCCTGACGGTTCCGCGTTCGGCCGGGCCTTGGACATGGGCGCAAATCTCGACCGCGCTCAGCGTCTGTCCGCCCGAGGGCGCTGAAAGGCCGGCCTAGAACTGCGGCCCGTCCACCATCAGGCGCACGGCGTAGCCGTCCGGCGTGTCGTAATGATGCTCGCTGGTCAGGCGAAAGCGCACCTTGCTCTGTGTCACCACCGTCAGGTCGGTGCTGAAGTCGCTCTTGGTCACGTCGGCGTCCAGGCAGAAGGCGATGCGCTTGGCCTGGTCGGCGGCGGCGTAGTCGGGCTGCTGCGACTTCCACAGACAAGAGTAGGCGTTCTTGCCCGGATTGAGGCTGGACGAGCGCACGTCGCAGCCGTCGGCGTCGGGCAGCACCAGCTTGGCCGGCGCCAGGCGCGGGGCCAAAAAGCGCGGCGCCATGCGAATGAGCGGGCCGAAGCGGCTGAATTTTCCGGCGATCGGGGTGAAGTCCTGAAGCGCCGCCTGCTCGACCTCGCGGTAATCGTCGCAAAGCACGTGCTCGGCGCCGCCGGGTTTGGGCGCGGACGACGGGGCAGGGGTGGTGCTCGCCGTTTGGGCGCCGGCGTGGGGCGCGAGCGCCTCCAGGGCCACGGCGCCCGCCAAGCCCGCGAGGCGGTTCGCCCAGCCATTCGCCATGCGTCGTCTCCAGCGATTCACGGCGCGATTAAACCATGCCTCGTCGCCGGAGGCGATTCTCCGCGCCCTGCGCCCCGCTACGGACATGATCGGGACCGCCGCAAGGGGCTTACAAAGTCTGGCCCCTCCGCGCTATCAGGGGGCTGCGCTGTGCGGGCGTGGCGAAACTGGTAGACGCACCGGACTTAAAATCCGTAGGGCCGCAAGGCCCGTGCCGGTTCGACTCCGGCCGCCCGCACCAATTTTTGATAAATTCCAAGCCTAGTGCATTTGCAAGCAGAGTATATAAGCCCCGACTGACGGTTCCAATTCGCATCGTCGCTATGTGCACGCCGCATTCCCATGAATTTGCTCTGTATTTGGCCAATCCATATATAATTAAAATGCGTACAGTCTGAGATGATGGTCGCGTAAGTTTCGCGGAAGATTATTCCTGCTGGGCAAATTTGCGGCTTGAATTGGCCCAAGGCGCGCCTTATTCCCTTGTGGCGTGTGTTAGGGGGGCGCGATGTTCCGGGGACGACAACGCTTTTTGGCACCTGAGCCGCAGAGCATGTCGCCCGGCCTGCTTTTTTTTGGGCCCGTCGTGCTGATGGCTAACAGCGAAACTAATCGATTTGCTGCTTTTGCGTCCATTGTGGCATCATCTATATTCCTATCCTCCTGCTTCTACGTACCAACGCATGTATTCAAGTACAAATTAGATGTGGGGGTTGAGTCCGGGGGGCAACTTCATGTGGGTTCTGGCGTGGCGGAAGTCCATGTCGAAAAGCTGATCGGGCCGGCCATCGATGGCAATGGCCAACTCGACCTATTCGTGAAGGGTGAAGCTATCCCCATCGATCTTGGAAATGGCGCCGAGGTTGTTGTGTTGACTGTTGGCGGGGCCAACGGGGGGCAGCATCGCAACTTTCCGGGTGCGTGGGGGCTCACACCGATTGTCGCCATCGCCCATGCGGCAGGGCTTCCCGCCAATGATGCTGACATGGCGGGTGACGTAGAGCGCCTGCGTGGCACATGGGATTTGCCCGATAGTTCGATGCCAGACATCGTTTTGGCATCCCAGCGGGCTGATCCCCAAATCCTTGCTCTGGATGTTCGCAACGCCGATAGCCTGAAGGTGGCCGGCATAGATGCCGTGTCAATGCGGATTTCAATTGTAAAAGATGCTGACGTTACTCACGGCATCAAGGAAAAAATGCCGTGGCTATACGAAATAATGACCAATTCTACACGATCGTTGCGCTACGGGAACAATTTCTTCAATAAATATGAATTCCTGGGAGCGGATTAAATGGCCGATGATGCTTCGCCAGCGACAAATGCACCTTGCAGGTGATCCAGTTCATAGCCGAGCACGGCTACAACATGGACGGCGGCTTCGACTACCACCACTGCGCCGACCTGAAGATCACCGCCAATCCGGCCCTGCCGATCGACCGCAACTGGCCCGGCGAGGGCTGAGTCGGGCGCCCACGCGACGGGCACAATCGATCGGCTTGGCCGGAACTTTCTCGTGCGCCGGGCCAGACCAGGACGCGAATTGCGGCGACTGTGGCTTTGGCGCCATTTGGGGTGCGATGCAGCATTTCCGCCCCAAAACCCTCCGTTGTCGGCTCGAAACGATCGGCTTTTCCCCTTGTGAAGGCCTAATTTCGCATCTGCAGCGAGATTGTGGCGTGCGCGAAGGCCGCGTGAGTCGGCGCGGAAAGTCGACCGGCGCCCGCGGAACGATCAACCCGCCCAATTTGTGACACATCTGTGAGCAAATCGCCGGCCGCGGCGGCAAATCGCCCGCTGCGTTTGGCCGCACTTGCTGCAACGCATTACGGGTGCGCTGCCGAACATACGTTCTGCTTAGCCAGAAGCGGCCCTGCGGGTCGCTCGAGGCGAGCTTCAACAACTGTAGGGGAATAATATGAATTATCGGATGACTGCGCTGCTCGCGTCCGCGGCGCTGACCTTTGTCGCGGGCTCGGCTTTCGCTCAGTCCGCGCCCGCTCCCGCCGCCGCCGCGCCCGCGGCCGCCGCGCCGCCCGCGCCGCCGACCCTTTCGCCCCCGATGTCGGTCTCCCTGGCCGCCAACGGCAGCCCCACCTCGTTCGACGCGGGCTTCCTCGGCAGCAAGGTGTACGTCACCGGCGCCCTGACCGGCCTGGCGTTGACCGAAGACCACCCGGTCCCGGGCGCCGAAGCCAACCTGGCCGACATCGACAACGCCCAGATCAACATCCAGAAGGTTGACGGTCTGGTCCAATACTTCGTGCAGGTCGGCACCTACTCGTTCGCCTCGGTCGGCGTGCCTTACGCCAAGTCGGGCCCGAACACGGCCGCCACCTTCGGCGTCGTGCCGCAGGCCTATGTCAAGATCGCGCCGGACAACACCACCTTCACCATCGAAGGCGGCAAGCTGCCGACCCTGATCGGCGCCGAATACGCCTACAGCTACGAGAACCTGAACATCGAGCGCGGCCTGCTCTGGGGCATGGAGCCGCTCTTCTCCAAGGGCGTGCAGGTCAACTACAGCCAAGGCCCGGTGTCTGGCTCGTTCGCCTTCACCGACGGCTTCGACTCGGACCACTACAACACCCTGTCGGGCCTGTTGACCTGGACGATCGACTCCACGGACACCCTGGCGTTCGCGGGCGAAGGCGCTCTGAGCAAGGTGACCACCAGCAGCGCGGTCTACAACCCGCAGTACCAGAACGAGCAAGTGTACAACGTGATGTACACCCACACGATGGGTCCGTGGACGTTCAACCCGTACTTCCAGTACACCTCCACGCCGACCATCAAGGGCGTCGACACGGGCTTCAACACCTACGGTTACGCCCTGCTGGTCAACTACGCGTTCGACTCCAAGTCGAGCTTCGCCGGCGTCAGCCTGCCGGTTCGCTTCGAATATCAAAATTCGAGCAACAACAGCTTCAACCCGAAGGACGAGTACTCGATCACCTTCACCCCGACCTACCAGTACAAGGTGTGGTTCGTTCGTGGCGAAGTGTCCTACACGTCCGCCAGCTCGGCCCTGTTCGGCTCGACCTTGTCGGCCAAGAGCCAGACCCGCGGTCTGCTCGAAACCGGCGTGCTGTTCTAGGTCCAGACAGTCTGCGAATTGCGGGAGGGCGGCCGCGAGGCCGCCCTCTTTGCGTTTGAGCCCCTTTGCGTTTCCAGGCCACGCGTTTAACCCTTCGCTTATGACCGAATTCAACCTGACCCAGCTCGGACAGCCGTCCGAGGGCTTCGCCAGTCCCGAAGAGGCCGTGCTCGAGCGCGTGCCCAACCCGCAGGCGGGCGTGCTCTACCTCGCTCGGTTCACCGCGCCCGAGTTCACCTCCCTGTGCCCGGTGACCGGCCAGCCCGACTTTGCCCATCTGGTGATCGACTACGCGCCGGACGGCTGGTTGATCGAGTCCAAGTCGCTCAAGCTCTATCTGGCGTCGTTCCGCAATCACGGGGCGTTCCACGAGGGCTGCACCGTGGCCATCGCCCTCAAGATCGTCCAGATCGCCCAGCCTCTGTGGCTGCGCATCGGCGGCTACTGGTACCCGCGCGGCGGCATCCCGATCGACGTGTTCTACCAGACCGGCCCGGCCCCCGAAGGGCTGTGGCTGCCGGACCAGGGGGTGGCGCCGTATCGCGGCCGCGGATAGTTCGGGCGGGGCCTGAACCGATGCTTGCGGGGGGCGCGGGCGCCTGATAAACGGCTCGCCTTCCATTGCGTCGGCGCCCCAGGCTTCCCGGCGCGATGGGCGCTGCTTGGAAGACGGCTTTAGGAGTGTAGCTCAGCTGGTAGAGCATCGGTCTCCAAAACCGAGGGCCGGGGGTTCGAGTCCCTCCACTCCTGCCACCAAGCGCGCCACGTCATTTTGATCGCGTAACCACCGGCCCTTAGGGGCTGTATTTTGAGAGTTTCAGAGCCAGCCATGGCCAGACCCACGGGCGCCCGCCCGACCGCGCAGAAACCCAAGACGCCCGCGCCCCGGCCCGCGGCGGCGCCGGTCGCCGCGCCCGCCGCCGTGGTCGCGCCCGAGCCGCCGAAGAAGAAGACCAGCCCCGCGCAATTCTTCCGCGAAGTCCGCGCCGAGGCGCGCAAGATCACCTGGACCTCGCGCAAGGAAACCTGGATCACCTCCGTGATGGTGCTGATCATGGTGGTGGTGGTCTCGCTTTTCCTGTCCCTGATCGACCTGATCCTGCGTTTCGGGATCAGCGGCATTCTCAAGCTCGGAAGTTGAGGGCAATCATGAACGCCGAAGCCAGCATCGCCCCCGCCTCCAATCCGCACCACAAGTGGTACATCGTCCACGCCTACTCGAACTTCGAGAAGAAGGTGGCCGAGAGCATCCGCGAGCAGGCCCACACCCAGGGCCTGGACGACAAGTTCTCCGAGATCCTGGTGCCGACCGAGGATGTGGTCGAGATCCGCCGGGGCCGGAAGATCAATTCCGAACGCAAGTTCTTCCCGGGCTACGTCCTGGTGAAGATGGACCTGACGGACGAAGCCTATCACCTGGTCAAGAACACTCCCAAGGTGACCGGTTTCCTCGGCTCGGGCTCCAAGCCCATGCCGGTGTCCGAAAAGGAAGTCTCGCGCATCATCGGCGCGATCGAGGAGGGGGTCGAACGGCCCAAGCCCGCGATCCGCTTCGAGATCGGCGAGACGGTGCGCGTCACCGACGGTCCGTTCCAAAGCTTCAACGGCATTGTCGAGCAGGTCGACGAGGAGCGCGCGCGTCTGCGCGTCACCGTCTCGATCTTCGGCCGCGCGACGCCGGTGGAACTCGAATACGGCCAGGTCGAGAAGGTTTCCTGATCGATCTGACGTAACCATCCCGGACGCCCTTCCTGGGCGGCGGGTAAATCCGTGGGAGGGGAGGCAAGCCTGACCCCGCACCACGGCTCAACCGGCCGCGAGCGCGGCCACAGAGGAGAACATGGCTAAGAAGATACTCGGCTACATCAAGCTGCAGGTGAAGGCTGGCTCCGCCACGCCGTCGCCGCCCATCGGCCCGGCCCTCGGCCAGCGCGGCGTCAACATCATGGGCTTCTGCAAGGAGTTCAACGCGCGCACCGAGAACGTGGCCAAGGGCACCCCGCTGCCCACGGTGATCACGGTCTATCAGGACAAGTCGTTCACCTTCGTCACCAAGACCCCGCCGGCGACCTTCTTCCTCAAGGAAGCCGCCAACCTGAAGTCGGGCGCCAAGCTGACCGGTCGCGAGACCGTCGGCGAGATCACCCGCACCCAGCTGCGCGAGATCGCGGAAAAGAAGATGAAGGACCTCAACGCCAACGACATCGAAGCGGCGGCGCGGATCATCGAAGGCTCGGCGAAAGCCATGGGCCTGCGCGTGGTGGAGGCCTGATCATGAGCAAGCTTTCCAAGCGCGCCCAAGCGTTCACCGGCGACCGCGCCCAGACCCTGGCCCTGACCGAAGCGGTCAAGCTGGTCAAGGCCAACGCCAAGGCCAAGTTCGACGAAAGCGTCGAGATCGCCGTTAACCTGGGCGTCGATCCCCGTCACGCCGACCAGCAGGTTCGCGGCGTGGTCAATCTGCCGTCGGGCACCGGCCGCGACGTGCGCGTCGCCGTCATCGCCAAGGAGGCCAAGCAGGCCGAAGCCACCGCCGCCGGGGCCGACATCGTCGGCGCCGAGGACCTGGTGGAACGCATCCAGGGCGGTTTCATGGAGTTCGACCGCGTGATCGCCACGCCGGACATGATGGCCCTGGTCGGCCGTCTGGGTAAGGTGCTGGGCCCGCGCGGCCTGATGCCCAACCCGCGCGTCGGCACCGTCACGCCCAACGTCGCCCAGGCCGTCAAGGACGCCAAGGGCGGCGCCATCGAGTTCCGCGTCGAGAAGGCGGGCATCGTCCACGCCGGCATCGGCAAGGCCTCGTTCAGCGAAGACGCCCTGCTGGCCAACGTCCGCGCCCTGATGGACGCGCTCAACAAGGCCAAGCCCTCGGGCGCCAAGGGCACCTACGTCAAGAAGGTGTCGCTGTCGTCCACCATGGGTCCGGGCGTAAAGGTCGACACGACCACCATCAGCGCCTAAGGCCGGCCTATACGGCTGCAAGATCGAGGCGGGTCCGCGAGGGCCCGCCTTTTTCTTTTGGGCGGTTCCAATCGGTGAGCGGCCGGACCTATCGGCCGTTTTTTGAATCGTCCTTGCGCGGCCCCTGCTCAGTACTGCGCGTGCAGCCGCAGGCCGAACACCGACACGGGGCCCCGGTCGCGGTTGTAGGCCGGGTTGACGATGTACTGGTAGTCGGCGGTGGCGTGCAGGCCCTTGACCAGGCCCAGGCTGTAGTAGGTCTCCAGGATCTGCTCCAGGCCGGGGTGGGGCAGTTGGCCATCGCCGATCAGGATGCCGCCGCCGCCGGCCTGCTGGTAGGCCTGATGCGCGTTGGAAATCTGGTTGATGACCACGGCCAACCCGGCCTTGTCATCCGGACGCTTCCAGCCGTCGCCCCCCTGCGACAGGCCCGCCGCGAGCGTCTGGTCGATGTCGGCGAACTCGTAGGCTTCCTTGGCGCCGTCCGCCGCGCCCGCGCGCACGAACAGGCCGAGCTGGTCGGTCAGCGACTGCTCCAGGTTCAGGCTGAGGCCCTCGCGGGTCTGATAGCGCCGCACCAGCGCGACGTTGGCCGCCTGTCCGGTGGCCGCCGCCATTGCCACGGCCTGGTCATAGCCGCCCATCCTGCCGTGGGTGGAAAAGCCGGTCAGGGCGATCTTGCCGGCCAGTTTGCCCAGGCTGTAGCGGCGCTCGACCTCGGCCACTTCTTGATACTGGCCGAAATGCGAGTCCAGGGCGGGCGTGTTCGGCGCCTTGGACAGATCGAATACGCCCGCGCGCAGCGTCCAGGGCCCATCGTACCACTCGGCCGCCGCGCCATAGGTGTAGCCCCAGGCGTCGGCCGCGTAATCGAACGTGCCGGTGTCGATCAGGGCCCAGTTCATGAAGTCCTGGCGCGGGTCGTGGGCGTAGGCGTTGGTGTCGAACACGTCGACCACGCTGAACTTGCCCACCGTGATCACCAGACGGTCGGCGGTCTGGGCGCCCCCCAGCATGTTCAAGTCCGGATCGACCTTGGCCTTCTCGCCGCCTAGGTCGAAGGTCTGGCGCAGGAACAGGCGCGGCAGCTTCAGATAGGGGTCGCGCGCCCCGATCTTATAGGCCTCGCCGCTGGGAAAGCCGGCGACGCCCACGGTGTCCGACAGGCCGAAGCCCTCGTCGATCTCGGGATCGATCCACACCTCGGCCCCGGCCCACGGACGCACGCCGGCGTAGAGGGTGATATCGCTGGTCTCATCGCCGCGCGCGCCGGGATCCAGGCTCAGAGGGCCCTGGTACGGCGACCGGAACGCCGGGTGCGCCTGCTCGGTGAAGGTCGCCTGGGCGTGCAGGGCATAGGCTTGGCCGGGCGCGTCGTCGTCCGCCCGCGCCAAGGCGGGCGCGCAGGCCAACAGGGCGCTGCCGGCCAGGATCGCGGCCTTGCCAAGGGTCATCACAGGCTCCTGCTGGCGTGATAGGGGCAGGGGGTATATACCCCATGGGGTATTGGTCAAGGCCGGAGCGGGCGAAGATGGCGCATGTGAACACCGAGAAGACCAAGCTGCTCAACCGCCTGCGCCGGCTGCGCGGTCAGCTCGACGCGATCGAGCGCGCGGTGCAGGAAGACAGCGAGTGCGCGCGTGTGCTGCAACAGGCCACCGCCTGCCGCGGGGCCATGGACGGCTTCATCGCCGAGGTGATCGAGGACCATATCCGCGAACACATGGTCGACGCCGACGCCCCGCCTGGCGACCCGCGCGTTCAGGCCGCCGAGGAGCTGGTGGCCATCGTCCACACCTATCTGACCTGATCGGCGCGAAAGGTCCGGGCGAAGCCTTGTCTGTCACAGTCGTGCGCATACATGCCGTGTGCCCTATCGTGTCAGCAGTCGCAGGACCACCCCATGATCCCCACGTCAGCCTATGCCGCCTTTGACTCGTCCTCGCCGCTGAAGGCCTGGTCGTTCGAGCGCCGTGACCTGCGACCCGACGACGTCGAGATCGACATCCTGTTCTGCGGCGTGTGCCACTCTGACCTGCACGCGGCCAAGGACGAATGGGGCGAGGTCAACCGCCCGTTCGTGCCGGGCCACGAGATCGTGGGCCGCGTGGCCTCGGTCGGCGCCGAGGCGACCAAGTACAAGGTCGGCGATCTGGTCGGGGTCGGCTGTCTGGTCGATAGCTGCCTGCATTGCACCGAGTGCGACGACGGACTGGAGCAGTACTGCAGCCATTGGGTCGGCACCTACATGGGCGTCGAGACGGGCACGGGAAAGCCGACCTACGGCGGCTATTCGTCCAAGATCGTGGTCAAGGAGCATTTCGTTCTGCGGATGCCCGAAGGCCTCGATCCCGCCGCGGCCGCGCCGCTGCTATGCGCCGGCATCACCACCTATTCGCCCCTGCGCCACTGGAAGGTCAGCCCCGGCCAGCATGTGGGCGTGGTCGGCCTGGGCGGCCTGGGTCACATGGCGGTCAAGCTGGCCAAGGCCATGGGCGCGCATGTGACGGTGTTCACCACCTCGCCGTCCAAGATCGACGACGCCAAACGCCTCGGGGCTGACGCCGTGATCGTGTCCAGGGACGAGGCGGCCATGGCGGGCGCCGCCGGAACCTTCGATTACATCCTCAACACCGTGGCGGCGTCGCACAACCTCGACCCGTTCATCAACGCCCTCAAGCGCGACGGAACCATGACCCTGGTGGGCGCGCCGTCCACGCCGCACCCGTCGCCAGGCGTCATGGGCCTGATCTTCAAACGCCGCAGCCTCGCCGGCTCGTTGATCGGCGGCATCGCCGAGACCCAGGAGATGCTCGACTTCTGCGCCGAGCATGGCGTGACCGCCGACATCGAGCTGATCCCGATCCAGGACATCAACATCGCTTATGAGCGCATGCTCAAGAGCGACGTGAAGTACCGCTTCGTGATCGACATGAGCACCCTGGCCAAGGGCTAGGTCGAGGCCCCGCTTTCTCGCCTGGGGAGGGCGGGGCTCAGCCCTTGTCGAGCGGCGAGCCCATCGACCAGGTCACGCCGAACGGATCGATCACCGAGCCGTAGCGATCGCCCCAGAACATGTCGGCGAGCGGCATCTGCACGGTACAGCCGGCCTCGACCGCGCGATTGAACCAGGCGTCAGCGTCGTCCACTTGAAGGTGCAAGGTGAAGGCCTGGGGAGTCATCAACGGAAAGCCGTGCTCGGGAAACGGGTCCGACAGCATGACCGAGGCACCGTTGATATAGAGGTGGATGTGCATGATCTTGCCGTCGGGGGCGCTCATGCGGTTGACCTCCTCGGCCGCGAACGCGGCCTTGTAGACGTCGGCGGCGGCCTTGGCGTCGAGGCTGAGGTAGGGCGCGACCCCGCTGAGAACCTTGGGCGCGGCTTGGGCGGTCATGACGGGCTCTCCCTGATCGATCGTTGGCCCAGACCCTCCAACGGACAGGCGTGAGGGTCAAGCGAGGGCGCGGCCTTGAGTCGGCGGCCCCTTTCGTGTACACGCGCGCCTCAAGTCTTGGCCCCTTTCGGGCCGGGCAAAGTTTTCGCTCCCTTCGCCGGGAGCGGGGCGGGGGTCTTCGGGCCCCCATCCTGTCCGAGAACCGCGGGATCCGGGGGCCACCCGGATCGTAAGCCTGGAAGAGCCCTTCCAAGCCGTGGGGAGACGGGAAGCAGAGCGCCCCACGACATCCGCTTGGATGGCGTGCGGCCGACGCATCTCGGGACAGGCGAATACGGCAAGGGCCGGCAAGAGTGATCTTGCGGGCGCGCGCCGCTTTCGGCTGCCGGATGGTCCGGCCGCCTAAACTGAGTAACGGAGACCGCAATGGACCGCGCTCAAAAAGCGGAATCGATCGAGACGCTCAAGGGCGTTCTGGCCGATTCCGGCGCTGTCGTCGTGACCCACTACATGGGTCTCACGGTTGCGGAAATGACCGATCTGCGTGGCCGCCTCCGCAAGGAAGGCGCCGCGCTCAAGGTGGTGAAGAACACTCTGCTCCAGAAGGCGCTGAACGGCGCGGCCGGTGAAGCGGGCGACGCCCTCTTCAAGGGCCCCGTCGCCATCGCCTATGGCCCGGACGCCGTCTCCGCCGCCAAGGTCGTGACCGAATACGCCAAGGGCAACGAGAAGTTCTCGGTTGTCGGCGGCCTGCTCGGTCAAACCACGGTGCTGGACGTCAAGGCTGTGAGCGCGCTCGCGACCCTGCCGTCCCTGGACCAGATCCGCGCCCAGCTGATCGGCCTTCTCAACGCCCCGGCCACCAAGGTCGCCGGCGTTCTGCAAGCGCCTGCCGGCCAACTCGCCCGCGTGTTCAACGCGTACGCGACCAAGGACGCGGCGGCCTGATCAGCCCCGGTCATCTCCTCATCCGCACATCTCAACCCATCCAAGGAAACTGAACCATGTCCAAGCTCGAAAAGCTCGTTGACGAACTGTCGACCCTGACCGTCCTCGAAGCCGCTGAACTGTCCAAGCTGCTCGAAGACAAGTGGGGCGTCTCGGCCGCCGCGCCGGTCGCCTTCGCCGCTCCCGCCGCCGGCGGCGCTGGCGCTGCTCCGGCCGAAGCGGTCGAAGAGCAAACCGAATTCACCGTCATGCTGATGGCTGGCGGCGACAAGAAGATCAACGTCATCAAGGAAGTCCGCTCCGTCCGGTCCGATCTGGGCCTGAAGGAAGCTAAGGACCTCGTCGAAGGCGCGCCGCAGCCGGTGAAGGAGAACGTCTCCAAGCAGGAAGCGGAAGAGATCAAGAAGAAGCTCGAAGAAGCCGGCGCCACCGTCGCGATCAAGTAATCGCGCGGCGTCAGCTCGACGCTACACGCGGCCCCGGCGGGAAACCTCCGGGGCCGTTTTTTATGCGCCGCGGCGCCCCTCGATCGCGTCGAGGAACGCGATGCCGAGCCGCTTGACGCCCGCGGCCGTCAACACGGGCGGCTCGCCGATCTTTAGCCCCAGGACCGCCTTGGCCGGATCGTAGCGCACGGCGCGGACGGATCGCACGATCCCGTCGGCGGCGAGGGCGGCGGCGGCCAGCACGCGCACCTCGTTGAACGGATGACCGTCCTCGGCCACGCGTCCGCGGCCCGTGAACCTGGCGTCGAGCGCGATCAGCAGGTCGGCCAGGCGCCCTTGCTCCAGCGCCTGGATCTCGCTCTCGGCCAGGCTGTGCGCGGCGGCCTTGCGCAGCTTGGCGTGGGCTGAAAGCTCGGCGTCGAGCCGGGCGCGGGCGGCCTCGACATAGTCCTTGGCGTAGCCTCTGACCGCGGGCATAGTCCTTCTCCTGAAAGCGCGAGGCAGGATTGCCGCCTGCGTCGCTTCAAGGTCAAGCTTGCACACGACGCTTCTTCGCGCGCCGGGTGTAATTGCCTCTTGGCGCCCGCGATTCATTCCCCTATATCCCGCCGTTCACGAAGAGATTCGGCGGAACGTTTCGGCGTGTCCGCAACCCAGCCCCGAGGCGCGGTCCGCCGCCCTCCGACCAGCGCGAAGGGGCGCCCCATTCCTGTGAGGGAACGGGTGATTATTCCGGCGTCCGGCAGGCCACAGGCCTGTTCCGAGGGTGGACGCTAGGACCTGACGGGCGGATTCCGCCCGTTGTGAATTGATCCGCGCCCAGCGCGCGAGGGAGCAACGATGCCTCAGTCGTTCACCGGCAAGAAGCGTATCCGCAAGTCGTTCGGCCGCATTCCAGAAGCGGTCCAGATGCCCAACCTCATCGAGGTGCAGCGTTCGTCCTACGAACAGTTCCTGCAGCGGGAAGTCCGCCCGCAGGACCGGGACGGCGAGGGCATCGAATCCGTCTTCAAGTCGGTGTTCCCGATCAAGGACTTCAACGAGCGCGCCGTGCTCGAATACGTCTCCTACGAGTTCGAGGAGCCGAAGTACGACGTCGAGGAATGCATCCAGCGCGACATGACCTACGCCGCGCCGCTGAAGGTCAAGCTTCGCCTGATCGTGTTCGAGAGCGACGAGGAAACCGGCGCCCGCTCGGTCAAGGACATCAAGGAGCAGGACGTCTACATGGGCGACATCCCGCTCATGACCGACAAGGGCACCTTCATCGTCAACGGCACCGAGCGCGTCATCGTCTCGCAGATGCACCGTTCGCCGGGCGTGTTCTTCGATCACGACAAGGGCAAGACGCACGCCTCGGGCAAGCTGCTGTTCGCCGCCCGCATCATTCCCTATCGCGGGTCGTGGCTCGACTTCGAGTTCGACGCCAAGGACATCGTCTATGTCCGCATCGACCGTCGCCGCAAGCTGCCGGCCACCACCTTCCTCTACGCGCTCGGCATGGACGCTGAGGAAATCCTCACCACCTTCTACGACGTCATTCCCTTCGAGAAGCGGCCCGGCGGCTGGGCCACGCCTTACAAGGCCGAGCGCTGGCGCGGCGTGAAGCCGGAATTCCCGCTGATCGACGCCGACACCGGCGAGGAGATCGCGCCGGCCGGCCAGAAGATCTCGGCCCGCGCGGCCAAGAAGTTCGCCGACGGCGGGGTCAAGACCCTGCTCCTGGCGCCCGATGCCCTGGTCGGCCGCTTCCTGGCGCGTGACGAGGTCAACGGCCAGACCGGCGAGATCTACGCCGAGGCCGGCGAGGAACTGGACGCCGCGTCGATCGCGGCCCTGGAAGCCCAGGGCTTCACCACCATCGACGTGCTCGACATCGACCACGTCACGGTCGGCGCCTACATGCGCAACACCCTGCGCGTGGACAAGAACGCCGTGCGCGAGGACGCGCTGTTCGACATCTACCGCGTGATGCGCCCGGGCGAGCCGCCGACGGTGGAAGCCGCCGAGACCATGTTCCAGGGCCTGTTCTTCGACTCCGAGCGCTACGACCTGTCTTCGGTCGGCCGCGTGAAGATGAACATGCGCCTGGAGCAGGACACTGACGACGCCATGCGCGTGCTGCGCAAGGAAGACGTGCTGGCGGTGCTCAAGGTGCTGGTCGGCCTGCGCGACGGCCGCGGCGAAATCGACGACATCGACAACCTGGGCAACCGCCGGGTGCGTTCGGTCGGCGAACTGCTGGAAAACCAGTATCGCGTCGGCCTGCTGCGCATGGAGCGGGCGATCAAGGAGCGCATGTCCTCGGTCGATATCGACACGGTCATGCCGCACGACCTGATCAACGCCAAGCCGGCGGCGGCTGCGGTGCGCGAGTTCTTTGGCTCCAGCCAGCTCTCGCAGTTCATGGACCAGACCAACCCGCTGTCGGAAATCACCCACAAGCGGCGCCTCTCGGCCCTCGGCCCGGGCGGTCTGACCCGCGAGCGCGCCGGCTTCGAAGTGCGCGACGTGCACCCGACCCACTACGGCCGCATCTGCCCGATCGAAACGCCGGAAGGCCCGAACATCGGCCTGATCAACTCGCTGGCCGCCCACGCGCGGGTCAACAAGTACGGCTTCATCGAGAGCCCGTACCGCCGTGTGGTCGACAACAAGACCACCGAGGACGTGGTCTACATGTCGGCGATGGAAGAGGCCAAGCACACCATCGCTCAGGCCAACCTGGCCCTCTCGCCGAAGGGCGAGCTGCTCGATGACCTGGTGACCGTGCGCATCAACGGCGAAGTGACCCTCGCCGCCAAGGAGCAGGTCGACTTCATGGACGTGTCGCCCAAGCAGGTGGTGTCGGTGGCCGCGGCCCTGATCCCCTTCCTGGAAAACGACGACGCCAACCGCGCCCTGATGGGCTCGAACATGCAGCGTCAGGCCGTGCCTCTGGTCCAGTCGGACGCGCCGCTGGTCGGCACCGGCATGGAAGACGTCGTGGCCCGTGACTCGGGCGCCACGGTCGTCGCCCGACGCACCGGCGTGGTCGAACAGATCGACGGCACCCGCATCGTCATCCGCGCCACCGAGGAAACCGACCCCAACAAGCCGGGCGTGGACATCTACCGGCTGTCCAAGTTCCAGCGGTCGAACCAGAACACCTGCATCAACCAGCGTCCGCTGGTGCGGGTGGGTGATCGGATCCACGCCGGCGACATCATCGCCGACGGCCCGTCGACCGAGTTGGGCGAACTGGCGCTGGGCCGTAACTCGCTCGTCGCGTTCATGCCCTGGAACGGCTACAACTTCGAGGACTCGATCCTCATCTCCGAACGCATCGTGCGCGATGACGTGTTCACCTCGATCCACATCGAGGAGTTTGAGGTGATGGCCCGCGACACCAAGCTGGGCCCCGAAGAAATCACCCGCGATATCCCCAACGTCGGCGAGGAAGCCCTGCGCAACCTCGACGAAGCGGGCATCGTGGCCATCGGCGCCGAGGTCATGCCGGGCGATATCCTGGTGGGCAAGGTCACGCCCAAGGGCGAAAGCCCGATGACGCCGGAAGAGAAGCTGCTGCGCGCCATCTTCGGCGAAAAGGCCTCGGACGTGCGCGACACCTCCCTGCGCCTGCCGCCGGGCGTGGCGGGCACCATCGTCGAGGTGCGCGTGTTCAACCGGCACGGCGTGGACAAGGACGAACGCGCTCTGGCCATCGAACGCGCCGAGATCGACCGCCTGGGCAAGGACCGCGACGACGAATTCGCCATCCTGAACCGCAACATCAACGGCCGCCTGCGCGAGCTGTTGGTGGGCAAGAACGCCGTCTCCGGTCCCAAGGGCCTGGGCCGCGGCGTGATTTCGCTGGAAAAGCTGGAAGAGATCTCGACCGGCCTGTGGTGGCAGATCGCCCTCGACGACGAAAAGGCCATGGGCGAGCTGGAGGCCATGCGCCGTCAGTTCGACGAGGCGCGCAAGCGTCTGGACCGCCGGTTCGAGGACAAGGTCGACAAGCTGCAGCGCGGCGACGAACTGCCTCCGGGCGTGATGAAGATGGTCAAGGTGTTCGTGGCGGTGAAGCGCAAGCTGCAGCCGGGCGACAAGATGGCCGGCCGTCACGGCAACAAGGGGGTCATCTCCAAGATCCTGCCGATCGAGGACATGCCCTACCTGGCCGACGGCACCGCCGTCGACGTGGTGCTCAACCCGCTGGGCGTGCCCTCGCGCATGAACGTGGGCCAGATCTTCGAAACCCACCTTGGCTGGGCCTGCGCGGGCCTGGGCAAGCAGATCACCACCCTGCTGGAAGACTGGCAGTACGGCGGCGGCCAACGTGAGGCCCTTCTGCAGCGCCTGCACGAGATCTACGGTCCTGATCAGGAACTGCCGGACTCCGACGAGGAGTTGGTCGAACTGGCCCGCAACCTCGGCAAGGGCGTTCCCATCGCCACGCCGGTGTTCGACGGCGCGCGGATCGAGGATATCGAAGAGCACCTGGAGATGGCGGGCCTGGACCGCTCGGGTCAGTCCATCCTGTTCGATGGCCAGACCGGCGAGCAGTTCAAGCGTCCGGTCACGGTCGGCTACATCTACATCCTCAAGCTGCACCACCTGGTCGACGACAAGATCCACGCCCGTTCGATCGGTCCGTACTCGCTCGTCACCCAGCAGCCGCTGGGCGGCAAGGCGCAGTTCGGCGGTCAGCGCTTCGGGGAAATGGAGGTGTGGGCCCTGGAAGCCTATGGCGCCGCCTACACCCTGCAGGAGATGCTCACGGTCAAGTCCGACGACGTGGCCGGCCGGACCAAGGTCTACGAGTCGATCGTCCGCGGCGACGACACGTTCGAGGCCGGCATCCCGGAAAGCTTCAACGTGCTGGTCAAG
>DATKPD010000082.1:0-4242 GCA_035524315.1 Caulobacteraceae bacterium
GACAATCACGCCGACGCCGAGGGCGCCTACACCGGCGATATCTCTTCGCCCATGCTGGTGGACGCCGGGGCCAAGCTGGTGATCATCGCCCACTCCGAGCGGCGCGGCTGCTACGGCGAAAGCGACTCCCTGGCCGCGAGCAAAGCCCAGGCGGCCGCGTGGGCCGGGCTGGAGCCGATCGTGTGCGTTGGCGAAACCCTGGTCGAGCGGCGCAGTGGGCGGGCCCTGGACGTGGTGCGCAAGCAGGTCGCCGGCTCCTTGCCCGGCGAGTTGCGCCAACGCCCCTTCGCCCTGGCCTACGAGCCGGTGTGGGCCATCGGCACGGACCTGACACCGACCCTCGATCAGATCGAGGAAACCCACGTGGCCCTGCGCGGGGCGCTGGTGGACACGCTGGGCGACGCGGGGCTCAGCGCGCCGATCCTTTACGGCGGTTCGGTCAGTCCCGGCAACGCGGCGGAGATCCTCAAGGCGCGCGAAGTCGGCGGGGCTCTGGTCGGGCGGGCCTCCCTCAAGGCCGACAATTTCCTGGCGATCGTGCGCGCCGTCGGCTGAGGCGGTTGGCCTTGAGACGACGCGGCCTTTGCGCCGGCGGGGGGTTGGTGTTAGAGACCAGCCGCCTTATTTGACGCCCTAGGTTTCCGGAGCTCCAGCGCTTGACCATCCTGGCCAACATCCTCCTGGTTGTGAACGTGTTCGTGTGCATCGCGCTGATCGCGATCGTCCTGGTGCAACGCTCCGAGGGCGGCGCTTTGGGCATGGGCGGCGGCGGCGGACCCTCGGGCTTCATGACCGCGCGCGGCGCCGGCGACCTTCTGACGCGGATGACCTGGATCCTGGCCTTCGTGTTCTTCGCCCTGGCCATCGCCCAGACCCTGCTGATCGGGCGGGCCCACGGCCACTCTTCGATCATCGACCGGCTGAACGCCCAGAGCCTGGACTTCTCGACCCCGGCCAAGCCCGCCGCGCCCGCCGCTCCGGCTTCGAACGCGCCGCCGGCTCAGGCGTTGCCCGCGCCGGCCGCCCCCGGCGTGCAGTCGCCGCAGCCGGCCGCCCCGGCCAACCCGAACAATCCGTTCGCCGGCCTGTCGGCGCCGGCGCCGGTTCAGCCTGGCTCGGCCCAACCTGGCCAAAAAGCGCCCTGACGTGACGTCGCAAGGCCCGGGAAATCGCTCGGCCCATCCCGAATCGCTGCTAACCTAGCCGCCCATGGCCCGGTACATCTTCATTACCGGCGGCGTGGTCTCCTCTCTGGGGAAGGGCATCGCCGCCGCAGCTCTTGGCGCGTTGCTGCAGGCGCGCGGCTATAAGGTCCGCCTGCGTAAGCTGGACCCTTACCTCAACGTCGATCCCGGCACGATGTCGCCCTATCAGCATGGCGAAGTGTTCGTGACCGACGACGGGGCGGAGACGGACCTCGACCTTGGCCACTACGAACGCTTCACCGGCGTGTCGGCCACCAAGGGCGACAACATCACCACCGGCCAGATCTACAAGACGATCCTGGAGAAGGAGCGGCGCGGCGATTATCTCGGCGCGACCGTCCAGGTGATCCCGCACGTCACCAACGAGATCAAGCAGTTCGTCCTGTCCGACGCGGGCGACGCGGACTTCGTGCTGGTCGAGATCGGCGGCACGGTGGGCGACATCGAGGGGCTGCCGTTCTTCGAGGCCATCCGCCAGCTGGGCAACGAACTGCCGCGCCGGCACGCGCTCTATGTGCACCTGACCTTGCTGCCGTTCATCAAGACCGCCGGCGAGATGAAGACCAAGCCGACACAGCACTCGGTGAAGGAACTGCGCTCGATCGGCATCCAGCCCGACATCCTGCTGTGCCGCTGCGAGCAGCCGATCCCCCGCGAGGAGCGGCGCAAGATCGGCCTGTTCTGCAACGTGCGTGAGACCGCCGTGATCCAGGCGATGGATTCGGCCAACATCTACGGCGTGCCGCTCGACTATCACGAGCAAGGCCTGGACCGGGAGGTGCTGGACGCCTTCGGCATCGAGAACCCACCCGCGCCCGACCTGTCCGGCTGGCGCCAGATCTCGGACCGCGTCACCAGCCCCGACGGCGAGGTGACCATCGCGGTGGTCGGCAAGTACACCGTGCTCAAGGACGCCTACAAATCGCTGATCGAGGCCCTGGCCCACGGCGGCGTGGCCAACAACGTCAAGGTCAAGCTCGATTGGGTGGAGTCCGAGGCGTTCGAGGGCGAGGACGGCGCGGCGGCGGTGCGGCTGGAAGGCGTGCACGGCATCCTGGTGCCGGGCGGTTTCGGCGAGCGCGGGGCTGAGGGCAAGATCCGCGCGGTGCAGTTCGCGCGCGAGCACAAGGTGCCGTACTTCGGCATCTGCTTTGGCATGCAGATGGCTGTGATCGAGGCGGCGCGAAACGTGGCGGGGATACAGGGCGCGTCGTCGACCGAGTTCGGCCCGGCCAAGGAGCCGGTGGTCGGGCTGATGACCGAATGGATCAAGGGCAACGAGCGGCACGTGCGCACGGCGGGCGACAACCTGGGCGGCACCATGCGCCTTGGGGCCTATGACGCGGTGCTCAAGCCCGGCTCGCTGGTCAGCCAAATCTACGAGGGCGTGACCATCTCCGAGCGCCACCGCCACCGCTACGAGGTCAATATCGACTACCAGGCGGCGATCGAGGGCGCGGGACTGAAGTTCTGCGGCCTGTCGCCCGACGGGGTCCTGCCCGAGATCGTAGAGCGCGAGGATCACCCGTGGTTCGTGGGCGTGCAGTTCCACCCCGAGCTGAAGTCGCGGCCGTTCGCCCCGCACCCCCTGTTCCGTAGCTTTATCGCCGCGGCCAAGGAACAGAGCCGGCTGGTCTAGATCACCATCCCGTCATGGCCGCCGCCAAGCAGCGGTTCCTTTAAGGAAATCCGTTAAAAGCGAAGCTCGCCGCTGGACCACGTCGCTGCCAGCGGCGCCGGTCATCCGCGCCAAGGGGATTGTGATGAAGCGTCTTGCCGCTCCGTTGTGTCTGGCCTTGGCGGCGCTGTGGACCTCCGCGCAGGCCGCCGATGGGACGGGCCCCGCAGCCGCCGCCCGCCCGCCCGGCGTGCAGCCGTGCGTCCCAGGCGCCGCCGACCCCTCTGCCGCGCTCGCCGCTTGCGCCGCCCTGATCTCTGACAAGGCCACCGCGCCTGACGCGGTCTATTCCGCCTACCTTAGCCGGGCCGACGCTTATCAACGCCTGGGCCAACCCGACCTCGCCGCCGCCGATCTCGATCTGGCCATCAGCCTCAATCCGGCCGCGCCGCAGGCTTATCAGGCGCGCGGCGCCTTCAATGAGAGTTGGCGGCGATACGACCTGGCGATCACCGACGCGCTCAAGCTGGTGAGCCTGAATCCGAACGATGAGAAAAGTCATTGGGCGCTGGCCAATCTCTATCGGGAGGCCGGAAAGTTCGACGCGGCGTTCGCCGAGTTCGACCAGGCGATCAAGCTGAACCCCGCGGACACCAACATCTACATCTCGCGCGGGCTCGCTCACGCCGCCAATCATCAGCCCGATCTGGCGGCGGCCGACGGCGAACTGGCGGTGAAAAGCGATCCAGGCAGCGTGACGGCTCATGAATTCCTCGCCATCGGCTACACCCTCACGCGCCAATGGGATAAAGCGGTCCAGAACGCCGACCAGATCGTGAAACTGAAGCCGGGGGACGCCATCGCCCTCGACCGCGCCTGTTGGTCGCGCGCGGCGGCGGGCCACGACCTGGATGCGGCGATCGCCGATTGTGACGCCGGCCTCAAGATCGCGCCGACCAGCGCCAACCTGCTCGACAGCCGCGGCTTCGTCCATTTCCGAAAGGGGGACCTGACGGCGGCGCGGGCCGACTACGACCAGGCGCTCAAGTTCAACGCCAGGCTGGCGTCTGCACTGTTCATGCGCGGCGTGGTCAAGCATCGGCTGGGCGACGCGGCAGGCGGGGACGCCGACATGGCCGCGGCCCGGGCCGCCAAGCCCGACATCGCGGCGACGTATGCCCTTCTCGGGGTGGCGCCCTGACGCGATGGCCGTGACCCTGACCAGACCCGACCTGCGCGTTTGCTTTCTTGGCGACAGCTTCACCCAAGGGACGGGCGACGACGCGGCGCTGGGTTGGGTCGGGCGGGTGGTCGCGGCCGAGCGGGGCAGGGGCCATGACCTCACCGGCTATAACCTTGGCGTGCGGGGCCAGACCGGCGCCGACATTGCGGAGCGCGCCGCTGCGGAGGCTGGAGCGC
>DATKPD010000083.1:0-102847 GCA_035524315.1 Caulobacteraceae bacterium
TGCTGGCCGCTGGCGGCGGAGGCCAGCTTCTTGCGCAGCTTGCAGATGAACACGTCGATGATCTTCAATTCCGGCTCGTCCATCCCGCCGTACAGATGGTTGAGGAACATTTCCTTGGTCAGGGTAGTGCCCTTGCGCAGAGAAAGCAGTTCGAGCATCTGATATTCCTTGCCGGTCAGATGCACGCGCGAGCCGTTCACTTCCACGGTCTTTGCGTCGAGATTGACCGTGATGTCCCCGGTCTTGATCACCGACTGAGCGTGGCCCTTGGAGCGACGGACCACCGCGTGGATGCGGGCGATCAACTCGTCCTTATGAAAGGGCTTGGTCATGTAGTCGTCGGCGCCGCCGGCGAAGGTCTTGACCTTGGTGTCGATTTCCGAAGTCCCGGAAAGGATCATCACCGGAGTGTTGATCTTACCCACCCGAAGCTGGCGCAACACATCCATCCCGGACATGTCAGGCAGGTTAAGGTCCAGTAGGATCAGGTCGTAGTCGTAGATCTTGCCCAGATCGACGCCTTCTTCCCCCAAATCCGTCGTATAGACGTTGAAGCCTTCCGACTTAAGCATCAGCTCGATGCTTTGCGCTGTAGCGCTGTCGTCTTCTATCAACAGAACGCGCATTTGCCCCTCCCCGCACTACGGCGGTCGTCAACACGGAACGCTATTCCCACGCCCCATAAGTCGGGCCTCACTGTGTGGGAGAGTTAATTTAAACTTGGTTAATCTGAATAACTGGTTAGGGCGATTTGCAGATAAAGGGCAAGCGTCGCCAGGGCTCCTGCGACGAAAAAATTAACCATGTTCGGCCAGCCTGTTGCGGTGAAGCTGATCGCCCGATCGGCCTGGCGCCAAGCTAATGCCGCGCTTGGGTTTTTTGGGTTTGCACGGCGCAAGCGGCGGGGACTCCAGGACGTGCAAAGTCTGCTGAACGCCATCGAGCGGATAGACCCCTTGACCGTTTCGGGCAGCGTGGCGGCCGTAAATGGATTGCTGATCGAGGCGCGTGGCAGTCTGACGCGACTGGCCGTCGGCGCCCGGGCCGAGGTGGTTCGCCGGGGCGGCCTGCCGGCCCTGGCCGCCGAGGTGGTGGGCTTTCGCGACAGCCGCGCCCTTCTGATGCCGTTTGGTCCGCTGGAAGGCGTGGCGCCGGGGGCCGAGATAAGGATCTGCCCGGAAGGCGACGTGGTGCGGCCGACCCTGGCTTGGCGCGGGCGTATCATCGACGCCTTCGGCGATCCGATCGACGGCAAGGGCCCGTTGCCCCAGGGACCGGCGGCCTATTCACTGCGCAGCCCTCCGCCGCCGGCGCACGCGCGCGGCCGGGTAGGCGCAAGGCTCGACCTGGGCGTGCGCGCGATGAACGCCTTCACCACCTGCTGCCGGGGCCAGAGGCTCGGCGTGTTCGCCGGCTCGGGCGTCGGCAAGTCGGTGCTGCTGTCGATGCTGGCCAAGGGCGCGGACTGCGACGCCGTTGTGGTCGGCCTGATCGGCGAGCGAGGCCGCGAGGTGCGCGAGTTTATCGAGGAGACCCTGGGCGCGGAGGGACTGAAGCGCGCCGTGGTAGTGGTCGCCACCTCCGATGAGCCCGCGCTCAAGCGACGCCAGGCGGCGTTCATGACCATGGCCGTCGCCGAATACCTGCGCGACCAGGACCAGGAAGTGCTGTGCCTGATGGACAGCGTGACCCGCTTCGCCATGGCGCAGCGCGAGATCGGTCTGGCTGCGGGCGAACCTCCGACCACCAAGGGCTATACGCCGACCGTGTTCACCGAACTGCCCAAGCTGCTCGAACGCGCCGGCCCAGGCCCCGTGCGGCCCGATGGCACCGAATCCGGACCGATCACCGGCCTGTTCACGGTGCTGGTCGACGGCGACGACCACAACGAGCCGATCGCCGACGCGGTGCGCGGCATCCTGGACGGCCACATCGTGATGGAGCGCGCCATCGCCGAGCGCGGACGCTTCCCCGCGATCAATGTGCTGCGTTCCATTTCGCGCACCCTGCCGGGCTGCCAGACGCCCGCCGAGCGGCCGATCGTGTCGGAGGCCCGACAGGTGCTGGCCGCCTACGCCAATATGGAAGAGTTGATCCGCATCGGCGCCTATCGTGCGGGGGCCGATCCCCAGATCGACCGCGCCATCCGGCTCAACCCCGCGCTGGAGGCGTTTTTACGCCAGGACAAGGATGAGCGGACTACGCTGGACCAGGGCTTCGCCGCCCTGGCGCAGATTCTGGCCGGAGATAAGGCGTGAAGAGCGCGAAATCCCTGATCCGCATCTCCAACCACGAGGTCGAGACGCGCCAGAAGCGTCTGGCCGGGCTGGTCGAGGCTCGGATGGCCGCCGAGATGAAGCTGGTCATGCTCGAGGCTGAGGCAGTCTCCGAGAACGCCCACGCCGCCAAGGACGCCGAGGCGGGCTTCTACCGCATCGGCTTCCTGCAGGGCTGGCGCATGCGGCGCGACGCGGCCAAGGCGGCGATCGAGACGGCCCGCGCCGAGGAGGCGGGCGCACGCGAAGCGCTGACTCAGGCGTTCGAGGAGCTGAAGAAGTACGAACAAGTGCTCGAAATGGCCCGGGTGGCGGAGGCCCTGGAGGACGCCCGCCGCGAGACCGCGGCTCTGGACGAGCTGGGCTTGCGGCGTTCGCAGGCGCGCTGATTCGGCGCCCGCAGATCAAGCGACTTGTCGGGCCGACGCCGAAACTTCACAAATCCGCCGACTCCAACCTTGGCCTTCTGCGTTAAGAAATTCGCGCCTTAGGACCTTCAGACATCGATGAGAACGATCGCCGTCATCGGCCGTAAAGGCGGGAGCGGAAAGACGACTGTAGCGGTGCACCTGGCCATCGGCCTGCATCTGCGCGGCCGCACGACCGCCCTGGTCGATACCGATCCGCAGTGGTCGTCCGTCGAGGTCTTCAGAGGCCGCACTAGCCCGGGCCCCTCGGTGGTCCCGGCCGAAGCCGGCAAGCTTTTTCCTGTTCAGGTCAATCTGGTGCGCGACGGCGTCCAGGCGATCGTGATCGACACGCCCGCGGTGCTGGAGGAGGACACGGCCCAGGCGGTCGTGATCGCTGATCTGGCGCTCCTGGTGGTGCGTCCGAGCTTCCTCGATCTTGCCGCGGCGGTGCGCACCAGCGATATTATTCGCCGGCTGCGCAAGCCCGGTATCGTGGTGCTCAACCAGGCGCCCTCAGCACGCGGAGCCATCGAATCTCAGGCGGTAGTCAAAGCTAGCGAGGCGCTCAAGCTCCTGCGCCTGCCGGTGGCCCCAGTGGTCATCCGCGGCCGCGCCGCCTATCAGTCGGTGTTGGAAAGCGGCCGTTCGGCCGAGGAGTTGTCCGGCGATCTGGTGGCGGCTCAGGAGATGAAGGCCTTCTGCGACTTTGTCGATCGCTTCGCCTTCGCCCCCCGCCGCAGCGTGGTCGCGATCGCGCAAGAACCTTAACCTCAGACCGGCCTATCGCCGGATCAGGCGGGTGGCGGCGCCGGCGCGGGGCGAGGGGGGTTGACCGTCTCGGCGGCTTGCCGCAAGGCCGCCAGATCGTCGCTGATGCGGAAGATCGCCACGTAGAACTCGCAGAAGGCGCGCCACAGCAGGGCCATGGCCGCCACGACCAGGAGGCCCGCCACCAGCACCGGCAGGGCCAGCAGCTTTTCCACCGCCGTCTCGCCGCGCATCAGGAAGCCGACGAAGGCCCCGATCACGCCGAAGCTCACCAGCAGGACCACGCCCAACCCGCTCCAATAGATCAGATGCACTACCGGCCCGGTGAGCAGGCGGTCAAAGGTGAGCAGATCCCAGAAGATGGCGCCGCCGACGCCCCGTTCGCGTGGTTGCTTGGCGTTGGCCATGTCGGGTCCGAGGTCCTCGCGCGGGCGTGATCGGCCCTCGCTAGCAGCGCGCGCGTTCCGGCGCAACGGGCGAGGGGGCGCGGCGATGTCACACGGCCGAGGTTGCCGAGCGCCGCGCGCGTTCCTAGGTTGCCCAAGCATCATAGGAGGCGCGCATGATCCGTAAGGCCAAGGCTGTCTGGAAGGGAACCGGCAAGGACGGGACGGGGGCGCTGACCACCGACTCCACGGTGCTGTCGTCGACGCCCTACAGTTTCAAGACCCGCTTCGAGAGCGAGCCCGGCACCAATCCTGAGGAACTGATCGCAGCCGCCCACGCCGGCTGCTTCACCATGGCGCTGGCGTTCCAGCTGCAGGCGGCCGGCTTCGCCGCCACTGAGATGTCGACCGAGGCGGCGGTGTCGCTCTCGCCCGACGGGCAAGGCTTTAAGATCGACAAGTCGCACCTGACCCTGCGCGCTTCGATCCCCGGCATCGACGCGGCCAAGTTCGCCGAACTGGCGGGGGGCGCCGAAAAGAACTGCCCGGTTTCCAAGGTGCTTAACGCCGAGATCACGCTGGACGCGGCGCTGGTCTAGGCACGCAGGGGCGCCTCGGCCGCGCCTTTGGCGATGGTCGAGGGCGCGCCGCTCAGGCCCGGATTTCCGCCACGATCTCGAATGAGCGCAGCGCGGAACTGCGCCGGGTGAACCAGGGCGACCGGCCGCGCGTATAGGGCTCATGACCCGACGCGGCTTCGCCGGCGCTCTGGCGGGGACGGCAGCGCTGCTAGCCTCCGCCTGTTCGCCGCTCACCCTTTTCAATCGCTTCGCCCCGCGCGATCCCGCGCGCCAACCCGGGCAGGGCCTCGCCTATGGCGCCGACCCGCGCCAGCGCCTGGACCTCTACGCGCCCGAGGGCGGCGGGATGGGCCTGCCGGTGCTGGTGTTCTTCTATGGCGGCGGCTGGAACAGTGGGCGGCGGCAGGACTACGCCTGGGTCGGTCATAGCCTGGCGGCGCAGGGCTTTTTGGTGATCGTGCCGGACTACCGCCTGGCGCCGGCCCATCCCTATCCGGATTTCGTGCAGGACGGCGCGGCGGCCGTGCGATGGGCGCTGGATCATGCGGCCGCCTACGGCGGCGATCCGGACCGGCTGGCGATCTCCGGTCACTCGGCCGGCGCCTACATCGCGCTCCAACTGGCCATGGACCAGGCGTTCCTGCAGGCGGCGGGGGTCGATCCACGCCGCGTGCGCGCGGTGGCCGGCCTATCGGGGCCCTACGATTTCTATCCTTTCGTCTCACCCCTGGCGGTCGAGGCGTTCGGCCGTTGGCCCGATCCCAAGGCCACACAGCCGATCAACCACGTCGGTCCCGGCCGCCCGCCGGCCTTCCTCGCCCACGGCGACGCCGACACGCTGGTCGAGCTGTCCAACACCTACAACCTATCCAAGGCCCTGCGCGCGGCGGGCGACGAAGTCGAAACCAAGATCTACCCCGGCGTGGACCATCCGGGCATGATCCTGGCCCTCTCGCCCGCCTTCCGCGGCAAGGCGCCGGTCCTGGCCGACATGACGTCGTTTCTGACTCGCCATCTGGCGTAGCCTGTCCGGCTCGCAATCTTGATGGAGACCGACCTGGTCTTGGCGCAAGCGGGCTACCCCGTCTCGGCGCGCCAGGCCACATAGCCGGCCGTGGCGACCACCATGACGGCGAAGGCCTTTCGGGCGATGTCCGCATTCCCCTGCAGGGCGCGCGCGGCCGGTGCGCCGGCCAAGACGCCGACGAGGCCGCCGGCGACCAGGGCGGCGAATACCGGCCAGTCGACGAGGTTCGAGGCCGCGTAGCTGGCGCTGGTGGCTAAACCGAACAGGGTCACAGACACTAGGGACGACGCCGCGGCATGCGCCAGGGTCATGCCTGTCGCCGACATCAGCCCCGGCACGATGAGAAAGCCTCCGCCGATACCGAAAAATCCCGCGGCGAATCCTGTGGCCATCCCGACTGGCGCTAGTCTCAACGCCAGGCGCTGGTCCAGATGCACCGCTGGATCGCCCTCCGATCGCTTTGGCAGGAGCATGGATAGGCCGACCAGCGCCATCGCTAGTGCGAACCAGATCAGAAGGCTGTGGCCGTCCATTCGCTTGGCTAGATGCGCTCCCAGCAGGGAGCCGGCCAATCCCGCTCCGCCGAAGACCAGGGCGCACGGCCATTTCACGCGTCCTGTGCGCGCCTGGCTGGCCAAACCCATCGCTGCGTTTACCGCGACGGCGGCTGCCGAGGTGCCGATCGCGGTATGGGGATCATGAACGCCAACGAAATAGATCAGAAGCGGCGTCGCCAGCACTGAGCCGCCGCCGCCGAAGACGGTGAGCAGAAGCGCGACCAGCGCGCCGCTTAGCGCCGCCGCGGCAAGGGACAGTTCCAGCGGCATCGTCTCACGCGGTTCGCCGGTTCCACGGCGCCAGGGCGAGCAGACGCGCCATGCCGCAGAAGCCGGACAAGCCAGCCATCACCAGCCCTGCGCCGATGAAGGCGGACACCCCGAGGAAGGCCGGATTGACGAACGCGCCCAGCGCGACGCTGACCACCACCAAAAGGCCGATGGCGATCTGCACCTGTCGCATGAGCTCGAGCGGGGCGCCCTTGACCGCAGTCACCGGCAAACCTGCGGCGGACCAGGCGTCCAGACCGCCTTCTAGAACATATGATGGGCCTTGGATGCGCGCGCCGAGGCGTTGGCAGTTCGCTGCCGTCCGCATGCCGGACCGACATGTGAACACGACGTCCTTGTCCGGCGCCAAGGCGAGATGAGCCTCGTCGAACGCCGAAAGCGGCCGTGAGATCGCGCCGCGGGCGTGTTGGCGAGCGAATTCGTCCGCTTCCCGGATGTCGATCAGCACGGCGCGGTTCGCGTTCAGGCGTTCAGCGACCTCTACCGGGGTCAGGGTCTTGAGTTGGGCGGTCATGGATTTTCCTCATGTCGGCGGGGCAGAAGATCTCCGCGAGCGTCGCCACGACCTTGACGGCCGCCGGGTCCGCGATCCGGTACCAGATGGTCTGGCCTTCGCGGCGCGTGGCCACGACGCCGTCCTCTCGCAACACCGCCAGGTGCTGTGAGAGCGCGGACTGCGAGAGGCCGACCAGGGGCTGAAGCTGTCCCACCGACCGCTCTTCGCCCTCCGCCAACTGGCACAGGATCATCAGCCGGCGTTCGCTGCCCAGCACGCGCAGCAGATTTGCGGCCTCCGCGGCGCTCGCCTTGAACCGGGCGATGTCGATGTTCGCGAGATCAAACATGGAGCCTATATATAAGTTGTATCTAATTTAGCAAGCTATAATATACCTGCTGATCATTGGGAGACCGCCATGACCCCGCGCGTTCAAGTCTTTTTCGACCATGCCACCTCAACCGCGAGCTATCTGGTTTCGGACCCCGCGTCCGGTCAGGCGGCCATCATCGATCCGGTGCTCGATTTCGAGCCGCGTACGGCCAAGCTGTCCACGGCTTCGGCCGATGCCATGCTGTCAGCGGCGTCGAGCCAGGGGTTGACCCCGGTCTATGTGCTGGAAACCCATGCCCACGCGGATCATCTCTCCGCCGCGGATTACATTCGTCGCCGTAGCGGCGCACAAGTGGCGATCGGGGCCCACATCACGGACGTCCAGAAGATATTCATCCCGATGTTCGAAGCGGACGACGTTTCAGCCGACGGCGCCGCTTTCGATATTCTGCTGTCGGACGGTGACAGCCTGGCGTTGGGCGAGCTTTCGATCCGCGTGCTGCACACACCCGGCCACACGCCGGCCTGCGTGACCTATCTGATGGGCGACGCCGCCTTCGTGGGCGACACCCTGTTCATGCCCGACTACGGCACAGCGCGCGCCGACTTTCCCGGCGGCGACGCATCGCAACTCTACCATTCGATCCGCAAGATTCTCGCCCTGCCGCCGCGCACGCGTATCTTTGTCGGCCACGACTATCTGCCAGCCGGCCGCGACGATTTTCGATGGGAGACGACCGTGGCCGAGGAACGATCGCGGAATATCCACGCGCGCGACGGCGTTTTGGAAGCCGCATTCGTTCAAATGCGCCGGACGCGCGACGCGACCCTCGCTGCGCCGACGCTGATACTGCCGGCGTTACAAGTGAATATCCGGGCTGGCGCCCTGCCGCCGCCCACACCCAGCGGCAGGGTGTTCCTCAAGCTGCCTGTGTCGCTGATCTGAAACAGGCGCTCGTGTCGTTCGACCGCGCGCCTAGATCACGCCCACGGTTTTCAGCCGCGCCTTGGGATGGATCTCGTTCTGGCTGAGCACGGTGGTCTGGCCACGGAAGCGCTCGATGATCGATCGTACGTAGGGCCGGATCTGTGGGCCGGTGAGCAGCACCGGGGTGTCGCCGTGCTGGCCGGCACGGTCGAAGGCGTCGCGCACGCCGCGGATGAAGTCCTGCAGACGCGACGGGGCCAGCGCCAGCTGCTTGTCGTCGCCCGTGCCGACCAGGGCGTCGGCAAAGGCGTGCTCCCAATCCGGCGACAGGGTGACGATGGCCAGGGCCCCGTCGTCGCCCCGGTTGGCCCAGCACAGCTGGCGCGCCAGCCGGCTGCGCACGTGCTCGACGATCTGGGTCACGCTGGTGGTGTGCGGCGCCACTTCGCCCACGCCCTCGATGATCGCGGGCAGGTCTCGGATCGACACCCGTTCGCGCAGCAGGGCCGCCAGCACCCGCTGCAGCATCGAGCCGGAGATGACCGAGGGGATCATGTCGTCGACCAGCTTCTTCTGGTCGGCCGGCAGTTCCTTCAGCAGCTTCTGCACCTCGGCGTAGGACAGCAGGTCCGGCATCGAGTCCTTGAGCACCTCGGTCAGGTGGGTGGTCAGCACCGTGGCCGGGTCGACGATGGTGTAGCCGCGGAAGGTGGCTTCCTCACGCAGAGCCTCGTCGATCCAGGTGGCGGGCAGGCCGAAAGCCGGTTCGCGCACGTGCTCGCCCGGCAGCTCGACCTGGCCGCCGCGCGGGTCCATCGCCAGGAGGCTGCCTAGGCGCACCTCGCCCTGGCCCGCCTCCATCTCCTTGATGCGCAGAGCGTAGCCCTGGTTGGCCAGGCGCATGTTGTCGAGGATGCGCACCGGCGGCATGACAAAGCCGTACTCGGACGCCAGGGTGCGGCGCAGGGCGCGGATCTGGTCGGTGAGGCGGCGCCCCTCCAGGTCGTTGATCAGGCCCAGCAGGCCGTAGCCCAGCTCGACCTTCACGTCGTCGATGGCCAGGGCCGCGGCGATCGGCTCCTCGTCCGAGCCCGATGTGGCCGCGCCGGTCTTTTCCACCACCACGGGCTTTTGCCGCTCCTTGCCGCGCCGCCACGCCAGGGCGCCGACGCCGAGCGAGATGCCCACGAACGGCAGGATCGGCATGCCGGGCACGAACGCGATCACGCCCGCTGCGGCCGACACCATGCCCAGAGCCACCGGGTTGTTGGCCAACTGGGCGACCAAGGCCTTGTCGGCCGAGCCCTCGATGCCCGACTTGGACACCAGGAAGCCAGCGGCGATAGAGATGATCAGCGAGGGCACCTGGCTGACCAGGCCGTCGCCGATGGTCATGATGGTGTAGCTGGCGGCGGCGGTGGCGAACGACAGGTGGTGCTGCGCCATGCCGATGATCATGCCGCCGGCGATGTTGATGGCGGTGATGATCAAGGTAGCGACCGCGTCGCCGCGCACGAACTTGCTGGCGCCGTCCATGGCCCCGAAGAAGGTCGATTCCTGCTCCAGCTCCTTGCGCCGGCGCTTGGCGTCGTCCTCGTTGATCAGGCCCGAGGACAGATCGGCGTCGATCGCCATCTGCTTGCCGGGCATAGAGTCCAAGGTGAAGCGCGCCGCCACCTCGGCGATGCGGGTCGAGCCCTTGGTGATCACCACGAAGTTGACGATGATCAGGATGGCGAAAACGATCACGCCGATCACGAAATCGCCGCCGGTCATCAATCGGCCGAAGGCCTGGATGATCTGGCCCGCCGCCTCGGTGCCTTCCTGGCCGTGGCCGAGGATCAGGCGTGTGGAGGCCAGGTTGAGTCCCAGGCGATAGAGAGTCGTGACCAGCAGCACCGTGGGAAAGGCAGTGAACTCCAGCGGCTTTTTGATCAGCAGCGAGGTCATCAGGATCAGCACGGCGCTGGTGATCGACATCGCCAGCAGCAGGTCCAGCAGCAGGGGCGGCGTCGGCACGATCAGCAGCACCACGATGCCGACCACGCCCAGCGCCAGGGCCACCTCGCCACGCGCCAGCCACGACCACACCTCCTTGCCGGTGGGCCGCTGAGCCATCATGCTCTGCAGGCTGACGTCCGCCATCTAGTTCGGCCCTGCCATGGAGGCCTTAGGCGGCATTCAGGCCGCCCTGGGGGGCGGGCACGGCCACGCCCGCCTCGGAATATTCCTTGAGCTTGTTGCGCAGGGTGCGGATCGAGATGCCCAGGATGTTGGCTGCATGGGTGCGGTTGCCCAGGCAGTGCGCCAGAGTGCCCAGGATCAGGCTCTGCTCGACCTCGGCCACGGTCTGGCCGACGAAGGCCGAAACGCCGGCGCCGATCGCCGCGCCCGCGGCGGCCTGGGCCGCGCGGCTGGCGGCCTGGGCGGCCAGGCCAGCGCCCGAGCCGATCGCCGGCGACAGAGGTTGTCCGTCCGGCAGGCGGATCGCGGCCTCGTCGATCTCGGGACCGACCGACAGCAGCACGGCCCGGTGCAGGGCGTTCTCCAGCTCGCGCACATTGCCGGGCCAGCGATGGGCGACCAGGCGACGGCGCGCTTCGGCCGACAGGGGCTTGTCCTTGAGGCCATTGGCGGCGGCGTACTTGCGGGCGAAGTGCTCGGCCAGGGCCAGGATGTCGCCCGGCCGTTCGCGCAGCGGCGGCAGGCGCAGATTGACCACGTTCAGGCGGTAGAGCAGGTCCTCTCGGAAGGTCCCGGCCTTGACCGCCTGGGCCAGGTCGCGGTTCGAGGTGGCCAGGATGCGGATGTCGACCCGCACCGGCTTGGCGCCGCCCACGCGGTCGATCTCGCGCTCCTGGATGGCGCGCAGCAGCTTGGCCTGCAGTCGTCCGTCCATCTCGCTGATCTCGTCGAGCAGCAGGGTGCCCCCGCTGGCCTCCTCGAACTTGCCGATGCGGCGGGCCAGGGCGCCGGTGAAGGCGCCCTTCTCGTGGCCGAACAACTCGCTCTCCAGCAGGTTCTCGGGGATGGCGGCGCAGTTGACGCTGATGAACGGCTTGTCGTGCCGGCGCGACTTCTTGTGCAGGTAGCGGGCCATCACCTCCTTGCCCACGCCGCTCTCGCCGGTGATCAGGATCGAGGCGTCCGACCCGGCGACCTGGTCAGCCAAGGCCAGCACCTGTTTGGTCGCGGCGTCGTTGCAGATGATCGGCCGCTCGTCGTCCGACACCGCCGCCAGCACCGCCGCGATCAGCTCCGCATCCGGCGGCAGGGGAATGAATTCCTTGGCCCCGGCGCGGATGGCCGCGGCCGCCCGGTCCGGATCGGCGCCCACGCCGCACGCCACCACCGGCACGCGGATGCGCTCCGCTTCGTTGGCTTCGATCAGGCCGGCGATGTCCAAGGCATAGTCGACCATCAGCAAGTCGGCGCCCTGGCCCGCGCGCAGCGCTTGGGTCGCGGCCGAACAGGTCTCGACGTGGGCCACCTTGGCGCCCGTGGCCATGGCCATCTTCACCGCGGTGGTGATCTGGCCGTTAAGCCGTCCAACGATCAGAAGCCTCATGTCGCTTCTCCTTCTGGCCAACACGCGCCTCAGGCGGCGTTGTCGCCGTCCTTGATGATTTCCGTCATGGTCACGCCCAGGCGATCGTCGACGATCACGACCTCGCCGCGCGCCACCAGGCGGTTGTTGACATAGATGTCGATCGCTTCCCCGACCTTGCGGTCCAACTCCAGCACCGAGCCCTGACTCAGGCGCAGCAGTTGGGCCACCGACAGGTGAGTGCGGCCCAGAACGGCCGATATGTTGACCGGGACGTCGAACACCGTAGCCAGGTCGGAGGCGATCTTGTCCTCGGCCTCCACCGCGGAGTCGCTCGCCAGCGGCCCCGCGCTCAGATCTTCCAGAGGCATGGTTTCATCGGCCATGGTCAGGCCTTTCTCGGCAGTTCGGGTGAAGCGGGAAGCAGGGGCTCGGCGTGCAGGCCCTCGGCCGCCAGCGCCTGGTCAAGCGCATGGGCCACGCGGGCGGCCGCCTGCTCGGGATCGAAGGCGGCCGAACCGTCGCCCCAGTCCAGCACGAAGGCGGCGCCGCTCAGGCTGGGCTCGGCGCGCGCCACGATCTGGCCGGGATAGCCGGCGGCGGCCGCCGTTTGGGCCAGGGCGGCCTGCACGGCCTCGGCCCGGTCGGGGGCCACGCGCGCCACCAAGCGGGGGACGGCCTCGATTTCGCGGGCCAGGGCCTCGAGCGCCGCGTCGATCGGCGCCTGGGGAAAGGCGTCCAGCGCGGCGTCGGCGATTTTGCGCGCGGCGGCCATGGCCAGGCGCGCTGAACCCGCCCGGTGTTCATGGGCAACCGCCGCCAGGGTGCCCAGCGCGCCGGCGGCGGCGAGGGCGATCTGGCGGAGGGCCTCGGCCTGCGCCTCCTCGGCGCGCGCGGTGGCTGAACGCTGGCCCTCGGCGAAGCATTCGGCGCGGATCGCCTCGACCTCCTCGGGGGTGTAGCTGCGCTTGGGCCGCGGCGCGGAATAGACCACGGCGTCGCCCTCGAACACGGTGTCGAGGATGAACTTGCGCGGCTGGGACGGGGGTTGCTGCATCAGTACACCAACTCGTCATCCCCGCCCTGGCCGGCCAGCATGATCTCGCCCTTGGCCGCCAGGTCCTTGGCGGCTTGCACCATGGCCATCTGTGCGGAATCCACGTCCTTCAGACGCACCGGACCCATCGAGTCCATGTCGTCGCGCATGATCTTGGCGGCGCGCTCGCTCATGTTGGAGAAGAACAGCTCGCGCAAAGCGTCGGAGGCGCCTTTGAGCGCCAGGCCCAGCTTGTCCTTCTCCACCACGCGCAGAAGGGTCTGCACTCCGCCCGGGTCCAGCTTGCCCAGGTCCTCGAACACGAACATCAGAGCGCGGATGCGCTCGGCGGACTCGCGGTTGCGTTCTTCCAGCGCCGCCACAAAGCGGCTTTCGGTCTGGCGGTCGAAGGCGTTGAAGATGTCGGCCATCATCTCGTGGCTGTCGCGCTTGGAGGTGCGCGCCAGGTTCGACATGAATTCCGTGCGCAGGGTCTGCTCGATCTTGTCGAGGATCTCGCGCTGGACCGGCTCCATGCGCAGCATGCGCTGCACGCACTCCAGCGCGAAATCCTCGGGCAGGGCCGACAGCACGCGCGCGGCGTGGTCGGATTTGATCTTGGACAGGACTACCGCGACGGTCTGCGGGTATTCGTTCTTGAGATAGTTGGCCAGCACGGCCTCGTTCACGTTGCCGAGCTTGTCCCACATCGTGCGCCCGGCCGGCCCGCGGATTTCCTCCATCAGGTTGTCGACTTTTTCGGGCGGCATGAATGCGGCCAGCAGGCGCTGGGTCTGCTCGAACGAGCCCATGATCGCCCCGGCCGTGGACAGGCCCGAGACGAACTCGATCAGCAGGTCCTCGACCACCTGGGCCGAGACCGTCCCCAGGCTGGACATGGCCTGGGATATTTCCTTCACCTCTTCGTCGTCGAGCTGCTCCCACAGGCGCACGTGCTCTTCGCCCAGGGCCAGCAGAATGATCGCGGCTTTTTCCGCCCCATTCAGTCGGGTGGCGTCGGCGACCCCTTTTTTGGCGCGGGCGCTCATGCGCTTTCGTGAAGCCAGGTGCGCAGGATCGACACCGATTCATCGGGGTGGTTGTCGACGAACTCGGCCACGCGCTTGACCGACGACGCCTTCACCTGGCCCTCGATGCGAGCGATGTCGATGCGCTGTTCCACGTCGCCGGGGGCCGCCAGGGCCAGGTTCTCGCCCCCGCCCGCCGCGCCAACGGCGCCGCCCGCCAGGGCCGGGTTCCCAGCCCCGCCGCCGGCCAACCGCATGGGCATAGGCCCGCCCCCGCCCGCGGCGGTGCTGAGCAGCGGACGCACCACGAAGAACACCACCAAGCCGGCCATGATCAGCAGCACCAACAGTTCGGCGCCGCGCATCAGGTCGTTCTTGTCGAAGTTGGAGAGCGGCGATCCGCCCGAGGCGCCCAGGCCGTCGTCCTCGTGATCGAAGCGGACGTTGACCACCGAGACCTGATCGCCGCGCGTGGCGGTGAAGCCCACGGCCGAGCGCACCAGCTGATCGATGCGCTGCATCTCCTCGCTCGAGCGCGGGGTGTAGGTCGGCTTGCCCTTGGAGTCGTAGGTCGTCTGGCCGTCCACCGCGACCGCGACCGACAAACGCTTCACGTCGCCGGGCTGCTGCACCTCGGTGCGCGTGGTCTTGGAAATCTCGTAGTTGGTGGTTTCCTCGGTGTGGCCGGTCGTGTCGGTGCTGCTGTCGCCCGACGGGCCGGTGTTTGCCCCGTTGGGGATGTTATTAGCCGCGCTGCCGTCGCCGTTCTTGGAGGCGTCGGCCTGTTTGGAGTTCTCCTCGACCGTTTGCGTCGAACGCACCACCTGGCCGTCCGGGTCGTACTTCTCGTCCTGGATCGTCACCGAGGACAGGTTGAGATCGGCGGTCACCTGCACCCGGGCATGGCCGGGCCCGACCACGCCCTCGACCAGGTCCTTGACCGTCTTGCGGATGCGGTCCTCGGTTTGGGTGCGCGCGGAATCGGCGGCCTGGTCGGCGTTATCGGCGTCGTCCGCGCCCGCCAGCAGCTTGCCGCGATCATCGACCACGGTGACCTTTTCGGGCTTCAGGTCGGGCACCGCGCCGGCGATCAGGTTGCGCACCGCCCGCACTTCGTCGGCTGAGGGCTCGCGCCCGGCGATGCCGATCACCACCGAGGCCGACGGGCTTTCGGCCTCATCCTCGAACAGTTGGCGCTTGGGCAGAACCAGGTGCACCCGGGCCGAGGACACGCCCTGCAGCGAGCGGATGGTGCGCGCCAATTCGCCTTCCAGGGCGCGCTGGCGGTTCAGGTTCTGCACGAAGTCGGTTTGGCCCAGGGGCGAGGTCTGGTCGAAGATCTCGTAGCCGACCGAGCCCGAGGTCGGCAGGCCCTTGCCGGACAGCAGCAGGCGCGTGGACGCCACCTTGTCGCGCGGGACCATGATGGTCGAACCGTCGCCCTTGACGTCGTATTTGATGCCCGCCTGATCCAGGGCCTGGGTGATCGACCCGGCCTCCTTCAGATCGAGGTTCGAATAGAGCAGGCCTTGCGGCTCAACGCCGGCGTTGAGCACCAGGGCGAACAAGGCGGCGGCCACGCCGGCGGCCACGCCGATGATCGCGGCCAGCCGACCAATCCCGAACCGCTGTAACGCGCTGACAAACGACTCCACGCGGCGCCTTTCCCCGAAGCGAACGGCCGCCGGTGCGGGCCCTCGCTAGGCAGTATTTTCCGGGTGCTTGGTAAACGCGGTGTTAAGCGGAGCCGTAACGGGGCTGATCGGACCCGCGCGACGGGCAAAAGAAAACGGCCGCGCCAGGGAGGCGCGGCCGTTTGCCGTCCAGGAATCCAGTAAGGTCTAGCGGTATTGCTGAATGCGCGTGGTGCGCAGCCCCGCCAGGCCATGCTGGTCGATCGACTTCTGCCAGCCGAGGAATTCCTCGTTGGTCAGACGATAGCGTTCGCACGCCTCGTCCAGGGAAAGCAGGCCTCCGCGCACCGCCGCGACGACTTCCGCCTTGCGACGGATGACCCAGCGCTCGGTGTTTTCCGGCGGCAGGTCACTCAGCGTCAACGGCGCGCCTGTCGGGCCGATCACGTACTTCTCGCCTCTACTGTTCAGGCGTTGCTGTTGCAACATGGCTTTACGCCCTTCCCACCATTCTCAAGCAGGAAGTTATCGCGAACGACATAACAGTCGGTGAATCCCGATAGTAAAGATTCGCTAACCATAATTTCCGCAGACCACGTCTATTTTGGGCGTTTCTTTTCATTGATCTATTGCCGCTCCGGAGCTGCGATTTATGCTTAACGAATGATTGAGATCAGGTCCTGAAGCATCGAGTCCGCCGTGGTTATGATCTTGGACGAAGCGGAGTAGGCGCGCTGGGTCGTGATCATGTTGGTGAACTCCGCCGACAGATCGACGGTCGAGGATTCCAGGTTCGAGGACTCGATGTTGCCCGAGCCGCCTGAGCCCGGAACCTGGAGGGTGAAGTTGCCGCTGGCCTGTGAGGCCTGGTAGGCGTCGCCATTGACCGCGGTCAGGCCGTCGGGATCGGGGAAGGTCGCCAGGGCCACCTGGGCGATCGTGCGCGAGGTGCCGTTGCTGAACACGGCCGAGACCACGCCCGTGCTGCTGACCTGCACCGAAGTCAGCGATCCGGTGGGCGTGCCGTTGGCCTGGACGTTGGTCAGCGTCGAGGTGCTGTTGTCCTGAGTCAAGGTGTTGAGATTCAGGCTGATGGTCTGGTTGGCGATGCCCATCGAAGGCGACCAGTTGACCGCCAGACTGGTCAGGGCGGGCGAGGCGGTGTTGAGGGTGCCGTCACTGTTGAAGGTGATGGTGCCGCTGGCGATCAGGCCATGCGTGCCGGTTGTGGCGGAGGCGGGATTGGACACCACCTCGGCCGCCCAGGTGTTGGCCCCGGTCTTGAGCATGTCGATCTGCAGGGTCTGGGAGCCGCCTTCGGAGTCCGACACGGGAATCTGCATGGTGAAGTCTGGGGTGGTGGTGCCGGCCGCCATGCCGCCGGCGGCGTATGTGGCGGCGCCGGCGCTGACCGCCTGGGCCGAGTCCACATTGCCCACGATGCCGGCCGTCGTGGTCGGCACGGGGGTCGAGATAATCTGCGAAAGATTGATCGGCGACAGCGAGGCCAGGCTGGAAGGGTTGGTGGCGACCGTGCCGCTGGCGTTGGCGGGCCAGCCCTGCAGGAAGAGGCCCGCGCTGTTGACCAGATAGCCCTGGGCGTTTTCCGTGAAGGCGCCCGCGCGGGTGTAGAGGGCGGTGTTGGTGCCCGATATCGCGCTCGCGCCCTGGCTGGTGACGAAGAACCCATTGCCCGAAATGCCGAGGTCGGTCGGCGCGGACGCCGACTGCATGACGCCTTGGACGGTGACCTCCTGGGTGTTGACCGCCTGCACACCGCCCGAGGGATAGGACACCCCGGCCGTGTTGGTCACCATGTCGGAAAACTGGACGTTATTGGCTTTGTATCCAACCGTGTTGACGTTGGCGATGTCGTCGGAGATCGACGCCAGGGCCGCCGAGTTCGCGCTCAGACCGGATACGCCGGCGAGCATGGCGTTGTTGATGCCGCTCATGGGAAGAAATCCTTCAGGTCAGGGTCAGTTGGTGGTGTTGGTCACGGAGGTGATGGTGCTGTAGGCGACGGGCACGGAGCCGATATCGACCTGGGTCACGCCGCCGGAGGTGCTCACGCCCGAGGCCACGCCGGCGATCGAGATCGTCGGGGTGATGGCCGCGCCCGTGGAATCGGTGGCGGCCACGCCCAAGGTGTAGTTGCCGCTGGTCAGGGTCGAACCGGAGCTGGTCTGGCCGTTCCAGGTGAAGCTGGTCGAGCCGGCCGCGGTGCTCGGCGCGTTTCCGGACCAGACCACGTTGCCGTTGGCGTCCAACACCTCGACCGAGGCGTTGGTCGCGGCCGAGGGCAGGGTGTAGGTCCAGGTCGCGGCGCCGTTCTGTAGCGCCTGCACCGACGACTGCGAGGTGACCTGCTTGCCGATCAGGCTGACCGCGCTGCCGACGCTGCCGGCGCCCGTCGCCTGACTGACCATCTGTTGCAGCAGATTGTTGGTCAGCAGCTGCTGCTGCACCCCGTTCATCGACACCAGCTGCTGGGTGAAGGTGTTGGTGTCCATCGGCGACAGCGGATCCTGGTTCTGCAACTGCGTGGTCAGCAGGGTCAGAAACGACTGATAGGTCTGGTTGAGCGAGCTCTGGCCGGAGGTGATGTCCGCGGCGGTGCTGCCGGTGGTGGTGGCGGTTCCCGTCGTCGAGGTCGTTGCGCTTACGGTCATGGTCGAACCCTAAATGACGATGTCGAGCCCGGCGGCGGAGGGCCGCTGGAGGTTGGCGGCGGCCTGGCTGACCGACGCGATGAGATCTTCGGAGGCGCCGGCGGCGCTCTGGAACAGGCGTCCGGCGTTGGGATTGGCCCCGCTCCAGGCGTTCTGGCCCGCGCCGGACTGGTCCTGGCCGCCCAAGTTGAAGTTGAGACCGTTTTCCGCCACGGTGAACCCGGCCTGGGTCAGCGATTGCTTGAGCTCGTCCACCTTGGCGCTCAGGGCGGCCGCGGCGGCCGGATCGCTGAAGCTCATATTGGCGGTGACCGCGCCGTTGCGGTCGACCGACACCTTGACCCGGACATTGCCCAGGCCCTCTGGGTGCAGGACCATCTCGAACGAGGACTTGCCGCCGCTGGCGGTCTGGACGATGCGGGCGGAAAGTTCCGAGATGGTCTGGTCGTCCGGCGTCGGCGGCGCCTGAACACCGCCGCTCGCGGCAGGGGAGGTGGTCTGCAGGCCGGCGGCGGCGAGCGTCGGATCCAGCGGGGATTGCGTTTGGACAGGCGCGGGGTCGCCCGCCCCGGACTGCGGCCCGGCGTCGCCCTGGCCCTTCCCTTGATCCGCGCCCGAACCTTGGTCGCCGGTATCCCCCGTCGAAGTCGCCGCCACGACGGCTTCGGCGATGAGGGCCGGTTGCGCGGCGGCGCTCGAGGTGATCGCGGCGCCGGAGACGCGGGCCGAACCGGCCTTGGAGCCCGGCGACGCCGCGCTCCCATTGGCAGAGGCCGCCAAGGATTTGGCCGGCGCGGCCGACAGGGGGCTCGCTGGCGCGCCGCCATCCGGGTCCGCCGCCGACAGTCCCGCCAGCGGCTGGCCGGAAAGGCTCAGGCCGAACATCGCCTCGGCGCTTTGATCTTGGGTCGGCGCGGCGGCTTGGCTGCCCGCCTGATCGGCGGCCTGGGCAGGCGTGTAGGCGGCCACGCCCGAGGACGTCGCGGTTCGGCCCTTGCTCGCTTGACTGGCGGATGCCTGGAGCGCGGCGCTGGATAGGGCCAGCGTCGACTCGGCGCCCTCTGTGGCGTCGCCGGCAAGGCCGAGGTCCGCCAATGACTCTCCGGCGTCTGCGTCTTGGGCGGTGGACGCCGCGGCGCTGCCGGCGGCGGTTTGGGGCGGCTGGGGCAGCAGGCCGGAGAACGACGCGGCGCTCAGGTTCCCTGACGGCGGCAGGGCCACGCCGCTTGCCTGCCCGCCGCCGTCGGACGGTTGCGTCGCGGTCTGCGGGGCCGGCGCCTGAACCTGGGCGCTGAGGCTGGCGGCCAGGGCCTGGGCGAAGTCGCCGACCGAGGGCGCCGTGGCGGCCTGGGCCGGATCGGCTGACGAAGCTGCGCCCTTGGCCGGGGTTTTGGCGCCGGGCGCGAGCGATGACGAAATTGGCGCGCCGGCCTCGCCGACCGGTCCGGTCGACGCCGCGTCATTTGCGGCGCCGCCCTGGCCCGCACTCTGGCCGCCGTTCTGGGTCGCCTTCTGGACGGACGCCGACGCGTCCTGCGCCGAGGGCGGCGCTGGAGCGGGAGCGGACGAAGGCGTGGGCGCAACGTGCATGCGGGACCAAGGATTTGAGCCGCCATCTTGGCGTCTCAGGAGGTGGCGGGGCGCTTACTGCGCAGGAATTCAAGGCTTGAGAAGCAATGCCCGCGCCAACTGCCGCGCTTGGCCTAAAGCATTGATCAAACACGATATATTAATCTTGCAGGCAGACCCTTCGCCGGACGGTGAGGCGTTTTTTGCCGATCTGTATGGTCCGGGCGCCGATGTTTGCCGCATCCCCGGGGCTGGCGCCGGTCTTGCGCTGATATCGGCGACAGGAGTCGCGCCTTGATAGTCATATGTATGCAAAACAAGAGGTTACGGGCGCTGCCGGGCGTGGAAACACGCGTGGCTAGGCAATTTTCGCCGACGTGGATGTCCGGCTTTGCCCAGCGGGCGCCCGCTCCAGGGCGTCGCGCTAACCTGATCGAGGGAGCCAGGGCATGACCTCGATCAGCAACATCATGAACACGGCGGCGAGCGCGCTGGCGGCGGCCCAGACCCAGGTTCAGGTCACATCCGAGAACGTCTCCAACGCCAACACCGCAGGCTATTCGCGCAAGGTCGCCAACCAGCAGGAAGTGGTCGCCGCGGGCCAAGGCGAAGGCGTCACGATCACCGGCATCCAGAACGCCGCGAACCAGTTCCTGCTGCAGGCCAGCCTCAGCGCCGCCTCCCAATCGGGATCGGCCCAGGCCATCTCCAGCACGCTGGACCAGGCGCAGACCCTGCTGGGCGATCCGTCCTCCGCCAGCTCGTTCTTTTCCGGCCTGGACAGCGTCTACTCGGCCTTGTCGACCGCTTCGGACTCGCCGGCCTCGACCATCGACAACCAGGCGGCGATCACCGCCCTGCAGAGTTTCCTGAACCAGGCCCAGAGCGTGTCGAGCGGCGTACAGCAGCTGCAGACGCAGGCGACCCAGCAGGTGGGCACGGACGTGACCACCATAAACGGCCTGCTGCAGCAGATCAGCCAGCTGAACGGGACCATCTCTCAGGCTACCTTGTCGGGCAACGATCCCACCGGGGCGCAGGACAAGCAGAACCAGCTCGTCAGCCAGCTGTCCGGCCTGATGGGCGTCAAGGTGCAGCCGACCTCCACGGGCGGCGTCACGGTGCGCAGCATCGACGGGGTCTATCTGGCTGGCGACCAGGGCGGGGCCTCGCTGTCGGTCAGCCAGTCGGGCTCGTCCACGGTCCTGACCGCCACGCCGCCCAACGGCTCGGGCTCGCAGACCGTGACCCCCGCAGGCGGGACGGTCGGCGGCCTGATCCAGCTGACCGACGTCAGCCTGCCGCAAATCTCCGCCCAGGTCGGGGCCTACGTCAGTTCGGCGGTCAACCAGCTCAACGCCGCCAGCAATGCCTCGACGTCCGTGCCCGCGCCTTCCAGCCTGACCGGGCGTCAGACCGGAATGGCCCTGTCCACCGCCATCAGCGGCTTTTCCGGCACGACCAACGTCGCCATCGTCAACAGCTCGGGCGTGATCCAGAAGCAGGTGGCGATCGATTTTTCCGCCGGCTCGATGACGGTGGGCGGCGTCTCGACCAGCTTCACGCCAGCGACCTTCCTCAGCACCCTGAACACGGAGCTGGGGACGTCAGGTTCGGCGAGCTTCACCAATGGCGCCTTGAGCATTTCCGCAACCGGCGCCGGCAACGGGGTGTCGATCGCCGACAGCACGACCACGCCGTCGAGCAACGCGGGCCAGGGCTTCAGCCAGTTCTTCGGCCTGAACGATCTGGTCGTCTCAAGCGCCAACACTCACCTGAACACTGGCCTGACCAGCGCCGATCCCAACACCTTCAGCGGCACGCTCACCCTGTCCCTGGCGGACTCCAGCGGCGCCAATGTGCGCACCACCACCATCACCATGCCGACCGGCGGCACCATGGCCAATGTGCTCAGCGCCCTGAACTCGGGCGTGGGAGCTTATGGCTCGTTCAGCCTGGACACCAATGGCGCGCTGGTCTTCACCTCCAATAGCTCCACGCCGGTGACCGTGTCGGCGGGCCAGGACGCCACCACCAACAGCGCCGGCGGCCCCAGCTTCAGCCAGATGTTCGCCATAGGCGACAGCGCCACCGCCAATCTGACCGGGACCTATTCGGTCCGCTCCGACATCGCCAGCAACGCGGGCAAGCTGCAGACTTCAACCTTGAATCTGTCGGCCGCCGCCGGCAGCGCCGCGCTGCTCAGCGGCGACGGTTCGGGTCTTTTGGCCATGGCCCAGTCGGGGTCCAAGGCCATCACCATTCCCGGCGTGGGCGGCCTGGCCTCGGCCTCCAACACCGTCACCGGCTACGCGTCGCAGATCGCCGGCCTGATCGGCACGAACATCTCGGCGGCCGATAATTTGTCCACCACCGCCCAGGCCACGGCGACCCAGGCGTCCAGCGCGCTGTCCTCGGCCACAGGCGTGAACATGGATCAGGAGCTGGTCAATCTGACCACCTTCCAACAGGCCTACAGCGCCTCCGCCCGTCTGCTGCAGGCCGCCAACAGCATGTACGATTCCCTGCTGCAGATGGTCCCATAGGACTTAAGCCATGAACCCCGTTTCGACCTCGTCCGCCTACGCGATCACCCTGAGCCAGCTTCAGGCCGCCGAGACCAACCAGCTCAACGCCCAGACCCAGGTGTCGACCGACAAGCTCGCCGACTCCCTGTCGGGTTTCAGCGGGCAGTCGGGATCGATCGTCGCGGCCCAGTCGGTGCAGGCGCGCGTCACGGGCCTGATCAGCCAGCTCAAGCAGACCTCGACCCAGCTGACGTTCCAGCAAACCGCGCTGACGTCGCTCTCGAGCATCGCCCAGCAGCTGCAGACCACCCTGACCAGCGCCGACGGCTTGGCGTCGGGCGACAACCTGATGACCCAGGTGCAGGATCTGTTCAACCAGGCGGCCTCGGCGCTCAACACCCAGTACAACGGCCAATATGTGTTCTCGGGCGGGGCGACCTCGACCCAGCCGTTTTCGGCGGCGCAGATGTCCGATCTGACCACCCAGGCCAACGTCTCCAGCTTCTTTCAGAACGGCAACCTCAATCCGGTCAGCCGCACGGACGACAACACCACCATCCAGACCGGCTTCACGGCCAGCGCCATCGGCCAGAGCCTGATGAGCGTGTTCCAGAGCATCCAGGCCTTTCAGCAAGGCGCCAACGGCAATTTCAGCGGGGCTCTGACCCCGGCCCAGCAGACCTTCCTGGAATCGACGGTCTCCTCGCTCAATGCGGTGGTCGCCTCGACCAACCAGACCGCGGCCCAGGGCGGGGACATCCAGAACGAGATCACCACGGCCCTGACCACCCAGACGGCGCGCTCGAACACGCTGCAGACGGTGATCGGCGACATGACCAACGCCGACGCCGCCAAGGCCGCCACCAACCTGACCCAGGCGCAGGACGCCTTCCAGGCCGCCGCCGACGTGTTCAACACCCTGAAGGGCATGTCGCTGCTCAACTACATGAGCTCGACGGGCACGATTGGCTGAAGTCCGCGCGCGGGCGGCCAGCGCTCTCGCAAACGGTCGCCCAAGCGACTAAATACCGGCCCTATGACGGCGCCCAAGTCCCTCGATGTGCTCGATCGACCCGCGACCCACGACCTGACCGCCCAGGCCCTGGCGGCCGAGGCCGTGGGATTGCCGGCTGGCGCGCGCGTGGTCGTGGCCATGTCGGGCGGCGTGGACTCCACGGTCACGGCGGCGCTGCTGAAGGGCGCCGGGTACGACGTGGTGGGCGTGACCCTGCAACTTTACGATCACGGCGCGGCCCTGGCCAAGAAGGGCGCTTGCTGCGCCGGCCAGGACATTCTCGACGCGCGTATGGCCGCCGAGGCCGTGGCCATTCCCCACTATGTGCTCGATTACGAGAGCCGCTTCCGCCAGGAGGTGATCGAGGAGTTCGCCGACGCCTATCTGCGCGGTGAGACGCCCATCCCGTGCGTGCGCTGCAACCAGACCGTCAAGTTCCGCGACCTCTTGGAGGTGGCGCGCGATCTGGGCGCCCAGGCCCTGGCGACCGGGCATTATGTGCGCCGCCAGGTCGGCCCTCACGGCGCCCAGCTGCACCGGGCGGTCGATCCCGCGCGCGACCAGAGCTACTTCCTGTTCGCCACCACCCGCGAACAGCTCGACTTCCTGCGCTTTCCCCTCGGCGGCCTGCAAAAGCCCCAGGTGCGGGCCGAAGCGGCGCGCCTTGGCCTCTCGGTCGCCGACAAGCCCGACAGCCAGGACATCTGCTTCGTGCCTCAGGGCAAATACACCACCGTGATCGACCGTCTGCGTCCGCAAGGCGCGCTGCCGGGAGAGATCGTGCATCTGGATGGGCGGGTGCTGGGCCGGCACGAAGGGGTCACGCGCTATACCGTGGGCCAGAGGCGCGGTCTGACCGTGGCGGTGGGCGAGCCGCTGTTCGTGGTGCGCATCGACGCCGAGGCGCGCCAGGTGATCGTGGGGCCGCGCGAGGCTCTGCTCACCTCGGCCCTGACGCTGAAGGACAGCAACTGGCTGGGCGACCAGCCGACCCTGGCTCAGGCCGCGGCCGAGGGCCAACGAGTGCTGGCGCGCGTGCGATCGACCCGCGAACCGGTCGCGGGACGCCTGACGCTGGGCGACGGCGGGCCGGCGGTGGCGTTCGACGGCAGCGAGGAAGGCGTGGCCCCCGGCCAGGCCTGCGCGCTCTACGATCCCTCCGATTCCACCCGTGTTCTGGGCGGCGGCTTCATCGCGGGAACGCAGGCGGCCTGAGATGCCCTCGCCCGCAGCGGCTTTGCTCGCCTCGGGGGCCGCGCTCGCCCGCCAGGGCCGCCTGAACCAGGCCGAGGCCGTGTTTCGCCAACTGCTCGCCGCCGAGCCCGACCAGGCGGACGCCCGCTACAATCTCGGCGTGGTGCTGCGCGATCAGGGCCGCATGGTCGAGGCCGAGGCGGCGTTCCGCGCGGCGCTCCAGGTGCGGCCGGGCCACGCCGAAAGCTGGAACAACCTGGGCCAGGCCCTGCTGGCCCGCAAAGCGGCCATGGCGGCCGCCCAAGCCTTTCGCCAGGCGCTGGCGCTCAAGCCCGATCATGCCCGGGCGCTCAACAACCTCGGCGCCGCGATGCTGGACTTGGGATCGCTCGACGCCGCGGTGGACGCCTTTCGCCGGGCGATCGACCTCAATCCCGCCTACGCCAAGGCGCACAACAACCTCGGCGTGGCGCTGCAGTACCAGGGCGCGCTGCCTCAGGCGGCCGCGGCGTTCGCCCAGGCCGTCCAGGCCGACCCGGCCTACGCCGAGGCGCGCTTGAACCTTGCAGGCCTGACCCCGGCGGGGCCGGACGCCGACCGGCTGGCGGACGAGATCGCGGCGCTTGCGCGCGGCGAGACGGGCGCGCCGGCGCGCAGCGCGCTGCTGTTCGCCCTGGGCCATCTGCGCGAACAGGCCGGCCAGTTCGACGCGGCCTTCGACGCCTTCGCGGAGGCCAACGCCCTGCGCCGGCAAGACCTGTCGTTCGACATCGCGGCGGCCGAGGCGCGGCTGGAGGCCATCGCCGCCGCCTTCCGTCCAGATCTGCTCGCGCGTCTGGCGGGCGCCGGGATCGCGAGCCATCGCCCGATCTTCATCGTCGGCATGCCGCGCTCGGGCACCACGCTGATCGAACAGATCCTCAGCGCCCACCCGGCGGTGCAGGGCGGCGGCGAATTGCGGGCCATGGGCGAAATCATCTCAGCGCATGGCGCCCCCGCCGCGCCCTTTCCCAGCTGGGTCGCCGATCTGTCGCCCGAGGCCTGCGCCCGCCTCGGCCAGGCCTATCTCGCCGCCCTGCCGCCCGCCGCCCCGGGCCAGACGCGCGTCACCGACAAGGCCGTGTCGAACATCGAGACGGTGGCCCTGATCCACCTCATCCTGCCGCGCGCGGCGATCATCCATTGCCGGCGCGATCCGTGGGACGCGGCGATGTCGTGCTTCGCCACCCGCTTCAGCGAGGGCCAGGACTTCGCCTACGACCTGACCGAGCTTGGCCGCTACTGGCGCGCGTGCGAGCGGTTGATGGATCACTGGCGCGCCATCCTGCCGCCCGGCCGCATGCTGGAGATCGACTATGAGGCCGTGGTCGGCGATCTGGAGGGCCAGGCGCGCCAGCTGATCGCCCATTGCGGGCTGGAGTGGGATCCGGCGTGCCTGGCGTTCCACGCCTCGGGCCGCGAGGTGCGCACCGCCAGCGCCGCCCAGGTGCGCCGGCCGCTCTATGGCTCATCCATCGGCCGATGGCGCCGCTTCGAGCACCGGCTGGGGCCGTTGATCGAAGCGTTGGAGGGGTAGGGGGTATCGCCGGAGGCCGGTTGTGGGTGGATTGCGGACGTTGAAGGTTTTGCCATTCTCGGACAGTCTGCTCGCTTAGCCATGGGCGAGGAACGCTTGGAACCGCAAAGGTCTTTGGGGGAAAAATCCGTTGAGCGCGGCTTGGTGTTTGCTGCGCTCGTCACGGTCGTCAGCGGAGCGCGCATCATTCGCGATATCGCCCAAGGAGCTAAGATCGCAGATTTCTTTAAGCCAGAAACTCCGCCTCACACCATTGCTATGGTGTTTGTCGGAGCGCTTGGCTGATCCGTTTTCGGTCTCGTTGTGCTTACAGCGATGCAGCCGTTTCGCAACAGGTAGTCGAGCTTCCTCAATGGCCAGCAAATGGAAGTCGGAAGAGATTTGGAGGAGCGCGCTTGGCACATTGCGCGCTCAGATCGCAGAACGTGAGCGCCCCGATTTCATCCTGTACCACCTTGGCGTATTGGACGAGGCTTACACCCGGCAATACATGTGGAGGATGCGACGCCGTTATGAGCGGCTCAAGGCCGACGGCCTGCAAGAGTGGCGTGACCGCTACAACGATTGAATAGATTGGTCAGACTGGGTTGGGACCGGACTTCGAAGCTAATCCAGATTGCCGATATTCATCCTATCGGTTCATTCTACTCCGATCGATAGCCGAGGTCTGTGTGTGAATTGGGAACCGATAGATAACGCCGGGCTCTTCATGGGAGTATTCGCGGCAGGCTTTTCCGGATGGAATTTGTTGGGAGCCTATACCGACGGCGTCATTGGCACTCGAAGCGGGTCAGTAAGCCGCAAGAAGAGCCCAGCGTTCTTCTGGATTGCCACCGGCGTAATCGCTTTTGTATTTGGAACCATGGGAATTGGCATGTTCCTAGTCGGCTTAGGCGCACCCCCAATACACTCGTTCGTGCTTGGCCTAGCCATTACCGTTGCGGTGATTGTCGCGATAGCTCAGAATTCGACGTCGCGCGGCTTGTAGTGGTTCGAAGGGCGAAGTGGGTGGGAACGGAAAGGCGACGTTGAAGCATCGCCTGTCTCGGGAGATGCTGGCTGGCATCGGCTGATGGGCTGGGCAAATGAAATTAATGACTAAAGACCCGATCGCTTTAGTCGCGGCTGTGGTCTTGCCCTCGCCGACGATCATTCTCTGCGCGCACTTTTGGCCTCTTGGGCCAGTGTCGCCCTCCATCCCGCTGTCGGCATACGTGGTCATTGTCGTGTTTGGGTGGGTGCTGACCATGCCTTTCGCGCTGGGATCACTGGCCCTTTGGCACGTGCTGCGTCGATTGGGTCTTGCCCAATGGTGGACTGCTGCTCCGCTCGGAGCTGCCGCCGGAGCATTGGGCAGCGTGGCCGCACCAAACTTCGGCTCTTGGATAGCCTATGTGTCAATTGGGGCAGTGACGGGTCTTGTGGTCTTTTTAGTCAGTACTGGCCGTGGAGCCCCAACGGGAACGCTCACCTAGACCCCACAACTTATCATGGACTACCTACAAGCCGACGCTGCCAACGTCCGATAAGGGTCGGTTGTCGTCACTGGCATGCGCCCACGCGTCCGCTTACCCCAACAGCCGCCGCGCCTTGGCCAGACGCTCGACGCCCGCGTCGAGCACCGCGTCCTGCTTGGAAAAGCACAGGCGGATCACCGAACGCACGGGCGCCTCGGGATAGAAGGCCGAGACCGGGATCGCCGCTACGCCCGCCTCGCGCACGGCCCGCTCGCAGAAGGCGGCGTCGTCCAGTTGGATGCCGGACGCTTCAAGGTCGACCAGCATGAAATAGGTGCCCTCGCTCGCCAGCACCGCGAAGCCCTCGGCCTTCAGTCCCGCCGCCAGCCGGTCGCGCGATCGGGAAAAGCCCTCGCGCATGGCGGCGAAATAGCGCTCGTCCTTGGCCAGGCCATAGGCGGCGGCCCACTGCAGGTTGGGCGGGGTGGTGAAGGTGAGGAAGGCGTGGGCCTTGGCCACGGCGGCGGCCAGGGGCGGCGCGGCGCAGGCCCAGCCGGTCTTCCAGCCGGTGAGGGAAAAGATCTTGCCCGCCGAGCCGACCTTGATCGTGCGCTCGCGCATGCCGGGCAGGGCCATGATCGGCGTGTGGGCGCGACCGTCGAACACCACATGCTCCCACACCTCGTCCGAGATCAGGATCACATCGTGGCGCACGCACGCCTGCGCTAGAGCCGTCAGGTCCGCGGGGCCATAGGCCACGGCGGCGGGGTTGAGCGGGTTATTGAGCATGACCACGCGGGTGCGATGGGTGAAAGCCTGCTCCAGCAGTTCGGGCGTGATGCGCCAGTGCGGCGGCTGCAGCCGCGCCAGGCGCGGAACGCCGCCCGCCTGACGCACCAGCGGCAGGTAGGCGTCGTACACCGGCTGGAACATCAGCACCTCGTCGCCGGGCGAGACCACGGCGAAAATGGCGGCGGCCAGGGCTTCGGTCGCGCCCGAGGTGACGACCACTTCGCTCATGCCGTCGAGCTCAAGGCCCTGGATCCGGCCGTAGTGCTCGGCCACGGCGCGGCGCAGTTCGGGCAGGCCGGGGGAAGGCGGATATTGGTTGGACCGGTCCATCAAGGCCTCGGCGGCCTTGGCGCGCACGTCGGGCGCCCCATCTATGTCGGGAAAGCCCTGGCCGAGGTTGATCGCGCCAAGCTCGCGCGCGAGGCCCGACATGATCTCGAAGATGGTCGGCGGCTGGCGGGCGAAGATCGGGTTCACGGCGGTCTGGGTCTTGTCCGGGCTTGGGCGGAAGGTCTACGCAGCGGCTCCGGCTGTCCAGAGCGATCGCGAGGAGACATGATGAGCGAGGAGTCCTCGACGGGCGTGGTCGACAACGCCGAGCGCCAGCGGTTCGAGCTGCCGGTCCAGGGTCGCATCGCCTTCGCCGACTATCGAACCCGGCCCGGGCTGGTGCTGATCGACCATGTGGAGACGCCGGTAGAGCTGCGCGGCGGCGGGGTGGCGGCCCAACTGATGCAGGGCTTGTTGGAGATCGTTCGCGCGCGGGGCCTCAAGATCGTTCCGCTCTGCCCTTATGCAGACGCCTACATTCGGCGCCACGCGAACTATCAGGACCTGCTAGGTTGAAGTGAGCATTGCGCGCCCGCGTCCTAGGCATAGGGAGCCGGAAGGCCCCTTCGCGCATTGACCAGACTTGCAGGCTCAGCCGACACTGCGCCTGCACATGCCGGATCATCTCGCCGGTCGCCCCAAGACGGAACTTCTAGCCTGATGGATCAACCGGCTGATTTCAAGCTGATCGACGAGGGCAGCGGCGTCAGCGCGCGGTTGACCGGCGACTGGACCACGCGCGGCCTGAACGGCGCGGACGACCGCCTGCGCACGGCCTTGCACGACAAGTCAGCGGCGATGGACCTGAACGGGATCGGCCGGTGCGATACCGCCGGCGCCCTGGCAATCCTGGCGGTCGCCAAGCCCGACGCCGAGAAATCGGGCGCGCTGACGGGCCGGCCCGAGACGCTGCGCCTGATCGACCTGATCGCCCGCGCGTCCGAGACGCCGCCGGTCAAGCCTAAGCGCGCGTCCTCGTTCATGGACCTGATGGACCGGCTTGGCCGGGGTCTGGTGGGTGTGGGCCTTGAGGCCTACCACACCCTGGCGTTCAACGGCCGGGTGCTGGTGACGGCCGGGCGGCTGGTGGCCGATCCTCGGCGCATGCGGTGGGCGCCGGTGACGGCCCTGGCCGAGCGCGCGGGCCTGGACGCCCTGCCGATCGTCGCCACCACATCCTTCTTCATCGGCGCGGTGATCGGCCTGCTGGGCGCTCATATGCTCGCCCAGTTCGGGGCCCAGATATTCGCGGTCGAGTTGATCGGCGTGGGCGTGCTGCGCGAGTTCGCCATCGTGATCACCGCCGTCCTGCTGGCGGGCCGCTCGGCCTCCGCCTTCGCGGCCGAGATCGGGTCGATGAAGATGAATCAGGAGATCGACGCCATGCGGGTGCTGGGCGTCGACCCGTTCGAGGCCCTGGTCCTGCCGCGTTTCCTGGCCCTTCTGCTCACCATGCCCTTGCTCACTTTCGTGGCCTCGGTCGCGGGCCTGCTCGGGGGCATGGTGGTGACCTGGGGCCTGCTGGGCCTCAGCCCGGACTTTTTCGTGCAGCGTCTGGTCGATGAGGTGGGCATCAGCCATTTCTGGGTGGGGCTGAGCAAGGCCCCGGTGATGGCCATCGTCATCGCCGGCATCGGTTGCCGCCAGGGCATGGAAGTGGGCGTCGATGTGGAATCCCTCGGCCGTCGGGTGACCGCGGCCGTGGTGCATGCGATCTTCTCGATCATCCTGATCGATGCGATCTTCGCGGTGATCTACATGGAGCTGGACGTATGAGCGACGTCCAGGCCCCCGCCGACGAAGCCGGCGCCAAGGACACCGCCCCCAACGGCTCCGCGTCGGCGAACGACAGCGAACCAATCATTGCGGTCAAGGACCTGGTGTCCGCGTTCGGCGACCGGGTGATTCACGACCATCTCAATCTGGAGGTTCGCCGCGGCGAGGTCCTGGGCGTGGTCGGCGGCTCGGGCGCGGGCAAGTCGGTGCTGCTTAACACCATCATCGGCCTGAAGGCGCCCGAAGGCGGCGAGGTGCTGGTGTTCGGGCAGAACGTGCACAAGAGCAACGAACGTGAACTGGCCGAGATCGACCGGCGCTGGGGCGTGCTGTTCCAGAACGGCGCCCTGTTCTCCAACCTGACGGTGCTCGAGAACGTCGCCGCGCCCATGTTCGAGCACACGCGCATGACCCGGCCGCAGATTTACAAGCTGGCCGAGATCAAGATCGGCATGACCGGCCTGCCGCCCTACGCGGGCGCGCTGAAGCCCGCCGAGCTTTCGGGCGGCATGCGCAAGCGCGCGGGCCTGGCGCGGGCGCTGGCGCTCGATCCGGAGCTGCTGTTTCTGGACGAGCCCACCTCGGGCCTCGATCCGATCAGCGCGGGCGCCTTCGACGAGTTGATCGCGGACCTGTCGGCCAGCCTCGGCCTGACGGTGTTCATGATCACTCATGACCTGGATTCACTTTACGCCATCTGCGACCGCATCGCCGTGATCGCAGACAAGAAAGTTGTCGGTGTGGGAACCATCGACGAATTGTTGCTTTCACCACATCCCTGGATTCATGAATATTTCATGGGGCCACGGGGCCGAGCGGCTGTCGCCGCCAAGCGCGCGCAAGGACAGTCCTGATGGAGAGAAACGCCAACTACGCCATGGTGGGGGTGGCGTCGGTCATTCTCCTGGTCGGGCTTGCCGCCTTCGTGCTGTGGCTGGCCAAGGTCCAGTTCGCCCAGGACTACGACATCTACGACATCCTGTTCGATGGTCCGGTGCGCGGCCTGTCGACGGGCGGCGAGGTGCATTTCAACGGGATCAAGGTGGGCGAGGTGACCAAGATCGCCCTGGACCCGACCAACGCCAGCCGGGTGATCGCCCGGGTGAAAGTCACCTCTGACGTTCCGATCCGCACCGACTCCTTCGCCACGCTCGAGCCCGAAGGCATCACCGGCGTGAACTATGTGCAGATCACCGCCGGCACGCCCTCGCGGCCCCTGCTCAAGACCGTCACGCCCAGTGGCGAGGCCCCGGTGATCCGCAGCCAGAAAAGCGCCCTGTCGGACCTGCTCGAGGGCGGAGGGACGGTGCTGCAACGAAGTGTTGAGGCGCTCGACCGCGTCAACAGGGTGCTCTCGGACAACAACATCAAGACCTTGACGACCACCCTGAACGATCTGGAGGCGGTCACCGCCGAGCTCAAGGCCAACAGGGCCGTCATCGGCGACGCCGACGCCACATTGCAGAGCATCGACGCCACGTCGCGCAAGATCGGCGAGCTGTCGGATTCTACCAACGGCCTTATCAATGGCGACGCCAAGACCGCGCTGAAGAACCTGTCGGACGCCGCCGACGAATTGAAGGGCACGGCGCACAACGCCAACGATATGCTGAGCAAGCTCAACGGTCCGACCGCGGACTTCGCCAACACCGGCCTGCCGCAGATGACCAGCGCGATCGCCAGCCTGCAGACCGCCACCGATACGCTCAACCGGGTTCTGAACGAGGCCGAGCGCAGCCCCACAGGCTTGTTGGCTAAACCCAAGGGCAAGGAAATCGAGGTCAGACCGTGACGCCAACCCAATCCGAATCCGGGCGGTTCAAATCGCCGTCCGCCGCCTTGGCGGTTCTGGTCGCCGGCTTGCTGCTCGCGGGCTGCGTGTCGCTTGTCCCCAAATCGGCGCCGGTGCAGCTTTATCGCCTGAGCCAGCCGGCGCCGCCCCCCGCCGCGCCCGCCCCGCCCGGGCTGTCGCTGGCGCGCACGGCGGTCAGCTTCCCCGGCGACGCCGCCAGCGATCGGCTCCTGGCGTTCAACGGGCCCGAGGCGGCCTTCATCGCGGGCGGACGCTGGATCGAGCCGGCTTCGGTCATGTTCGACCAGTCGGTCACCGACGCGTTCGACCAGCCCGGCGCCCCGCACCTGATCGGCGCCGGCGAGGGCGCGTCCAGTTCAGCCACCTTGCGTCTTGCGGTGCGCCGGTTTGACGCCAACTACGACCATGGCATGGGCGCCGCGCCGACGGTGGAGGTTACGGTCGACGCCGCCCTGATCCGCAGCGGCGATCGCGTGGTGGTGGCCGAAAAGCTGTTCGAAATCCGCCAGCCGGCCAGCGAAAATCGCATCGGCGCGATCGTCGAGGCTTACAACGTCGCTGTGGCCGAGGCCTTGGGCGCGGTACGCGACTGGAGCGCGGTCAACGCGCCGCCCTCGACACGGCGCTGAACCGACACCGCGACGCCGATCAGGCCACGGCCGGCGTCCGGGCGCCGCTAAGGAAGGTCAGCAGCACGTAGCGGCTGCCTCGCGTGACTGGCGCGGCCTCGTGCAGCAGCGAGGCCGAGAACACCACCGCCGCCCCTGCCGGCGGGTTATAGCGATGGTCGTCGTACTCGGGAAACAGCAGCTCGCCGCCCTCGTACTCGTGGGTGTTCAGATTGAGCGAGACGGCGAATTCGCGGAATGCAACCTGAGGCGAAGCGTTGTCGCGGTGGCGGCGGAAATAGCCGCCGTCGTCATCGTAGCGCGCGAGCAGGATGCGGTCGGCGAAGCCGATATCCTTCTGGAACGCGCGCTTGATCTCCGGAACCACGCGCCCGGCGATCAGGCCCATCGCGACCTGATGGATGGGCGAACCCGTTTCCAACTCCATGTCCCGGCGGCGCTTCTTGCCCAGGTCCACCCTCGCTTGGGCTTGGCCGTCAACGTACGACGCCATCACGCCTGGCGCGTGGGGCGAGGCTTCGAAATGCGCGATCAGCGCGCGGCGCAGGTCGGGCGGCGCGACATCGGGCACAAGCAGAACCGGGGCGGGGCAGGCGATCTGGCGCGCGGCGCCTGCGGCGAACAGCGCGGCCAGGTCGGTATCCGGATAGGCCGGCTGAAGGTCGAGGATGCGTCCCGCGCGGTCGAGCACGACGGCGCCGGGACGCCCGTCGAACGTCGCGGACTCCAGACCGCTGGCGTCGGCCACATGCACGATCAGGTCGTCGGCCATCAGGTCGGCCGCCTTGGCGAACACGCCGATGGGCGCTAAGGGCGCGATATCGCCGCCGGCGGCGCGGACCTGGGGCAGGGCCTGGCGAACCCGCGCCATCAGCGCGCGCGCGCCCTCCGCGTCCAGGCCGCCTAGCGCCAGCATCAGCGTCGGCCGACCAGCCTGGACGTCGAGCGAATAGACCCGCCCGTCGGCCGTGGCGCCAAACACGCCGGGCACGCGGTCCCCTACCGAAAGCGACACGGGCGTTCTCCCTGGCTGGCCCCGCGTAATGGTCGGCCGAGTCGCGGCGGGACGCATCAACCCGGAAGCGAGACTTGTCGTCGCGTACGGACAGGCGCAAATCCTTCGGGTGGACATGAGTGCTGACTCCAATTCCCGGCGGCGGTTGCTGCGCGCCCATCTGGGCGTGCGGCGCGCTTGGCGCATGGCGGCGATCGTGACCGTCGCGATCCTAGGCGGGCTGGTCGCGGCCGGGTTCGCCAGGCTGTGCGACCTGGCCATGAACCTGCACGGCCGGCTCTACGCCTGGGGCGCCTGGCCGACATTGGCGCTGCTACCCGTGGGGTTCGCCGCCTGCGCCTGGCTCACGCGCCGCTTCGCGCCCGAAGCCGCCGGCAGCGGCATTCCCCAGGTGATCGCGGCCGCGCGCGAGCGTCGCGGGCGGTGGGACGGCCACCGCGTAACCTTGATCACCGCCGTGTGGAAGACAGTGCTGACAGCGGCGATGCTTGTATGCGGCGCCTCGATCGGGCGCGAGGGGCCGACGGTGCAGGTGGTCGCCGGCGTGCTGCGCACCCTGACGCGCGGGCTCAAGGGCGGACCGGGCCGGCGGGCGGTGATCATCGCCGGCGGTGCGGCAGGGGTCGCGGCCGCCTTTAACACGCCGATCGCAGGGGTGGTGTTCGCCCTCGAGGAACTGGCCATGAGCTTCGAGCGGCGCACCCATGTGACAGTGATCCTGGTGGTGGTGCTGGCGGGCGTGGCGTCCTATGCGATGCAGGGCGACTACGCCTATTTCGGCGTCCTGGGGGGCAATGCGCCGTTGGGCTCTGCCTGGTTGGCCGCGCCGATCGTGGGCCTGGCTTGCGGCCTGTGCGGCGGTCTGTTCTCACGCGCCCTGACCGCGATCATCGGTCCCGGCCACAACCCGGTCGTGCGCTGGCGTCGGCGGCGCCCCGTGGTCTTCGCCTTTGGCTGCGGTCTTCTGGCGGCGGCGGTGGCCCTGGCGTCCGGCGGGATCACCTTCGGCGCTGGCTACGCCCAGGCCAAGGCGCTGCTGCAGGACCACCCGGATCAAGGTCTTGGGTTAGCGGCGTGGAAGTTCCTGGCCAGTCTGGCGGCCTCGGCCTCCGGCGCGCCGGGCGGCATCTTCGCCCCGTCCCTGACCATCGGCGCGGGCCTCGGCGCCGCGTTCGCCCGCATCAGCCCGATCTTCGCCGGCCGCGACGCGGTGGTGCTGGGCATGAGCGGCTACTTGTCCGGCGTGGTCCAGGCGCCCCTGACGAGCGCGGTGATCCTGATGGAGATGACGCGCAGTCCGGGCCTTGTGGGCCCGCTGATGCTGACCGCCCTGATCGCGCGTTGGGCGTCCTCGTGGATCATGCCCGAACCGATCTACCATGTGCTCGCGCGCGCCTGGCTCAGCGAGCCCAAATCCGTTCACTGAAGCCGCAACCGCCTGGCTTGAGCGGCGTTTGATCGGGCGCAGCACGCCCAGCCCGAAAGTTTCCGCCATGACAGACCTGCTCACGCCGGACCAGTTCCGCTTTCCCGCCATCGCCCTGTCCGGCGTGGTGGACTACGCCATGTACGGGTTCTTCCGGCAGCAGTTGTTCAACCTGCCCCAGGAGGGACTGCAGGTGATCGAGCTGTCGACCCTGGGCGGCGATCCGGAGGTGGCGCGCATGATGGGCGAGGATATCCGCTATCAGAGCGAGCTGTCTCCCGGCCGGCGCTTCGTGTTCTTGGGCAAGGCGGCGATCTACTCGGCGGGGACTACCTTCATGGCGTTCTTCGCCAAGGAGAACCGCTATTTGACGCGGGGCACCCGGCTGATGATCCACGAGCGGCTGATCGTGAAGGACGTAAAGCTCAACGGCCCCCTGACCACTTGCCTGGCCAGCGTGAAGGCGGCGCTCAACGAGATCGAGAGCTCGATCGAAATCCAGAACGAGGGCTTCGAAAATCTGGTGCGCGGCTCCAGCGTGAGCCTGGACGAGGTGCTGCAGCGCGCGCCGTCCAACTGGTACATCGAAGCCAACGAGGCGCAGCAGTTGGGCCTGATCGAAGGCGTGCTCTAGCTGGTCACCAGCACCAGATTGCGCACCTGCGGGTAGATCTGGTTCTCCCACTTGCGGCCGGAGAACAGCCCGTAGTGGCCGACGCCGGGCTGTAGATGATGGCGCTTCAGGTGCGGGCGCAGGCTGGAGCACAGGTCGTGAGCCGCGGCGGTCTGGCCCACGGCGCAGATGTCGTCGCGCTCGCCCTCGACCGTCAGCAAGGCCGTGCGGTGGATCAGATCGGGCCGCACCCGCCGGCCGCGATGCTCCAGCTGGCCCAGGCCCAGGAGGTCGCGCTGGAAAATGCGATCGACTGTTTCCAGGAAGAACTCGGCGGTCAGGTCGAGCACTGCGAAATATTCCTTGTAGAAGTCCTGGATCACCGCGGCTTCGTCGTACTGTCCGGCCGCCAGCAGGGCCTGCAGCCGCCGGTGCTGGCCGATGTGCCGATCCGGGTTCATCGACATGAAGGCGGTGAGCTGGACAAAGCCCGGATAGACCCGCCGCCCTGCGCCGGGATGCATGAACGGCACGCTCGAGATCAGGTTCTGCTCGAACCAGCTCATCGGCTTGCTCTGGGCCAGTTCGTTCACCCCCGTGGGCGCGATGCGGGTGAACACCGGGCCGCCCATCAGGGTCATGGAGCGCGGCTGGCAGGGGTGCTTGTCCTCGGCCATGATCGCCACGGCGGCCAGGGTCTGCACGCACGGCTGACACACCGCCAGCACGTGGGCGTCCGGCCCGACGTGCTCCAGGAAGCGGATCACATAGTCCACATATTCGTCGAACCCGAAGCGGCCGGCGTCCAGGGGCACGTCGCGGGCATTGGCCCAGTCGGTGATGTAGACGTCATGGTCCTGCAGCAGGGTTCGCACAGTGGCGCGCAGCAGGGTGGCGAAATGGCCTGACAGAGGCGCCACCACCAGCATCTTGGGCTGAGCCGCCTGCAGGTCGTCTTTGGCGAAGTGGATCAGGTTGGCGAACGGCAGGCTGAGGGCGACCGTCTCGCGCACGGCGTGCTCGCGGTTGCCGACCATCACCTTGTCGATGCCAAAGTCGGGCCGTTTGTGTGTGATCTTGGCCCCGGCGGAGACGCTGAGCCAGGCCAGGAGGTGATTGACCACCGGCAGCTCGCACACGTCCATCATGTCACGCAGCTTGATAGCGCCCTCGGCTGCCGCGCGCAGAGGCGCTAGGAGGTCGCTAAACGTCTGGTATCCTTGATACATAAGCTGTTGTGGCGTCTTGAACTGCATTCGGCCCTATTCCCGTGGGGGCCATTAGTGCATTAGATGCTGCGGTGCGTCATCGCTTAATCGCCTCAGGCGAATTCGGGACGTGAATTGAGTGGCGGAGAGGCTTATGGCGCCTGCGGTGCTGACCCTGTCGAGCAAGACGTATTCGTCCTGGTCCTTGCGCGGCTGGCTTCTGTGCCGCCTGGCCGGCCTGGACGTCGAAGAGCAGATGGTCTCGATCGACGACCCCGCCAATCGCGCCGAACTGTTGCTGCTCTCGCCGTCGGTCCTGGTCCCGCGGCTGACGCACCAGGGCTCCAGCGTGTGGGACACGCTGGCGATCGCCGAGTACCTCAATGAGCTCTATCCCAAGGCGCACATGTATCCGGACGATCCGAAGGCGAGAGCGCACTGCCGATCGATCTGCGGCGAAATCCATTCCGGCTTCACCAACATGCGCTCGGCCCTGCCGATGAACCTGCGGGCCCGCCCGCACAAGACGCGCATCTTCACCGGGGCCAAGCCCGATATCGCCCGGGTCGAGACCATCTGGCAGGAGTGCCTGGCTGCCTATGGCGGGCCTTATCTGTTCGGCGAGCGACCGACGGCGGCCGACGCCATGTTCGCCCCGGTCACCCGGCGCTTCCTGACCTATATGGTCGAGTTGTCCGCGCCGAGCCAAGCCTACTGCGCCACCATCGACCAATGGCCGCCGATGGCCGAATGGATCGCAGCGGCGCTTGAAGAACCCGAGGAACTCGAGGCGCTCGACGTCGATTTCTAGGCGCGGCGCCCTGGCGACAAGAGGATACGTCCATGACCACCGTCTACGACTTCGCTCCCGCCGATCCGTCCGGCGCGCCCCGGCCACTGTCCGAGTTCAAGGGCCAGGCGCTGCTGATCGTCAATGTGGCGTCCAAATGCGGGTTTACGCCCCAGTACGAGGGACTTGAGGCGCTGCAGCGGGAATACGTGGGACAGGGTTTCCAGGTGCTTGGTTTTCCCTGCAACCAGTTCGGCGCCCAGGAGCCCGGCGACGCCGAGGAGATCGCCAACTTCTGCAGCCTGACCTACGACGTGACCTTTCCGCTGTTCGCCAAGATCGACGTCAACGGTCCGGGCGCCGACCCGCTCTATGTGTTTCTCAAGCAGGAAAAGCCGGGTCTGCTCGGGCTGGGCGCGATCAAGTGGAACTTCACCAAGTTCCTCATCGACCGCAGCGGTCAGGTGGCGCAGCGCTTCGCGCCGGCCGACAAGCCGGAGGCGCTCAAAGGTCGGATCGAGAGCGTGCTGAACGCCTGATCGGCTCTGGGATTAAGCCGCCCAGGGCCGCGCAGCCAATGCCGGCGCCGCTCGTTATGCCAGCGAGACTGAGTCTGGCTGGCGGAGGCTGGGTTGGCGCCATCCGAAGTAAAACCGCGTGAGACCGTCCTGGCCCGCTTACGCTCTTGGCTTGGGGCGTTCGGCGTGGGCATGGCGGTTGGCTTGGGCCTTTCCCTGGCGGATCATCTCAGCATCCGCCGCCCCCCGATCCCGACGCCTAATCCCCCTGTCGCCGCACGACCCATCCGTCCATGGCCGTCCTTGCTCAAGCACGCCGCGCTGGCGTTCAACACCGACCGGATTCCCACTGTCGCCGCGGCCGTATCGTTCTTCCTGGTCCTCGCCTTCGTACCGGCGCTGAGCGCCTTCGTCTCGCTATATGGCCTGGTCACCGACGTGGAGGACGTGCGTCGTTTGACAGCGGCTCTGTCGGGTGTGATGCCCGCCGAAGCCATCGCCCTGGTCGGGGCGGAACTGACGCGGCTGGCTGGGGCCGATCACGCCAGCCTGGGACTGGCGTTCTTCATCAGTGTGTCGCTATCGATCTGGAGCGCGAGCGCCGGGGTGCGCGCGTTGTTCGACGGGCTTAACGTCGCCTACGAGGCGCACGAGACGCGCGGCTTTCTCGCGTTGAACGCCATATCGGTCGCCGCCGCGGCCGCGACGATCGCCTGGGCCGCGATCATGGCCTGGGCGGCGGTCACGATCTCGAACGCGCTGTGCGCCCTGAACCTCGCGCCGCTCGGAATGGCGCTGCTGTGGGCGGGCGGCTTCGTCATCGCCGCCGCGGCGCTCTCGGCCATGTATCGCTACGCCCCGTGTCGTCCGCGTCCTGCCTGGCGCTGGACCGCGCCGGGCGGGGTGACCGGCGCGGCGGGATGGATGGCGATGTCGGCGCTGTTTTCCTGGTACGTCGGCAATATCGGCCACTACGACCGAACCTATGGTTCGCTTGGGGCCGTCATCGGCTTCCTTACCTGGCTATGGCTCTCGCTGATGGTGGTGCTGTTCGGGGCCGAGTTGAATTCCGAGATAGAGGCCCGGGCGCGCGCGATACAGGCCAGGGCGGCGCCCGCAAATCCGCCAGCGCCTTGAGCCCGGCCTCGACTACGGTTGGCGGTGAAACACCTGGATATTTTGGTTCTGCGGCGCTTCGGGCGCCCAAGTGATCATCGTGAAAATCTGGCCGTCCGAAGACAGCATGTAGTTGGTATATTCGGTCACCTTGCCCTTGGTGTAGAAGATCCGAAACAGATTGTGCGAGTCCATTTCGAAGTAAGTGTAGGTCTGCTCGCTAGGCACGCCGCCGACCGTCTGGCACGCCGTGGGATTGTCGCACACATGCGGCTTCTGGTCGGGAATGATGTCCGAAACCCGGTCCGGAGCAGCCTGCGGATACTGAGCGTAGACGTTTATCTGCAGACCCGCCGGCTTGGGCTTGAACACGAAGCTGAAGGTCGGCGAACGGGTGATGTTGCCGCGGCCCATCCGGGTCAGGGCCGGATCGATCTGCCAGCGGCCGACAAAGCCCGACAGGTCGCCGCCTGTTTGCGCGTGGGCGAGCGGGGCCGCGACGCCGAGGCCCAGACTGAGTGCGGCGGCCATGCGGGCGAGGCTCTTGGTCATGCGCTATCCTTTTTTGAGCCCTGGCCGGCGGATAGGAACGTTCCTAGGCTCGCCTGCCGACCTCAACGCGTTAATCCGGCCAGCGTCGGCGTTCAAGCGTTTCAGTGACTTTTCGCCGGCACAGACAATTGATAAGCCCAAGGGGCTAGAGCGGAGGAACGCGGTGGCCACGAAGACGAATTTCGGCCGACGGGCCGCCCTCGGCCCCATGCTGGCCGCCGTCGCGACCGTGTCGATGACCGGCCCGGCCGGCGCCCAGCCGACGGGCGGCGATTTCCCGCAAACCTCGCCGGCTGACAGCGCCAGGTTCATAGCGGCCGCCGACGTCGCGGCGCGGATCAAGGCGGTGTGCGGCGCCAAGCGGTCGGCTGACGGCGCGCTATCTCCGGTCCTGCTGCAAAGCGGCGCCTATAGCCTGCAGATCGCATGCCCCGCGCGCCTGGCCGGCCAGGCGGGCCAATCGCAGACGCGCCAGTTGTGGCTGCCGATCCGCGGCGAGGCCACGGTCCGGGTCATCTCCGCCAAGGGCGGCGCACCGCAGGATGTCGTCTTGTCGGCTGGAGACGCCGCCCTGATCCCTGCCGGACCCTCCTATGCCTTTGTCCCCGGCAAGGGCGCGCCGGTGTTTCTGGCGCTCGGGCCGCTGGTCCCCAGCCCCGCCGAGACGGGCTCAGCCCCGCTGGTGGTCAAGGACATCCCCGGGACGACCGCTCGCCTGGCCGCGAGCGTCGCCGCTCAGTCCAAGGCCAAGGATCTGATTCATTTGATGCAGGCGCCGTCGCCGCCGCTCAATCTGGAATATCACGCCGCTGTCGTGCCCGGGGTGCGCACCCACACCAAGGAGGGCGAAATCTTCTTCGTTCTGCAGGGCGCGGGCGCGATGGACGTGGGCGGCCGCCTGGTCAACCCGCACCGGGACGGCGACGATCTGGTGGCCGCCTCCAGCACGGGCGGGACTTTGATGGAGCTGAAGGCCGGCGACATCATCGTCATGGCCCCCAACACCGCCTATCCGATCACGCGGGTGGACGGAAAGCTGGTGCTCCTGTCCTTGCATCTGCCGCGAGCGTCCGTCACGACCCCTTGATACGGCGCGATTGTGCACGCCGCGTGGCCTCCCGCGCCTGGGTCCGCGCGGCAAGCGGCCAGGGATTGAACCTCAAGCGTCACCAGGGATTGAACCTCATGGCCGCTCGGTCGCCATCGGGGTAAACTCACGGCGCTGAGGGGCCTACAGGAGCGGATGATGACTGCCATACGAACCGCCATCGTGGTGGCCGCGACCCTTACCCTCACCGGTCCGGCGTTCGCCCTGCCGCCCCCCGGCGGCGGCGCCTGGGACGACAGCCGGGCGGGCGAGCCCATCAATCCCACCGGCGCCGTGGCGCCCGACCTGGCGAACTACAGGCTGACCTTCGACGACGAGTTCGATCAGTCTGACATCGTCTGCTACCCGTGGAAGCCGGCCGGTCAACACCGCTGGTACATCCAAGACGGGGCCACCCTGGGCGTGGCCCTGTCGCAATGCTCCAAGCCCTACGGCGATAACGTTTCAGTCAACGACGGCGTCCTGGCCTTGACGGCGGTGCGTCACAACGGCGTGTGGACCACTGGCGCGGTCCGCACGCGCGATCCGTCTGGCGAGGGCTTCAGCCAAAAGTACGGCTACTTCGAAGCGCGCATCAAGCTGCCGCCGCCGCCCCTTCCCGGCGTGGATTTCTGGCCCGCCTTCTGGTTCGTGACCAGTTGGGCGCCCCATCAATCCATCGACGGCACCGAGGTGGACATCCTCGAAAGCTGGTCCCGTTCGTCGCACGGGCTGAACCAGGTGAGCATTCACGCCTGGCCGGCCAAGACGCCGGATAACGACGTTCCCACCCACCAGCAGGCCAGCAAGCAGACCCCGGTCCCCGTGTTCGATGGCGCCTGGCACGTGTGGGGCCTTAAGTACACGCCGACGGCTTGGACGGTTTACCTCGATGGCCGCGTGCAGATGACCTATCCGATCACCGGACGGGCGGACTATATGCGCCTGCCGATCCATCCGATCCTGGATCTGGCGGTGAAGTCTGACGACAAATCGTCCACCAACGACGCCGCCTACAGCATGTATGTCGATTGGGTGCGCATCTACGCCTGCGCCAGCCCCGCATGCCAGGACTGACGAGGCGCACGCAGAGCCTGGCCGCCTCGACCGGCTAAAGCGAAAGCCGCCTGGAGATGCGCGGCCGAAGCCGCGCGGTGGGCCCGCGCGACCTCGGTCGGGCTTGCAACTTTTAGAGAATTATTAAGCGCGATACCCCCTCAATGAGAAAAACGGGGAGGGTAACGGCGTGCTTCACGCGACATATTCAGAGGAAGACCGTATCGCGGAAGTTCGTAGGTTCGATTTTCTTTACGATGCAAAGAAAGAAGAATTGAATCGCATTTGCATCATCGCGAATAAGCTGTTGCGGGGGAATGCGGTCTCGATCGTCCTCGTGGATCAATTCAACGCCAACATCCTGTCGACAGATGGTTCCTCGGTCAGCACGCTGCCGAAAGAACACGCCTCGTCGACGAGGCCCGTGGAAATGGGCCAGTTCGTGGAGATCGAGGATCTTACGCAAATCCCGGCCTGGCACGTGGGCAAGCGGCAATATAGGCACTTCGCCGGCCGGCCTCTGGCGCCGACGCCGGGATTGACCGTGGGGGCGCTGGCGCTGTTTACGCGGGAATCCCGCCGCCTGACCCAGGACGAAAAGCAGACCCTGGCCGATCTTGCGCGCGTGGTCGAGGACCAGATGCGCCTGTTTCTGGTCAGCCAGGAGTTGCGTGCGCGTGAGGTGGCGCTCGCGCGGGCCAAGGAGGAAGCCGAGGCGGCCAACCTGGCCAAGAGCCAGTTTCTCGCCAACATGAGCCACGAGGTGCGCACGCCGATGAACGGGATCATCGGCATGAACGCCTTGCTGCTGCGCACGCCCTTGACGCCCGACCAGCACAAGTTCGCCGAGGCGGTGCGTGTTTCGGCCGACTGCCTGCTGGGCATCATCAACGACATCCTCGACATCTCCAAGATGGAGGCCGGCAAGGTCGACTTGGAGGAGATGGATTTCTCCCTGGAAACTGTGGTCGAGGACGTGGTGGAGTTGATCTCGCCCCGCGCGGTCGAAAAGTCGCTCGACGTCGCGGCTTATGTCGATGAGGGAGCCCGCCGGATTTTTCGCGGCGATCCCACGCGCCTGCGCCAGATCCTGCTCAATCTGGTGTCCAACGCGGTCAAATTCACCGAACGGGGCTTCGTGTCGGTCGAAGCGCGGTCCCAGCTCTTGGACAGCGGCCTGACGCGATTGCACATCTCGGTGCAGGATACCGGCATAGGCATCGACCCCCAAGCCAGAGGGCGACTGTTCGAGAAGTTCCATCAAGCGGACGGATCGATCACCCGCCGTTTCGGCGGCACGGGACTGGGGTTGTCGATCTGTCGCGAATTGGTGGCGCTGATGAAGGGGCGGATCGGCGTGGACGGTTCACCGGCCGGCGGATCGTGCTTCTGGTTCGAGATCGATCTGCCGCAAAGCCAGTCGGCGACCATCGTCGAACGACCTGTGCGTGCGCTGACCGGCGTGCGTATCCTCGTGATCGACGACATCGAGGTTAACCGTAACATCTTCGTCCGGCAGCTCCAGGCCGAGGGCGCCATCCTGGCTGAGGCCTCAGGCGGCGGGGCAGGGTTGGCGGCGATCGCTCAGGCCGAGCAGGAAGGCCGGCCCTACGATATCGTCCTGCTGGACCACATGATGCCGGACCTGGCTGGGGACATGGTCGCCCAATTGGTGCGGGCGCGCACCGATTGGCGCCAACCGCGGCTGGTGCTGGCCTCGTCCATGGGCATGCCGCTCGATCCGGCGCGCGCGGCTCAAGTGCGGCTGGACGCGATGCTGACCAAGCCTGTGCGGCACGCCGCCCTGATCGAATGCCTGGGCAAGCTGTGCGGCGACGGGCCCGCGGAGCCCGGGGTCGCCCCGGAGCCCGCGCGCGCCAAGACGCGGATTGGCGTTGGCCCCGACCATCGGGCTCACTCAATCCTGTTGGCGGAAGACAACGAGATCAACGCCCTGCTGGCTGTGACTCTGCTGGAAGAAGCGGGCTACACGGTGGAATGCGCTCGCAACGGCGCTGAAGCGCTGGCCGCCGTGCGCGCTCGACCGTTCGACCTGATCCTGATGGACGTGCAGATGCCGGTGATGGATGGGCTTGAGGCCACGCGCGCCATTCGCGCCCTGGGCGAGCCAGCGTCGCGTACGCCGATTGTTTCCATGACCGCCAACGCAATGGCGCGGGATCGCGACGCCTGCCGCGAGGCGGGCATGGACGACTTCGTCGACAAGCCGATCAATCCGGAAGCCTTCCTCCGGGTGATCGCCCGATACCTCGAGCCCGACGGCGCCGTTTCCGGCGCGAACCCGATCCGTGGGCGCCCCGCCGAGGTCGATTTTGACATCGAGCAGTACTCGGCGCTGTCCAAACTCCTACCGGCGGCGAAGTTCGAGGCCGTGGTGCACGCCTACCTGAAAGCCGCGCCCGGCCGCGTCGATCAGCTCGAAGCGTTGCTGGCCGACAAAAACTTGGTCGCCGCCGCGATGGAAGCCCACGACATCAAAGGATCGTCCGGCAATGTCGGGGCGCGCCGCGTTCAACACGTGAGCAGCCTGATCGAGATCGCCTGTAACCGGGGCGACCTCGCCGCGACGTCAGACCTTGTCGCCGACCTCAGCGAAGCCACCCGCGCAGCCTGCGCGCGGATCGTGGATCTCGTGGCTAACCGCAAGGCCGGCGCGGCGGCCTGACGGCTTGCCGGGCCGCGTCGCCCTTCCTTTTTCAACCGCTCACGACCTAGTGGGTGGAAGCCGCCGCCAACCACGCCTATCCTGCCCTCTCGATTGCGCCGGCGATTTGAACGAGGGTTCAAAATGAGGGCACGCGTCCTGGCCTTGGGCATGGTTCTGGCGTGGCCGTCGCTGGCGCACGCCAATTGGTTCGTCGACACCATCGGCAATCCGATCACCGGCGGTCTGGCTCAGGGCGCGCACGCTTTCGGCGAAAGCATGGCCATAGGGGCCCGCCAGACCCGCGCCGCCTTCGGCTCCGCCGCGCACGGGGTCGGCGTCGTCTGGCCGCGGTCCGCCCAGGAACTGGCGTTCGAGGCCAATGCGAATGCGCCGCCCGGCGAGGCCCAATGGGACGGCTTCGGTTGGCGCGCGTGCCAGACATCTGGGTGCTTCGAGGGCGGCCCGACGCCCTTGCCCGCCGGCGGCGACAAGATGGCGCCCAACATGCCGCTGAGCGCCGCGGCTGAGCCTACGGTCAAGGTGACGATCTACAACAACACCGCGTCCCGGCGCGTGATCGAGGTGTATGACGCCAAGACCGGCGCGTGGACGAACCGGCTGGCGTTTCTGCCTTGGCAAAAGACCGAGGTCACGCTGCACCGGGACGAGCAAGGCCGCGGCGGTGCGGTCCTTCGCTGGGACCACGATCCCCGCTTCGACGTGCGCTACAGTTGGGTGGGCCAGGGCGACGAGTTGAAATAGGCGGGTTCAGGTTCTGTTGAGCGGCCCGGCGCCGCCACCCAAGCGGCCGTCGCCGAAGAAGCTGGCCCAATTGTCGAGGGTGAGGTTGCCGGCCGCCCGCCTGCGACAGCGCGACGCCGCCCCATTTGGGTGTTTTCCTTTGTGAATTGGCGTCGGCGTGCTCCTATGGCCAAGCCACGATCCCCGGATCCTCTGGACATCGAACGATAGAGTAGCGGCCGCGCCATGGGCGGCTCATCGAGTTCTCGTCCAATGAAGCGGGGAGGCGGCCTGTGAGGTTGAGTCTGGTCTGACGCCCAAGCCAGCCGCAGCGGATGGGCGACCCGTTGCCGACAACGAATTGGCCGACACGCGGTTCTACCGTCGCTGCGGCCCGTTCACGGTGTCGCAAGTGGCCGCCGCAGCACAGGGCCGATGTCCGGAGTCCGATACGCTGATCACCAGCGTCGCGCCGCTGCAGTCCGCCGGCCCCACCGACGTGAGCTTTCTCGATGGCGCGCGCTATGGCCGCCTGCTGGACGCCACGGCGGCCGGCGCGGTGATCGTGCAGGCCGAGATGGCTGATCGTGTGCCGGCGGGGGCGACGCCGATCGTCGCTGCTTCGGTCACCGAAGCATGGTCAGAGGTCGTGCGCCTGTTTCACCCCTCGCCGCCGCTTCGCAGCGGTCGTCACCCGACAGCGTTCGTCGCCGAAGGGGCCGAGGTCGACGACACGGCGGAAATCGGGCCCTTCGTCTATATCGGCGAGGGAGTCAGCATCGGTCCACGCTGCCGCATCGGCGCCCACGCAACCCTGAGCGCCGGCGTGATCGTTGGGCCTGACTGCCGGATCGGCGCGAGCTGCACCATCACTCACACCCTCATCGGCGCCGGCTCATGCCTGCACGCGGGCGTGCGCACCGGCCAAGACGGATTTGGACTGGCCGCCGGGCCAAACGGCCTGCGCACGGTTCCGCATCTGGGGCGGGTGATCATCGAGCAGGACGTTGAGATCGGCGCCAACTGCACGATCGACCGCGGCTCCCTGGGCGACACCGTGATCGGCGCCGGCTGCCGGATCGATAACCTGGTCCACATCGGTCACAACGTGAAGATCGGGCGATGCTGCGTACTCGTGGCGCAGGTCGGCATCGCAGGATCGGCGGTGCTGGAGGACTTCGTCCAGGTCGGCGGCCAAGCGGCGATCGCCGGCCATCTGCGTGTCGGCGCTCACGCCAGGATCGGCGCGAAGTCGGGCGTCATGGCCGACGTCGAGGCTCGCACGGCGGTGCTGGGCTGTCCGGCCCAGCCCAAGGCGCAGTTCTTCCGCCAGGTCGCGTGGCTCAAGCGAAAAGCCTGCGCCTCCCGCCCCGCGCCGGCGGCGTCCTAGACGCCTTGAGAGCCGCGGCGCCTTGAGGCGGCGTCCGGGCGTGCCTACCTGATGAAGGCCAATCCCTTTGGAGCCGCCCTCATGCCTGACCGCGCGATCAAGATTCCCGGCCCCGATCATCCGATCACGGTCGTCGTCAATCCGCGCCGCGTCGTGGTCAAGCTCGGGGGGCGGACGATTGCCGACACGACCCGGGCCCTGACCCTGCAGGAATCCAGCTATCGCGCGGTGCAGTATATTCCGCGCGAAGACGCCGACATGACGGCGCTGGCCCGCTCATCGACCCATACCTACTGCCCCTACAAGGGCGAGGCGTCCTACTTCAGCATCCCGGCGGGCGGCGCCCGGTCCATCGACGCGATCTGGACCTATGAGAAGCCGCACGACAGCGTGTCGCAAATCAAGGACCACCTGGCGTTCTATGCGGACCGGGTCGATGCGATCGAGGAGCTTCCGGCCTGACGGGGCCGAATACCCTCACCGGCCGGTTCACCACGATCGTTGAGGGCCGCTTCATCGCGCCTGTCTAATCTGCGCTCATGGACGCCATTTCGACCGCAACCTCGGGCATGACCGCCGCGCTAAGCCGGTTCGACCAGGCCGCCGGCGCCATCGCCTCGCCGAACGGCGATCTGGCCCAGGCCGCCGTGCTGACGATCGACGCCAAGGCCAGCTTCACCGCCAACGCGGCCGTGTTGAAAACGGCTGACGAGATGATGGGCGCTCTGCTCGACATCCTGGCCTGATCCCAGAGGAAGGCGCGCCTCGGCGAAACGCTCGACGCAGCGGCTTCGATGTGGTGGAACGCGCTGCTCATGACGACCGTCCTCGCCTCGCAGCGGCCCTCCCGCGACATGGGCTTCGCCGAATTCGTCGTGCTGATGGCCGCGCTGATGGCGCTGGGCGCGCTAGGCATCGACTCGATGCTGCCCAACCTGCCGGCGATCGGGCGCTCGCTCGCCGTAGCCGACGAGAACCGCCGTCAACTCATCATCACGACCTACCTTCTGGGCCTTGGCGGCTTCCAATTGATCTACGGGCCGCTCAGCGACCGGTTCGGTCGTCGCCTGGTGTTGCTCGCGGGGCTGTGCCTGTACATCGCCTTCAGCCTGCTGGCGGCTCTGTCGCCCAACTTCAACGTGCTGCTGGCCGCGCGCGTGTTGCAGGGCGCCGGCGCGGCGGCCACGCGGTCGATCCCTCTGTCGATCATTCGCGACCGCTTCGAAGGCCGGGCCATGGCGCGGGTGATGTCGCTGACCTCGATGGTGTTCATGGCTGCGCCGGTCGCGGCGCCCAGCCTGGGGCAGCTGGTGCTGGTGCTGTCGTCCTGGCCCTGGCTGTTCGGCATGTTGGCCGCCTTGGCGGCATCCACAATGATGTGGGCGGTGCTGCGCCTGCCCGAGACCTTGCATTCGCAGGACCGGTTGCCCATTCAGTCCCGGCGCATCGCCGGCTCCTTCGCGACGGCCATGCGCAACCGGACCGCGCTCGCCTACACCGTCGCCCAAACCCTGCTGTTCGGGGGATTGCTCGGCTTCATCAATTCGGCTCAGCAGGTGGTGGCCGAGGCCCTCGGCGCGGGCGACCGCTTCGCGATGGTGTTCGCCATCTGCGCCAGCTTCATCGCCGTCGCGTCGCTGGTGAACGCCCGATTGGTCATGCGGTTGGGCATGCGGCGGTTGTCGCACGCGGCGCTCCTGGCGTTCATCGCCTCGGCGGCCGTGCACCTGTCCATCGCCCGGTCCGGCCACGAGACCTTGGCGGTGTTCGTCGCCTTCCAGGCGCTGAACATGTTCTGCTTCGGTCTGACGGCCGGCAATTTCCTGGCCATGGCCATGGAGCCGATGGGGCATCTGGCGGGCGTGGCTTCGGCCTTCCAGGGGTTCGTTTCGATGGTCGGCGCCACATTGATAGGCTTTGCAGTCGGCCAGCGCTTCAACGGCACGGTTGCGCCCGTGGAGGCGGGCTACCTGATCTGCGGACTGCTCGCCCTGGCGGCGGTGCTCGTGGCCGAGCGCGGACGCTTGTTCCGGCCGCACGAGGCCGGCGGCGCGCATTCCGTTGTTCTGCACTGACATCTTCGGATCGGGGGCGGGCCGAAGAACCGCGCCTGCCGATCGGTAGGAAAAGATCTGAGACCGGCTAGGATGGTCGCCCAATGGGGTTCGGGTGGCGACTATGGGAAGGACCGAGGTTTTGTCGATCGGGCGCCGGTCGGTTTGTGTAGCCCTCGGCGCGCTGTGGCCGACCCTCGCTCTGGCGCGATCGGCAGGCGACGATTACCTGCTGCTGATCCTGTGCGACGCGGCCGGGGGGCGCGAAGCTGAGTTCGACATCGGATGGTCGACCTATCTGCGACAACTGGCCAGGCTGTCGGAGGTTACCCGCGTGGAGGATTTCCGCCGCGCGGCGATCCGTCTGCGCGGGGGCGCCCAGCCGCTGCCGGCGTTTCTGGGGGTCGTCTCGGTCCATACCGCCGATTTCGCGGCCTGGGTTCAAGCGCTTGGCCAGCAGGAGCGCGGCGGCGCGCTCGCCATGGGCCCCGCCGTGGATCCGGCGAGCGTGCGCCTCCTTGGCTACCGCGAGACGGGCGTGTGGTCGCATCCGGCGCCCGAGCCTGGCGACCAGTATCTGCAACTGGTGTTCGCGGAGGCCTCGCCGGGACGCTCCGCCGAATACACCGCCTGGTTTCGCGAGCATCACGGCCCGGAATTGACCCAAGTCCCCGGCGTGGTGCAGGTGACCGCCGCTGTGCGCGTGTCCACGGCGTCCGCCTCCGGCGGTGGGGCGGCGGCGCCGACCTATCTGTCGGCCATGCGCTTCGAGACCCCCGACATTCTCAGGTTCAAGGACACGCTGGAGAGCGCGGCCAAGACCACGGTCTCGCCGTCGAGCGCCTACGATCTGGCGCATGCCTGGCGCGAGACCTATGCGCGGCGTGGGGCGCCGATCGACGGCGTGTCAAATGGGCAAGCGCCTGACGGCGCGAGTGCGACGCCCGCCCCCGATCGATAGGACACGGCGCGGCGCCCTGTCGCTAAGCCAACGCCGGATAAATCCGCTTCGCTGTACCGGCGAAGATCAGGGCGCGGTCGGCGGCGGACAGGAACGACAAGGCTCCGCGAGCATCGGCGACCACCGCGGACAGGGGGCCGGGTGTAGCGGGAATGTTGGAGCCGAAGGCCATACGCCGGGCGCCGTAGGCCGCGACCAGGCGGCTGAAGAAGGCCTCGGGCGTCGATTTGCCCGCGCGGGACTGCAGGATCGTGCGAGACGTGACCTTGAGGTTCAGATTGGGATAGGCCGCCAGGTCGAACAGGGCCTGGGCCTGGCGATAGGGCGGCCCCTCGTCCAGAGCGGGATCGGCGGCGTGGTCAAGCACGACCACCGCTTTGGGGTAACGCCTCAGCAGAACCGCCAGGTTATCCAGGCCCGACAGATGGGTATCGACGCACACGGGCACGCCCTCTTGCTCCACATACTCCCACACCGGAAAAGCGCGCGGATCGGCGAGCATAGCCGGTTGAGTTCCCCCGCCGGTGAAGATGCGAAGCCCCGCCAGGCCGCACTTGCGCCAGCCAGCGAGCGTCTTGACCGCATCGGGCGCGAAGGTGTCGATCGAACACACCCCCGCGAAGCGGTGGGGGTCGCTCGCCACGCAATCGGCCAGATAGCTGTCGTCCACACCGTAGAAGGTCGATACCTGGACTATGGCCGCCTTGGCCACGCCGGCGGCGTTCATCTGCGCCACGAGTTCTTCGAAGGGCAGGGGACGCTGTTTGGCGAAATCCGACGGCACGCCGCCGAACGGATGGGGTGGATAACGCGTCACGTCGGCCGAGATGATATGCGGGTGGATGTCGATGATCTCTTCAAGCGCCTGCGCCGCCGCCAGGGCAGGCGCGAGGGCCAGGCTGAGGCCGCCCGCGATTGCCGATCGCCGCGATGACGCCGCCAGCTGTTTCGAACGGGTGTCCATGCATGTTCCCCTGAGCGTACCGCCCAATAGGAGCGGCAAACGACGTCAGCGCAAGGGCTCTTCCCGCCGGCTGCTTTTGCTGGAGGCCTGGCCTTGACGATTGAAACGGCTCGGCTTTCATGGGCGGCCATTAGGAGGAGGCGATATCATGATCGACCGGCAAAACGATAAACCGCGGGCTTGCCGGGGGCGGCTATTGCTCGGTGCGGGGACAGCGGCGCTCCTGGTCGTATCGAGCGCGGCGCAGGCCGCCGAGCCGGCCAAGGGCGGCTGGATCCTTCACGAATTCATCGATCCCGCCGGTCCGCCGCTCGCGGCCGCGGAGGCCTTCATCAACGACCAATGCGGCCCGTCGAGTTTGGACGGCGTGCAGTTGCTGGCCGTGCAGCCCGGCCATGAGTCGAACATCAACCTGCACATCTATTGCCGGGTCGATCACGCGCCCGGCGTTCACTACGCCCTGAGCCTCCAGCCGATGGACAAGACCAAGTTCGATGCCGGCGTGCTGCCGGTGCTGGACCGGCCGGGCGTGCGCATTGGGCCGTTCTATTTCGGCCAGAACGGCAAGGGCGACGGTTTCGTCCTGGTGGAGAAGACGCACTGAGACGCCCGGCGCGCCGTCGGTGGTGACCGACGGCGCGACGCGGCCCGGATCAGGCCGGCGTTTCGTAGGAGAAGTCTGTTTCGGTGCCCGCCGCTGTCCGTGTGGGCGCGGTGAGGATGTCGGTGATCACGAACGGCCGACGCCATCCCGTCACGATCATGGGAAAGTGGCGCACGCCGCGCGGAATGACGATGCAGCGCGGCGCGTCGAAGTGAAACACCTGCGCCTGATCGCCCTCGCCCAGGTGGAACTCCACATGGGCGCCGAGGTCACGCGGATTGGCAGGGTCCGTGCCGGTGAAGATCATGAGATTGTCGGCGTTGTGGTGGAACTTGGGATAGGGCCCGCCGCGGTGGCCGTCCGGACCCACGTGTATGATCTTCTCTGCGCCGGCGGGCGTGCCCGGCATCATCACGTGATCGCCGGTGACCATCCAAGTCTCGATCCAGTGCTCGGCCGCCGGAAAATGATCCTGGCCGTACATCCACACGGCGGCCTTGCCCGGTTCGGGCGGCTTGGGATCCTTGAGGAACATCTCGACGCAGTTGGCCGACAAGTCGGCTTTCGGCGGGCGGCTCACTTGGGGTTCTCCGCGAAGAACTTCTTGTACTCGGACATGTCGTCGCCGATCACTTCGTGGATCTTGGCGTCGTCGCCCACGTAGTCCCACGCCTGAACGATGTCGGCCGCCTCCTTGGACGGCTGGGTAAAGACGCAGAACATGGTCAGCATGCGCCGGAACTGGGTGATGTAGATCGGCCCGTGGCGAACGCCCTTGGGCACGAACACCGCGCGCGGTTCGTCGAAGTGGAAGATCGACTCGTTGCCGCCTTCGCCCAGATGAAACTCCACGTGCGCGCCCAGGTCCTTCATGTTGTCCGGATCCGACCCTGAAAAGATCATCAGCTTGTCGGCGTTCATGTTGTACTTTGGATAGGGCCCGCCCTTGTGCCCGTCGCGCATGGTGTAGATGCGCTTTTGCACTTCCGCCGGAAAGCCGCTCATCATCATGTAGTTGCCGGTGATCGGCATGATCTCGGTCAGGATGGGCGTGGCCTCGAAATAGTCCTGGCCCTTGAATTCCTGGCCGAAGATGTAGGTGCCGGCGCGCCCGGGGCGACGCGGGTTGTCTTCGCGCAGCAGCATCTCCACGCAATGGTCGTCGTATTTGCTCATGTCTCGATCCTGTTGTGGGGCGTCTTAAGTCGGATGGGGCGTTCAGGTCAGGAGGTTGCCGGGGTCGCGCCCGCGACCTCCGTGGAGTCGAACTGTCGGCGATAACGGATGATCACCAGTGAGGCGCCCGCCAGAGGCACCAGCATCAGCCGCCACATCGCCGCGTAGCCGAGGCCCTGAGCCAGCGCGCCGCCGAGGGCGCCGCCGAACAGGTTCCCAATGTCCTGGCCCATATAGGCGGTGCAACTGGCGGCCCCGCGCCGGTCGTGCGGCACGCGGCGTAGGCACACCGCCATCAACGTCGGCTGGCAGCCGGCATAACCGAAGGCCGCCAGCGCGGCGCCCACCAGGAACATCGGCAAGGCGTGGGCGACGCTAATCGTCAGGAAGGATGCGGCCAGGAAGCCCATGCACAGTTGCAGGATGCGGCTTGATCCGAAACGGTCGGCCAGGTGGCCGATGAGCGGGCGGCTGCCGACCAGGACCACCGCCAGGACGGTGAAATACAGGCCCATCTGCTCGGCCTTAACCCCGCGCGTGGCGCCAAACAGGATGAGGAAGGCGTTGACCTGGCACCAGACCATGGCCTCGACCAACAGGACGAACGCTGGCGCCAGCACCGCGCTGGAGAAAATACTGTCCAGCCGCACGCTGAAGGGGCGGGGCGGGGTCGTGGTGTCGAAGCGGGCGATGGCGGCGTAGGCGGTCGTCGCCAGCACGACGGCCGTCACCACCGCGAAAGCGGCGTTGTAGCCGAACATGCCCGAAAGTTTCAGGCCGATCACCGGGGCGAAGGCCTGCACCGCCACCGTGCCCAGGGTGTAATAGCCCATCCCGGTGCTCATCCGCTCCTTGGGGATGGCGTCGGCGGCGATCACGAAGCACACCGGCGTCAGGAAGCCCATGGAGGCGCCCGCCAGCAGGCGCGAGATCACCAGCACGGTGATGCTGTGGGCGCAGGCATAGAGGCCGCAGGCCGCCGCCAGAAGGCCCAGCGCCAGCAACAGCACCCACTTGCGCTTGACCGCGTCAATGGTGGGCGATGAGACCAGCTTGAGCATCATAGCCGTGAGGGCGAACAGGCTCGACACCACGCCGATCAGCGTCGGGGCGGCCCCAAGCGCGCCGGCGAACGGCCCTGTCAGCGTGTTCATCGAGTACACGGCGTACTGACTGAACATGTTGATCATGAAGATCGAGACGAAGCGCGCATTGATTATGCCCGGGGGCGATACTGGCCGCGCAGCCGTGCCGCTAGTCATGATGCTCAACGCCTTCCCTGGCGCCGCTGCGGCTTTGGACCGGCGGCGATACTTGTCATCCCGTCCGTGTGAGCGGCTGGCCTGCGCACCGTTCGTGACCGCGACTCGCGGCCAAATCCGTATGCTGGTGGGCCCGGTTCAGGCCTCGACGGTCGAGCGGACGTAATATTCCCGTTCGAGCGGGCTGTCTTCGACCAGCTCGACCTTGTAGCCGTCGGGATCCTGGATGAAGGCAATTGCCCGGTCGCCGTTCTTCATCGGCCCCGCCGGGCGGATCACATTGCCGCCAGCCGCCTGGATCTTGGCGCAAGCCTTGTAGACGTCCTCGACGCCGACCGCGAAGTGGCCGAAACCCGTGCCCAGATCGTAGCTGTCGACGCCCCAGTTATAGGTCAGCTCGAGCACTGTTCCTGACTCCATATCGTCGTAGCCGACGAAGGCGATGGTGAACTTGCCGTCCGGGAATTCGCGCTTCCATAGCAAGCGCATACCCATCGCGCCGGTGTAGAACGCGATGGAGCGATCCAGATCGCCCACCCTCAGCATGGTGTGCATCATCCGCATGGCATTCCTCCTGCCGAATTGAGGCCCGTAGGCGGCGCGACAACCTGAGGTGCGCCGGCGCCCATTCCGCCCTCCGTCTTGCCAATATCCGGTATGACGTGATAGCCCATGATTTGATTATTGGTATATGTTTTAGTTATAGGTTATATGGTTCCTCCGCTCTCGATCTTCCGCAATCGGTTGCGCATGCGCCACGTTCAACTGCTGCAGGCGTTGGCGGAAAAAGGGTCGCTGCGAGCGGCGTCGGAAATGATCGGCATCACACAGCCCGCGGCCACCAAGGCCTTGCAGGAGCTGGAGGACATGGTGGGAACGCCGCTGTTCGTGCGCCATCCGCGCGGCCTGGAGCCCACCCCCTATGGCGCGGCGTTCACGCGCTACGCCAAGACCTCGCTAGAGGACTTGCGCGCACTCCGCTCCGACCTGGCGGCGATGGAGAACGGCAACGTGGGGCGCGTGCGGATCGGCGCGATCATGGCGGCGGCGGCGGGGTTCCTGACGCCGGCTATCGTCTCGCTGAGCGCCAGCCATCCTCGGCTGCAGCTGTCGGTCCAGGTGGACACCAGCGACATCCTGGTGCGGGCGCTCAACGATGGGCTGCTGGACCTTGTGATCGGCCGCATTCCCACCGACTGGGAGTCCGAGCATCTTAGCTTCCAACCTCTTCACAACGAGCATCTGATGCTCGTGGCGCGGCCGAACCATCCCGCCTGCGCGAGCCCGCCGGCCGAACGGCGCGACTTGGCCGATTTCCCGTGGATTCTGCAGGCCAGCCCCAGCCCGATGCGTCAAGTGATCGAGAAAACCTTCCACGAATGGGGCGGCGTCAAGCCTGTGGCCATGATCGAGACCTCGTCGATCCTGACCACGGTCTCGCTGCTGGGCGAGACCGACATGGTGGCGGTGGTGCCCGATGTGGTGGGGCGATACTTCGCCGACATTGGCGCCCTGGCGCCCGTCCCGGCGCCGATCAGCGGTAGCCTGCCCAACTATGGCCTGATCTTGCGATCCAGCCGCGAGTCTACCCCCGCCATGGCCAGTGTGATCGAGGTGATCCTGCGCGAAGCCCGCGCGGCCGCCTCGGACTGACGTGGACGAGAACAGGCGGCGGCCTGGGTTGGAAAAAGGGGCTTGGCGGACTGGTCTTGCCGTAATACCAGTGCTCGTGCCGGCGGAACGCTCCGCCGCCATGACCGGAAGCCCGCTCGCCTCCGATCAGGCAAGGGCCCCCACGGCGATCGGTCAAAGGTTGACGGCATGAAGATCAAATCGGTCCGGGCGAGGGTGTTCGATTGGAGGGGCGCCACGACCCCGCCGCAGGGCAACTTCTGCTCCAACGCCATGGACCTGGTGTACGACAAGCGAGCCGGGCAGAGCGCCAGCGACGCCGACACGATGAACCGGTTCCGGTTCCACAGCTGGACTGTGGTCGAGGTCGAGACGGACGACGGCATTGTCGGGCTGGGCAACGTCGCCCTGGCTCCGCGCATCGCCAAGGCCATCATCGACGAGTACCTGACGCCCCTGGTGGTCGGTCAGGACCCGTGGGACTACGAATACCTGAACCAGAGGATGTATCGGGCGACGCACGCCTGGGGCCGCAAGGGCGTAGGCATGGCGGCGATCTCCGCCGTCGACATCGCCATTTGGGACATTCTGGGCAAGAGCGTCGGCAAGCCGGTGTTCAAGCTCCTGGGCGGACGGACCAAGGAAAAGATCCCCTGCTACTACAGCAAGCTGTACCGCACCGACCTGGCGGAGATGCAGCGCGAGGCCCAGATCTTCCTCGACCAGGGGTTTCGCGCCTTCAAGATGCGCTTCGGCTATGGCCCCGCGCACGGCGCCGAGGGCGTCGCCGAGAACCTCAGGTCCGTCGAGGCCGTCCGCGAGGTGATCGGCTACGACAACGACCTAATGCTCGAGTGCTACATGGGCTGGAACCTCGAGTACGCCAAGCGCATGCTGCCCAAGCTCGAGCGCTATCAGCCGCGCTGGCTCGAGGAGCCGGTGATCGCCGACGACATCAACGGCTATGCCGAGCTCAGCCGCCTGACCAGCATCCCGATCTCCGGCGGAGAGCACGAGTTCGGCCTCTACGGTTTTCAACAACTGCTGGAGCAGCGCGCGGTCAGCGTGGTGCAGTACGACACCAACCGCGTGGGCGGCATCACCATGGCGCACAAGATCAACGCCCTGTGCGAAGCCTTCAGTGTGCCGGTGATCCCGCACGCCGGCCAGATGCACAACTACCACCTGACCATGAGCAGTCTGAACTGCCCGATGAGCGAGTACTTCCCGGTCAACGACGTCGAGGTGGGTAACGAGCTGTTCTACTACATCTTCGACGGCGAGCCGGTCGCCGAGGGCGGCTTCCTGCAACTGGACGACGCCAAGCCAGGGTTGGGCCTCAGCCTCAAGCCCGACGACCTCGATCAATTCAGCATCCTCGGCTAGACCATGTCTCTCAGCCGCGCCGGACGCTTCAGGGGCGTTTTCCCCGTAGCCCCCACCACCTTCGACGAGGCCGGTGCGCTGGACCTGGAAAGCCAGAAGCGCTGCATCGACTTCATGATCGACGCCGGCTCCAACGGCGTCTGCATCCTGGCGAATTTCTCCGAGCAGTTCCTGCTCTGCGACGAGGAACGCGATCAGCTGACGGCCTGCATTCTGGAGCATGTCGCAGGGCGCGTGCCGGTGATCGTGACCACGACCCATCCCGCCACCGCCGTCTGTGTGGAGCGATCACGCCGGGCCCAGGCGATGGGCGCGGCCATGGTCATGGTCATGCCGCCCTATCACGGCGCCACGATCCGTGTGTCCGAGGCGAAGATTTACGAATTCTATGCCGCGCTGTCGGATGCGATCGACATCCCCATCATGATCCAGGACGCGCCGGTGAGCGGCGTCATGCTGTCCGCGCCTTTCCTGGCGCGTATGGCGCGCGAGCTTGAACAGGTGGCCTATTTCAAGATCGAGACGGCGGGCACGGCCTCCAAGCTGCGCGAGCTTATTCGGCTGGGCGGCGGGGCTATCGAGGGGCCGTGGGATGGGGAAGAGGGGATAACCCTCCTGGCCGATCTGGATGCCGGCGCGACCGGGGCCATGACCGGCGGGGCCTATCCCGACGGAATGCGGCTGATCGTTGACGCCTATGTCGACGGGCGGCGCGACGAGGCCGCGGCCTACTACCAGCGCTGGCTGCCCCTCATCAATTACGAGAACCGTCAGGCCGGCCTGCTCGCCGCCAAGGCCCTGATGAAGGAGGGCGGCGTGATCGCCTGCGAGGCGCCGCGCCACCCCCTGCCGCCCCTGTCGCCCGAGACGCGCCGGGGCCTGATCGAGACTGCGCGCAGGCTGGATCCAATGGTCCTGCGCTGGGGCCGATAGCGGCATCCAGGCGAATTGGCGTTGCGGCCCTGGCGTTGTACGGTCGCGCTCGCCACGACCGTCGGATTGCGGTCAGAGGCGTCTTTCGCGAGCCCGCACCGCCATGAATCTGATCCCCCGTCTTCCAGGCGACCGCGGCGGCGGGCGCATCCAAAAGCAGACAGTCAAGGATCAGATCAGCGATAAACTCGCCTACATGATCCATTCCGGCCTGTTGCAGGCCGGCGACGAACTGCCGTCCGAGCGAGACCTCGCCGCGACGCTGGGCGTATCCCGCGTGACCGTGCGCGCCGCGATCCGCGTGCTGCAGGAACGACGGATGATCGAAATCCACCAAGGCTCTCGCACGCGTGTGCTGGGCCCGGGCCCAGCACCGTTCTACGAGACCGTCGGCGCCCTGGGCCGGCTGCGCGATCGCTCGTTCGGCGAGGTCGCCGAGGCGCGCGAGCTGGTCGAGACGCAGGTCATCGCCTTGGCCGCGCAGCGCATCGGCGGCGCCGAGCTTGCGCGCCTGGAGAGCCTGCTCGGCGATCAGGAAGGCATGCTCGAAGACCCCATCGGTTTTCAGATTTCCGACCGCGAATTCCACGACACGCTCTACGGGGCCTGCCGCAACAAGCTGTTGGTCGATGTCGCCGCGGACTTCTACGACTATGCGCTGGAGTTCCGCCGCGCGGCGCTGCAACGGCCCGGCGCGATCGCCCAAAGTGTGGCGGAGCATCGCGAGATCCTTGCCGCCCTCAGCGCACACAACCCCGAAAGCGCCAAGGCCGCCATGCAGCAGCACCTAGAACAGGTACGGAAGACCACCTTGGTGGAAATGGCGGATATGCCCCGGACCGCGGAAGGCACGCCCTAGGCCGTGTCAAGCTCTCTGGTCCTTTGACTAACTGGCGGACGACCCCTCGCCGGACGTGTTTAGGTCAACCGCGCAAAAAAAGCCCCGCTGAAACGCCGCGGGGCAGTCGCCCGCGCCAGAGGGTGTCGAGCGCGGGTCTCAGTGAACGCCCGAGCCAGATCCACCGAGGTGGATCCCGCCAAGACTGGTATTATTATAAAACCAATGATCCGCCGGACAAGGCGCCACGCCACGCCGCATCACGCGTTGGGTATAACTGCAATTAATATAGCGCGGCCTGGAATTTCTTGAATGAGTCTTGTTACGTCATGTGCCGACAAGTTTACCAGTACGGTACAATTAGTAATCATATTACATAAAAGAAATATTGCGACAATTTTTGGGCAATTGCCAGAACATCGAAATCGGACGCTGTTCGGTGAACGCAGATATTGCTTTCTGCGCTCTTACATGGCTCGAAAATCAGTAATAAAATCCGCCTGAAGCGCGGCTTCCGTAAATCGTGTTGCGCGGCAATGGTGGTATACCTATACTACCAGTAGGGCTGCGCATGGCCGGCGGAATCCCTCACCTAGATGGTCGAGAGTCCGCAAGCCGCGCATCGCCAACCTCGCCGCCTTGGCTGAGCTTGGTTCGCCCTTGCGAGTGGGACGCGTGGCCGCCGTGGGCGGCGCATGGACTGTAAATCCAGAAGAGGGGAGGATTTTGATGAAATTCTCAAAAATGCTTATGTCGGCTAGCAGCGTCGCGGCGCTGGGGTTCATGGGAGCTGGCGAGGCGATGGCCGCAGACGCCGTCCAGGCGCCCGGGACCGCTACGATCCAGGAAGTGGTCGTGACGGCGCAGAAGACCGAGACGACGGCGTCCAAAACGCCGATCGCCCTCAGCGTCTTTTCCGGCAGCCAGTTGCAACAGCAAGGCGTGGTCAGCGTCGCCAACCTCGACGAACTGGCGCCCGGCGTCGTTGTGGCCAACCAGAGCCACGGACCCAGCATCAGCATCCGCGGCGTGACTACGACCGATACGACCAGCAAGGGCACGCAGGATATCGTCTTCACCGTCGACGGCATTCCGATCGGCCGTCCGCAGGAAATGGCGCTGGGCTTCTTTGATACGGAACGCGTGGAAGTTCTGCGCGGCCCGCAAGGCACCCTGTACGGCACAAGCAGCACCGCCGGCGCCGTCAACATCATCACGGCCAAGCCGAAGGACGCCTTTGACGCCAGCGGCGACTTCGAGATCGGCAACTACAACACCCGCCGCGGCGACGCGATGGTCAACATTCCGATCACCGACAATTTCGCGGTGCGGGCGGCGGCCAACTTCAATTATCGCGACGGCTTCCTGACCCCGATCCTCGGCCAGCCCACCATCGCGACCGAGCCTAAGCAGGATGACGAAAACAACATGTCGGGCCGCATCACGGCCCTTTGGAAGTTCGACCCGAACGGCAGCCTGCAGGTCACGGGCACCTTCGGCCATGTGGGCGGCACGGGCAATCAAACCAGCGCCATCTACGACCGCGTTCTGGGCTCTTCGTCCGGCCGGTTCAACATCTTCTACAACCCCTATGCCGGGTTGATGAGCGACGACTTCGTCAACTTCAACGCCGAACTGAACTACACCTTCGGGCCAGTTCACGTGGTGTATGACGGCGCCCGTCTGCATTTCATGGGGGACGAAAACAACAACCCCTCGTCGACCGATCCGAACGCGCAGGGCAGCACGCCCACCTACAACTGGTCGGTCTATCACTCGTCCGTCACCACGGACTCGCACGAACTGCGCCTGTCGAACGCCGAGCCCGGCCGTTTCGAGTGGTTGATCGGCGGCAGCTACTTCCGCGAGCTCAACAACGAAGACGACCAGAACTGGCAGTCGCTGGTGTCCTGCTCGCCGTCCTTGGCCCCGTCGTGCAGCGGCAATCCCAACCCGGACATTGTCGGTCCAGACCTGCACGAAACCAAGAGCGTGTTCGGCCAAGCCGACTATCACGTGACCGACCAGCTCAAGCTGACCGGCGGCTTGCGCTACACCTCCGACGACATGTATCGCCACGCCACGGTCGCGGCGGGCGGTCCTCCGTTCTTCAACGCTCAAGGCGGTCCTTGCGGCCCGGTCAACGGTGAATGCGTCCTGGGCGGAAGCGTCCTGAACGACAACGGCTCCGAAGCGGCCAGCAAGCTGACGTGGCGTATCGCGGCCGACTATCAGTTGACCCCGGGCCAGATGGTCTATGGCTATGTCGCCACGGGCTACAAAGCCGGCGGGTTCAATGACCTCAATCCGCAGAACCCAAAGGGCGGAACCGTGCCCTATGGCCCGGAATACAACACCGCCTACGAAATCGGCTACAAGGGCCGGCCGATGTCGAACCTGCAGTTCAGCACCGATCTGTACTACTACGACTACAGCCAATATCAGCTGACGGGCGCCACCTTCTTCACGCCTAACTTTACGGGCGGCGCTCCGGTGGTCCTGATCTACACGACAATCGCGCCGGCCAAGCTGTTCGGCTGGGAAAACGATCTGAAGTGGAACTTCACGCCCAACGACACGCTCAACTTCGCCGCCAGCTTCGAAGAGGGCTATTTCGAGAACGGCGCCAAGGTCGGTTTCATCTATTCCAACCAGGTCAACTGGGCGGGCAAGAGCCTGGACAACCTGCCCAAATATTCGGGTACCGTCTCTTATGAGCACCGCTGGACACTAAACGACGGGGCCAAGATCAGCGCCCGCGTCGGCACGCGCTACAGCAGCGGCTATTTCGAGAGCAACACGGGCGGCAACGGCAATCCGTTCTCGGGCGTCTACTCGGTGCCCCCGCACCAGTTCTTCCAGCCCGCGTTCACTCGGTCGGATATGGATGTCAGCTATACGACCGGCAACGGCAAATACAGCATCGACGCTTTCGTCCGGAATCTGGAAGACAAGGTGCAGATCCTGAATGCGCCAAGCCCGGACAACGGTCCGCCCGAAACGGCTGACGGATACGGCGTGCGCGTGTCCGACCCGCGCACCTTCGGCGTCCGGGTTAGCATGAGGTACTAGTCCTAGCCGGGCGGTTTCAGCGCCGTCTTGGGGACTGGCCGGCATCCGCCGCGCCGGTCCGCAAGGCGGCGTTTTGCTGTTCGGACGCCGGCTTGCGCACCGCGTCGGGGACGCTTAGCCCTTGACGAAGGCGTTGCCCGCGCCGGCGGGCAGCTTTGCCGTGTCGGCGACGCCCACCAGCGCGACCAGGGCAAGGATCAGGAAAGCGAGCCTGTAGGGGACGCTGGCGTCGGTCACGCCGGCCGTTCTTGACGCGACCCCCGCGCCGCGCACCGCGAGCGCCGCGAGCGCGATCCCCGCCGCGCCGCCGATCTGATTGACCGTGGCGAACAGTCCGTTGGCGTCGCTGAGGTGCGGGCGCGGCACGTCGGCGAAGGCCAATGTCGAAAGGGTGGTGAACTGGAGCGAGCGGGTCATCCCGCCGGCAAACAGGATCGCCACCGTCGCGAGCAGGGGCGTCCCGCGGTCGATAAGGGCGCACGCGGCCAGGCTCGCGGCGGACAGCACGCCGTTGGCGATCAGCACCGGGCGATAGCCAAACCGGCGAAGTATCGGCGTGGTCACGGTCTTCATGCCGAGATTGCCCGCGAACAGGGACAGGAGCAGCAGCCCGGCATGGAAGGGGTCGAATCCGAACCCGGCCTGGAACATCAACGGCAGCAGAAACGGCGCGGCTCCGATCGCCATGCGCACGCACGAGCCGCCGCGCAACGAGGCGCGGAAGGTCGGGATCGCGTAGGCGGCAAGACTCATCAGGGGCGCCTTCGCGCGCCACAAATGGCGCACCGCGACGGCGAGGACCGCTAGGCCGCCGACGAAATAGGCCAGGGCCGAGACGTTCGCGCGCGCCTCGGCCGTCTCCAGGGCGATCAGGATTGTCAGGGTGCCAACGCCGCACAGCACAAATCCCGGCCAGTCGAACGGTCGCCGCGTCTCTCCGTAGGCGTCCGGAACCAGGGCCAGGGCCGCCACCAGCGCGCACACGCCCAGCGGCGCGTTGAGGTAGAAAATCCAGCGCCAGCCCAGATGTTCGGTGATGAATCCGCCAAGCGGAGGCCCAAGGACCGGGGCGATCAAGGCCGGCCAGGTGAGCGAGGTCAGCGCCGCCATCAAGCGATCCTTGGGCGTGAAACGCATGACGATCAGACGTCCAACCGGCACCATCATCGCGCCGGCGCCGCCCTGGATCGCGCGCAGAACGACGAAGTCCGTCAGGGTTCGCGTAAGGCCGCACAACGCGGACGCCAGGGTGAACGCCAGGAGCGCGGAGGTGAAGATTTTCCGTGCGCCAAAGCGGTCGGCGATCCATCCGCTGACCGGAATAAAGACTCCCAACGCGAACAGATAGGCGCTGACGCCTACGTTCATGCCCAGGACAGAACCGCCGAAGGCGCGCGCCATCGACGGCAAGGCTGTGGTGACGATGGTCCCGTCGAGGATTTCCATGAATAGGGCGCCGGTGACTAGCGCCATCACCAGGCGCAGCCGCGCCGGCGCTAAGCCGTTCGGGGCGGCGATGGGGGAGTGGACGTCGTTCATGAAATCTCGCACCCGCCTAGCTGCGGTATCCCGCCGATTTGCGCAACGAAGGCGAGATCCTTTGTCTTCAGGCAAAGCGCCAACGGGCTGGATCGGGGCCAGCATGGTGGGGTCCGGCCGGCGCCGTGGGTGCGACAAGCGTCCGGTCGCTTCGCTGAGGCGTTCAAGTCATTCAAGCGCCGGATGGCGAAGGATATTCGGCTGCGCAATGGTCTTGGCGGTAATGAAATCATACTATATGTATTTTCAGATTATGTAACAAGAATGGCGTATAATAAAACATAATCAAATATATTATTGTTGATCGTGATATCGCCAAAGCGACGAAGCCGAGGGCGAGCGTTGCTCATTGTTGGTGAGTCATTAAGATCGTCCCATCTATTCTGAAGCCCGGAGACAGGTGCGGGTGTCGTCGATTGGCTTCGCGAGCATGGAGGGCCGGTGGACGGGGCGTTCAAATGTGGCGCTCATCAAACGATCGACCTTTCGTGGCCGTTTCAGCACTTAAGGACGTGACCTTGCGCCGCGCGATCCGCCTTTAGGTGGAGGGGAAATCGATTGCCGCCCGGGGGCTGCGAGCATCGCCCGGCCGGTCTGTAGCGCCGGACCGCCGCGGGATTGAATGATGATCATAGACAAAGCCGAAACCGCGACCCTGCTGGAGATCTTGCGAGACGCCATGCGGTCTGGGCGCGCCATCGAGGCCAACCAGATCCGGTTCGTCGGTTTGGGAGACATCAAAGCCAAGGCGGGGGACAAATGGCGGCGTATCGCCGATTGGGTCCAACAGAGCGCCGAGACCTTCCTGCGCCATCGCCTCGCCGCTGACGATTTGCTGATCCCGGCGGAAGACGGCTTCATCGTCATCTTCATGGATGTCGCTCAAGTGGAAGCGCGGCGCGCCAGCCTGCAGAAGGCGATGAACGAGTTCTATATCGGCGTGGAGGGGGCGCCGGCCGTTGTGCGGGTCCAGATGGATGAGGGGGCCATCTCGTCCGACCTGTTATGGCGCCTGATCGGCGAGACAAATCCTGGGCCCAGGGCTGGGGCCGAAGGCGCCGCGCCGCAAGCGCGAGCCGTGGCCGAGGCCCGGGGGATCGCGCCAGAGTTCACCTTCGCCCCGATCTGGTCTCCGGCCCAGGAGATGATGACCAGCTATTGGCTGGCCTTCCGGCCGCTCGATGGTCCGCACAATCCGTTCGGTTATGTGACCGCGGCCAAGCCGGAGGACACCGATGTTCTGGACCTTGATCTTCAGATTCTCGCCGCGGCTGTAGGGGGCCTCAAGGCCTCGATCGAGTCGAACAGGAAATGCCTGGTCGGCTTCACCGTGCACGCCTCGACGATGAGCCGTCCGGCGCGCCGACGCGTCTACATGAACAGCCTCGCCGAGACGCCTGAAGCGTTACGGGCCTATCTCATGGCGCAGATATCGGATGTGGAGCCCGGCACGCCAGTGGCGACACAGACCGAATGGGTTCAGCAGATCCGTCCCTTCATCAATCGTGTGACCATCGAGGTCGACGCGCGAAAGTGGAACCTCGCGGGGTTCAAGGACATGGGTCTTACCAGCGTGGCCCTGGCGTTGGACTGGCGCCAGCATGCTGGGCGCCAGCGCCTGATGGCCAAGATCCGCAAGCTCGCGCGCCAGGTCAAAGATCATCACCTGCGTCTGCGAATTCTGGGCGTGACCGATCCGGACATCCTGGCGACCGCGCTGGATGTGGGCGCGGACTTCATGTCCTGTCCGACGATCTGGCCCCACCTCGCGGCGCCGGCCGGGGTGCGTCCATTCAGCCGCGCGGCCATGCTGAAGCAACTGCGCGGTATGGCCAAGCCAGGCCAGTCAGCAGCCTGAAACGGGCGTCCCGGAGCCGCCTGACCGCTTCGGGCCCGCACGTGAGGGATATGCGGCGACCAGCCGTTCGAGTAACCAGGGATCGAGCGTGGCCGTGTGATGTGGGTCAATGATCCATGGGACGCGACTGAACTTGGGAGATGAACGTGAGCGAAACAGGCGTCCGGTCTTGGCGCGTCATCATGGCGGCGCTGTTGGTGGTCTTGGGCATGCTGCCGATGGGCGATCTCGCGCAGGCGAAAGCGCGGCCGGGCGACGCCCTGGCTGTGGTCAAGCCCGCGATCAGTTGCGACGCACTCGGTAAGACCGACATCTCGGGCGCCGTGGGCGTCGGCGTCAGCCTTCAACAAGCCGCGCTCAAGACGACGGACAAAGGCTCCTACTGCGTGGTGACCGGCCAGATCGCTCCTGCGATCCGCTTCGAGGTCGATCTGCCCATGGAGCACTGGACCCAGCGTTTGCTGCAGGAGGGCTGCGGCGGGCTGTGCGGGAATGTCTCGACCGGTGTGGACAATGCCGGAACCTGCCTTCCGGCTCTGAACGGCGAACTGGTGGTTTCCACGGACAACCTGGGTCATGACGGGGGCGACGGCGCCTTCGGAGCCGACCCGCAAAAGCGGATCGACTTCGCCTATCGCGCCAATCACCTGACGGCCCTGGCGTCCAAGGCGCTGATCCGCGCCCTTTATGGCCGGCCACAGCGATACGCCTATTTCATGGGGTGTTCGGACGGCGGTCGCGAGGCCCTGATCGAGGCCCAGCGCTACCCGCAGGACTTCGATGGCGTTTCCGCCGGCGATCCGGCCGCCATGTTCCAGACGCAGAACTCCTTCTACGGCGCGTGGAGCGCCGACGCCAACAAGCGCGCGGACGGCGCGCCGATCCTGCTCGCCGCCAAGGGCCAATTGATCCACGATGCGGTCCTCGCGGAATGCGACACGCTCTCCGGGGTGAAGGATGGATTGCTGCAGGACCCGCGCGCCTGCCGCTTTGAGGCCGCCAGCCTGCTCTGCCCGCCGTCCGCCAGCGACACCGCCAAGTGCCTGACGCCGGAGGAGGCGACGGTCCTGCAGAAGCTGTACGACGGGGCTGGCGACGGCGCAGGCCATCTGTTCACCTTCCCGGCCGAGCGCGGCGGCGAGGCCTACTGGCATCTGCCTGCCAGCGCCGCCCCAGCCGGGCCTGGTATGGACTTCACGTCCACCTCCATCGCGAACGTGATCCTGCCGGAGGTGAGCCCGGCCGACGGCGACGTTTCCAAGTTCGCCTTCACCCAAGCCAACTTCGATCGAATGGCGCAGCTGGCCCCGCTCTACAACGGCCTCAACACCAATCTTAAGCCCTTCGCCGCGCACGGCGGCAAGTTGCTGGTATGGCACGGCTGGTCCGACACCGCGGTCACGCCCGAAGTGTCCATCGCCTATTATCGGGGCGTGCAGACATATATGGGCTCGGCCCAGACCGACGCCTTTCTGCGGCTTTTCCTGATCCCGGGCATGGGCCATTGCCAGGGCGGGGACGGGTATGACCGTTTCGACGTGCTCACGCCCCTGATGGCGTGGGTCGAGCACGGCGTGAAGCCGGCGAAGCTCCTCACCGGCAAGCGCAAACCCGCGCCGCAAGGGCAGGGCGGGGGCGGCGGCATGAACGGACCGCCCAAGATGGTCCCCGGCATACGGCCGATCCCGGCGAAAGAGCCCGACCTAGTCGCCACGCGTCCGGTCTATCCCTTCCCCTACCTGCCGCATTACGTCGGCCAGGGCGACCCGAACGACGCGACGAACTATGTCCAGATAAAAAGCCCCGTGGCCCGTCCGTGGCCCTTTGCCGGCAACGTGGCGACGAGCCTGATCGGTCCGAACAACCAGAAGCGTTACGCGGTCAAGGACGGCAGACTGGCGGTGGTCGATTGATGCGTTCATCGGACGGTGGGCCAAGCCCGCGCGAACCGGGACAACTTGGCGGAAGGGCGGCCGGCGAATGATGTACATCCATAGGCTCACCGCGTTTCTCGGCTCGGTGCTGCTGCTCTATATCGCTCTGACGGGCGCCGGCATTCAGCTGGCCGATATGCGCGCGTTGCTGACGCATGCGCCCGAGACCGATCCGGACATGCTGATGATCCGCCAGCATGTCACCGGGCCGCCCAACTACGCGGTGGTGTCCGCGCCCGACTACACCGCACCGGCTCTGCCGCGGAGCCTGGACCTCGCCGATGGATTAGAGCGCGCCGCCGCCCTGGGCCGCGCCTCCGCTCCGGGCGCCGACCTGCGGCTCGTGGAGTTGCGCATGGCCGAGGGACGGCCTGCCGCCCACGTGCAGATGGGGCCGCGGCAGATGATATTCGACCTCACCTCCGGCGCGCCGCTGCCGGCCGCCGATCTGCCGCCTCCGGTCCCCGACGACCTGGACAGTTCAGTGCGGTCGCAGATCAAACACCTGCATCGGTTCAATTATCTGGGTCAGCAGGGGACAGCGTTGGATGCGCTGGCGGGCATGCTGTTCGCGACCATGATCGTCACGGGGTTGCTGCAGTACTTCCGGTTGCTCAAGGCGCGCACGGCCATGGATCGGCCCTCGCCCCTGTGGCGCGCCGGGGGACTGTGGCGCGACCTGCACCGCTGGTCGGCGGTGCTCGCCAGCGTGTTCGTGGTCTGGATCGTGGCGACGGGCTTTTTGCTGGCGCTCGACAACGTGGGCGCCTACGTCGGCTCGCAGGTCCATCGACCCACCCCGGGCGCCCCGAGTGGATTCAAGGGGGATTTGTCCTCGCCGATCAACGACGCTGAACTGCCGGCGATGACTCAGACGACCTTGGCCGCTTTCGCCAAGGCTGAGCCCGATGTCGCCATCAAGGTGCTGCGTCTGCGCTATTTCGTGGGCTATCCCCAAGGCGTGGTCGTGGCGGCGGATCGCGACGCCACCCAGCGCGTCTTCAACGCCAAGACGGGCCAGCCCATGTCAATGAGCGAGCCGGGCTATCCCTTCCTCGGCTTTCCGTCGGGCTGGGAATGGCACCAGCGGCTTAAGCGGCTGCATCGGGGCGATTTCTTCGGCATGCCTGGCCGCTGGCTCGACACCGTCGGCGCCTTGGCCCTGGTCTATCTGTCGGTCTCGGGGGTGGTGATGTACGTGCAGTTGTGGCTGCGCCGTCGGCGCAATGGCCGCTCGGCCCTGATCTGGGGCTGACGTAAGCCACGGCTCAAGGGCGACTGCGCAGCTCGATCATCGCATGGGCCGCCCTCAGCCCAACGATGGCCATGATCAGGTCTTTCGGCCGGATCGGTTTGGCCAGGTGCATGTCGGCGCCGGCGCCAAGGGCGGCCTTGACCTGCTCGGTCAAGGCGTCGGCGGTCAGGGCCACGATCGGGGTGCGCGGCGCGCCCGTCCTGGCTTCGTGCGCGCGGATATGGCCGATCGCGGCCAGTCCATCCATCACCGGCATATGCAGGTCCATCAGGATCACGTCGAAGGGGTGTTGCGCCGCCGCCTCGACCGCCAGGGCCCCATTTTCCACCGTGGTCAGGTCCACGCCGAAGGGCTCCAGACTGAGAGCCACCACCTTCTGGTTGGTCGGATGATCCTCGGCTTGCAGCACACGCAGGCCTTCGAGGTTCGCGAGGGCGCCGGCCGCGTCCGTCGCGCGCGCCTCGGCGCCGGCCTCGGCCCGCGCGAGCGGCAGCTCGACGACAAAGGTCGCACCTTCGCCCGGGGCTGAAGACGCGTGGATCGATCCGCCCATCAGCTCGCAAAGCGAGGCGCAGATCGAAAGACCCAGTCCCGTGCCGCCGTATTGGCGGGTGGTCGAAGCGTCCGCCTGCTCGAAGCGACGGAACAGGCGCTCGGCTATCTCCTGACTGAAGCCCACGCCGCTGTCGCGCACCGTCATGCGCAGTCCGCCAGGGGCCGCCTCCACCGTCAGCGCCACCTCGCCCTCGGCCGTGAATTTCACAGCGTTGCTCAGCAGGTTTGAGAGAATCTGAGTGATGCGCACCTGGTCGCCCAGATAGCGGCCTTTCGCGTCTTCATCCACCGACCAGGTCAGCTCGACCCGGCTGGCCTTGGCCTGGGCCGCCGCCTTGTGCAGCGCGGCGATGCGCTCCACCGTCGGCTCCAGATCGAAGGGCTCAACGCACAGGGTCATCTGGCCAGCCTCGATCTTGGACACGTCCAGGATGTCAGTCAGGACCTGTTCAAGGAGCCGAGCGGACGACACGACCAATTCGGCCATGACGCGGTTCTCCGGATTGATCAGGCGGTTGGCCAGGATGTCCGAAAGGGCGACCACGCCGTTGAGCGGCGTGCGCAACTCGTGGCTCATATTGGCCAGGAAGGTGGACTTGGCCCGGTTGGCCCGCTCGAGTTCCGCGGTTCGTTCCGCGACGCGCTCTTCCAAAGATTGCAAAGCGCTGTCGGCCAGGGCCCGTTCTTCGGCCAGACGGCGCGCCAATTCGCCGATTTCATCGGTCCGATGCTCCAGCGCCAGGCCGTCCGCGGCGGCGGCGCCGTCCGCCGAACGCGCGCGGGCGCTGTGCGCGGCCAGCCGGCATAGCGGATCGACGATTTCCCGGCGCGCATAGACGAAGATCAGGAGGCTGGTGGTCAGCAGGGCCAGCGCGCCCACGCCGACGATGAGCAGCGCCGGGCCGGCCGCCGCCGCCTCGATCCGCGCCTTCGGCACGGCGGTGACCAGATACCATGGCGCGCCATCCAGAGCGGCGAAGCCGATGATCCACCGGTGATCGGGGCTTTCGGTCACCCCATGCCCGGCCGGCGTTCGGGCGAATGCCTTGGCCAACTGCGCCAAGCCGAACGTGGCCTTGTAGCGCTTGGCCAGCGCCGCCGTGGGCAGGCTGGCCATTTTCCGGCCCGAGACCGCAACGAGTTCGCCTTTCGCGTCGAGCAGGAAGTCCTCGGCGTCGCCTTCTCGTTTGCCGGCGGTGTCCGGCAGCAGGGCCTGCATGTCGATCGTGGTGTGCCAAACTCCGACGTAGCGGCCGCCGACATAGGCGGGCGTTGTGCAGCTGCGCATGTAAGGCGTCATCGCCGTGCCGACGGTTTTGCCGTCGGCGGTGACCGGCGCGACCAGCCGGGCGCATTGGGTGCGCCGCTGCGGATTGGCGAGCGGACCGGCCCGCACCACCATCGTGGGCGGCGATTTTCGGGGATCCCAGGCCTTCAGGCCCTCGAACTGATCCGAGGCGGCCGAATTGAACGCGATGACGGTCCCCGCGACGGTGTCGAAATCCAGATTGTCCAGGCCATTGAGGCGGCTCTCGCCGATCAGGCGCACCGCGTCGAAGGCGCGCAGGAGCAGGGCGCGGTCAGCCACGCTCTGGGCGTCGGCGTCGGCGATTCGGGCGCCTATGCCGAACACCGTGTCTCCGTCAGGCAGCGTCTGGCCGGTGAACAGGCGCGGCCCGCCGTAGCGCACGGCGCCGACGCGTTCGGGAAAGCGCTGCTCGAACTGCTGGTCGATCGCGGCGCTGGCGCCCTGCGGACGGTTCAGTATCGCAGTGCCGGCCGCCGCTTGGCGTTCCACCAAAACGAACACCGAGCTTTCGGCTTGCGCCCGGTTGGTCACCGCCATATCGAGATCGATCGCGCGGTCATGGACGAAATTGGACTTGAACGCCCAAAATCCTGTGGCGGCGCACAGTCCTGTCGCGGTCAGGCATAGGACGAGCGCGACGCCCAGAAGCTTCGTCCCTAAAGAGCTTGTTTTCACAGGCCCGCTCCCCCGCGTTATTGCACCAGAGATTGGGATAAGTTCACTTCAAAGGCCTTAATTGGCCTTCTGGCGTAGAACATCGCCCTGATCTATTTTGACGCACCTGGCGGCGGCTCGTTCGATGAACCTGACAGTCCTTGCCTGCACTTCCGGCGGGGCCGCCCGGTCTGCTCAGGAGCCCGATGAATTCCAACCGCTTCAGTTGAGCGTGAGATCAGCACAGCGGCAGCGGCGTAGTCTCAAGCATGAGACGGCTGACATCGCTCAACACCAGGTCGCCTGGGCGGCTTTGAGGGTCCTGGGCTGCTGGTCTAGCTTGACGCGCTTCGCCTGTTCTCCCGATCCCGCCGCCGCCCTCATGCGGGCTGCCGCTGGGCCGCGCAGGACCTAAAACTCTTCCCAGGTTTCAGTATTGTGAGCCACCCCGCCGTAGCTGGAAGCGATCTTGCGGGTCAGCGCCCGAACGGGCGAGCCGTCCCTGCTCGCCGGGGCGGACGTCGATGAGGCCGAGTGCCGTACAATCGGCGCCGCGGTCGCGGGGCGACCCCGTTGGCCGGGACCGCCAGCGCTGACCTGGAAGTGCGCGACCAGTTCGGCGAGCTCTTCGGTGGCGGATTTCAGCGAATGCGCCGCCGCCGTGGTCTCTTCAACCATGGCGGCGTTTTGCTGAACGACCTGATCCATTTGGTTCACGGCCGTGTTCACTTCAGCAAGCGCCGTGGCTTGCTGCTGAGCCGAGTTCGCGATCTCGGCCACCAGTCCGTCGATCTCCGACACCTTGACCATGATATCCTTGAGCGCCCGACCGGTCTCGCCGACAAGGGTCACGCCCTGCGACACTTGACGCGACGACGCCGAAATCAGGGTCTTGATCTCCTTCGCGGCGCCCGCCGATCGTTGGGCCAAGGCGCGCACCTCTTGGGCGACGACGGCAAAGCCCCGGCCCGCGTCCCCCGCGCGGGCGGCCTCGACCCCTGCGTTCAAGGCCAGGAGATTGGTTTGGAACGCGATTTCGTCGATCACGCCGATGATCTGGTTGATCTCGTTGGACGACCGTTCGATTTCGCCCATGGCCGAGACCGCCTGGCTGACCACTTCGCCGGATCGAACAGCTTCGGCCTTGGTCGCGTTGACGGTTTGACTTGCCTGCGCGGCCCCCGCGGCGGTTCTGGTCACGGTGGCTGTGATCTGATCGAGTGCGGCGGCGGTCTCTTCCAGACTGGCGGCCTGATGCTCGGTGCGGCGCGAGAGGTCTTCCGCCGCCGTCGCGATCTGGTCGGCGCCCACGCTGATGCCCGAGGCGTTTTCCTGGACTTGTCCCAAGGCCGCCGCCAATTGCTCTATGGCTGAATTGAAGTCTTCCCTCATCTGCCGGTAATCGGCCGGCATGTCGTCGCCAATCTGGTGAGTCAGGTCGCCTTGGGACAGCTTGCCAAGCGCTTCGCCGACCGCCTTCATCACGGCGTCGCTGACGGCCTTGGCGCGCGCTTCGGTCGCCTGCCGGGCCTCTTCCAGCGCGTTGAGATAGACTGAAATGGCGAAGTCCATGTCGAGCATGGTCGCCTTGCTCACGGCTCCGAGTTCCGCCGCCACCTGCTGGGCGGAGGGGCCCTTTCTGCCGAAGCCGCCCTTTGGCCAGTGTTCCTCGATCACGGCCCCGATCAGAGCCTCCAGCAACAAGGCGTAGCCGCCGATATACCAGCGCGGCTCCAATCCGATCCTGGCATGGACCTCGCCCACCTTGGTGACGGCGCCGACATAGTCCTGGTTGAAGCGGCCATCGGAGAGCAGATCCCAGTGTTTGATCTGCCGGTCCTTGGCGGCGGCGATGTGGGTCGCACTGGAGAAGAGCTTCCGCGTCTCAGGAAAAGCTTGAACCTGGTCGTAGAATTTATCGAGCGCGGACGGCAGCGCTCGCATCAACACAGGCTTGGCGTCCCTTAGATGATCTTGGGCGTCTTCACCCAAGACCATGAAATTAAGGCGATCCTGAATGTTGTCGTGCTGGGCCATGGCGTATCTATTCCGAGCTCAATAAATAAATTGAAGGATTACGTCATTTCGTGGAAAGCCATTTATAATGTTGAAAATAAACGATTAACGTTAAGATAATCGCCGTTGGCCGCGATGGGAAACACACCTCTTTAACGGTGCGGTTTCTTGTCGCAATGCGTGATACGGCCAATCGGCCGGTCGATAATTTCCAGTGATGTGTGGCGCGCGGCCCGGCGCCGGGGGCGACACCCGTTAATGTGTCGACGAGGGCTCATTTGCCGCAGGCCCTTTGTCTGCCTGCTTGTACGACTGGGAATAGCCGTTGCGCGGATTGACCACGGTGACGGTCCCCGACTTGTTCACATCGATGATGAGCGGATCGATCGGGTCATCGCCCAGCACATTGACGATGTGATCGGGCGCGGTGTTGTCTTCGGGCGAGCGCGTGGCGAAGTGCAGTTGCCAAACGCCGCGCACGCTTGGCGAGTTGTTGATTTCGTGCAGCACCGCGCCATCGGCCCCCTTGGTCGGCCCGTTGTCGAACACGACGACGCTCGGCGCGACCGAATTCAGCAGGGTCGGGCTGTTGGCGTTGCTGGTTCCGTGATTGTCGATCAACATCAGATCGATCTTGCCGATCAGGTTGGTGGGACAGACAAGACGGTTTTCGACGTTCCAGACCGTATCGGCCAAGGCCATCACCCGGGCCCTGCCCCAAGTCATGACAACCCCGACTGAGCGAACGTTCTCTTCACCGCCCGTGTTGTCGTTGGATGTGGCCTTGTCGCACTGCGCGCCCGGCCCGGCGGAGGGATCGAGCGGATGGTCGATTACCTTGCCGTCGGCGTTAACGGCGGTCAGGCTCAGGTCGTCGATTTTGAGGGTCTGGCCCGGCGCCATGACGATGTGCGGTTTGTCGGCGATCGCGGCTAGATATTTCTCGTAGTTTGCCTGGGTGGAGTTGGCCAGCTGCTGCGGCGTGGCGTTGGGGCGGGGCATTTCACGATTGGGGCCGTGGTCGATAAAGGTCCCGATCGGCTCCAGCTTCATCAACTCCAGCGCGCCGCCCAGGTGGTCGATGTGGTAGTGGCTCATCAAAAGGTAGTCGATCTTCTTCAGGCCAAGCGTCTTGAGCTGCGCGGCGATGCGTTGGGCGCTGCTCGGCGTGGGCTTGGGCTGGGGATCGTTGGGGCCGAGCTTGGGGCCGCCCATGCCGGCGGGCCATCCGGTATCGATCAGCAAGGTGTGGCCTTGAGGCGTGACGTACAGGGTCGAGGCGCCGCCCTCCACGTCGATGTAATAGATTTTCAGGTCTTTAGCCGACTTCGCGGCATGGGAGGAGGCATGCGTGGCGGCCAGAGAGCTTCCAGTTAGGGCCAAGGTCGAGGTCAACGCGGCCGCGCATGCGAAGCCGACCCTCATCGAACGCCATTTCACGCGGTTCATGCCGATTCCTTCCAGAGCGCGATGGGCCGAGACCGGCCGTTGATCAGTGCGTCTCGCCGGGGCTGGGCGAGTCGGGCAAGGCGAAACTGATGACCGAACTTCCCGCCGACAGAGCGATATATTGATGTCCGTCCAAGGCATAGCTGATCGGCGCCGAGGCGATGGCCCCGCCCGTGTTGAAGCGCCAGAGCGCTTTGCCGGACTTCTCGTCCAGAGCGTAGAACCAACCCTCCGAGGTCGCGGCGAACACCACGCCGCCCCGCACGCCGAGCACGCCCGCCGATAGCGAACCGCGCTGCAGCGGGAAGGTCCAGAGGCGCTTTTGGTGAACCGTGTCCCAGGCCATGACGCCTTGAATGGGCGGACGTGACGGGGTCGCAACGGCGTCGCCGCGCCCGTAAAAAAGCTTGCCGGGCTCGTACTTGGCCGGCGCCGATGAGGGGAACCCTTCGGCGTCCTGGAACGCCAGGAACATGACCTCGGACCTGCGGTCATACGACGGCGCTTGAAAGTTGGTGCCGCCCACGGCGGGGAACACGCGCACGCCCTGGGGCGTTGGCGCCGATCCCGGGCGCACCTTGGGCCGCCCGTTGGCGTCGAAGCCGTCTTCCCAGGTCTGGGTGACGAAGTTCTTGGCCGTGATGAACTTTCCGTTGGTCCGGTCGAGCACATAGAACACACCGTTGCGGTCGGCGTGCAGCATAAGCTTGCGCCTGTGGCCGTCGATCATCTGGTCGGCCAGGATAACGTCTTCGGTGGAGTCCCAGTCGTGCCCGTCGTTGGGCGTGAACTGGTGATACCAGACCATCTTCCCCGTCTTGGGATCGATGGCGATGACGCAGTCGGTGTAGAGATTGTCGCCTTTGCGCTGTTCGGGATTGAAGTCGGGCGCGGGATTGCCGGTGGTCCAGTAGATCAGGTTAAGCTCCGGATCGTAGCTGCCCGTCAGCCAGGTGGGGCCGCCGCCGGTCTTCCAGCTGTCGCCGGCCCACGTCTCCGCGCCCGGCTGGCCAGGTGTGGGAATGGTGTCGAAGCGCCACAGCTTTTTGCCGGTGGCCGGATCGTAGGCCTCGAGGAAGCCGACCACGCCGCCTTCGCCGCCCGACATGCCGACCACGATCATGTTGTCGAGCGCCAGCGGGGCGCCGGTCATGGTGTAGCTGTCCAAGGTGTTGGCGATGGACTTTTCCCACAGTTCGCGGCCCGTGCGCGCGTCGAGCGCGATCAGGTTGTCGTCCAGAGTGTTGAAAAACACTCGCCCGCCCAACACCGCCACGCCGCGATTGGCCGGGTTGATCTGATAGGGATTCCGCTTGTCCTGGTTGCGGTGAAACTTCCACAGTTGAGCGCCAGTGCGGGCGTCCAGAGCGAAGACGTCGCCCGGCTCGCCCGTGACGTACATCACCCCGCCCACCACGATCGGCGTCGACTCTGACGCCCGCTCGCCGCTGGTGTGGGCGATCCAGCGCGCCTGTAACCGGCCCACGTTCGCGGGCGTGATCTGGCTCAGGTCCGAGAAGTGGTGACCGCCGTAATCGCCCCAATAGGTCAGCCATTCGGCGGGGTCGGTCCTGGACTTGGCCAACTGATCGTAGCTCAGCACGCTCGGCGGCTCGGCCTTGATCGTCTGGCTGAAATCACGTTTACGCTGCTGGCCGAGATAGGCGGCGATGTCATCGATCTCGCTGGGGGCAAGGCGCTGGGCCACGTCCGTGGGCGCGCCGCCGTTGGCGACCGAGGTGACCGAGCGGACCTGGTCGGTGGTGAACAGGTGATAGACGCCATCGCGCGATTGGATGTCTAGCACCGCGCTGTCATGCACCTTGACCACGCCGTTGAACCGACGCCCGTCCTTAAGCGTCACATCGACGAACTGGAACGCGGGGCCCGAGTTGAAGCCGCCGCCCGCCCGCCCCTGGGCGAGCGGGTGCAGGATGTGCTGGCGCAGGTTGCTGGCGCCGGCCTCGGCCGAAAGGTCGGGTCCGACCACCGAGCCCCGTCCGTTGATCTCGTGGCAGTCGGCGCATCCGCCCTTGCCGAAGAACAGCGCCTCTCCCGCCTGGGCGTCGCCAACAATCGGGGCTGTGTTCGCCGCGCCCGGGCGCGAACTGGCCGCAGTTGCGGGCGCGGCCGCGTCTTGGCGGCCCGACGTCTTGATGAACGCGACCAGCTTCCAGATGTCGTTTGGCGGCAGGCTGGCGAAGGACGGCATCTGGCTGCCGGGCACGCCGTCATGGATCACCTGGAAGATGTCGTAGTCGTCGTTGCCGTGGCTGAGCGAGCCGTTGAGCGAGGGGGCCCGCTCGGAGCCCGCCCCGTTCTGCCCGTGGCATGCGGCGCACACGCCATTGAAGGCCGTCCTGCCGGCCGCGGCCGCGGCAGGGTCGCCGGCAAAGGGATTGGTCGGGGTGTCGGCCCGGTTTTGAGCGGGCGCCGCCGTCCATGCGCCGCCCACAGCCGCCGCCGCCAACAGCCCTGCGGCAACCTTCCTGACCGTGACCGGCATGGCTCCCCCCTAGTGCTTTAAATTTTGCGGCCTCGTCGTCATCTATTAGACCCGAGTTCGGCGCTTGGCTCGCGCGGATCAGTTTATGAGATGCGTCATGTCATAGGTAATCTGGCAGTCCTCGTAGGCCATGACGCGCATCTCGCCGTTCGGCGCTCCGCCCATGCCGCCAGGGCGGTCAGGCGCGCGCACCATCCGGCGCTGATAGACGACTGTCGCGCCCGTCTCGGACGCCGGAGCAGCGGCGAACCCGGGACCGCCGCCCGGAGCTCGCGGGGCAGGCGCCGCGCCCGCCTTGCCCGATAAGACAAGCTCCGCGGCGGCCAGATATTTATCGACCGTCGAGGCGTCGAACAGGCCGGGACCACCGGCCAGCCGGTCGAATTCGCCCCGGTGCGCCTCAAGCTTGCGCATATTGGCGGCGAACTGGGCGACGCTGACATTGAGCGGCTCATTGCGGCCCATGACCTCGTCGCCCGAAAACAGGATGCGCGAGGTCTGGTCGAGATACGCCGTGCCGCCTGGGGTGTGGTTGCCGATGACCAACACCTCGATCTCACGGTGGCCCAGATCGATCTTGTAGCCGTCGTTGACGATGATCTTGGGATAGTCGCGCGGAAAGGTCATGCCGGCGAAGCTGGGGTAGGGGAGGGTGGCCTTCTCGGCGGTCTGGGCCGACATATAGGCCCCGTCGAAATAGGCGTCATTGGCCGTATGGTCGAAATGGTAGTGGGTGTTGGCGACGTAGCGCACCGGCTTTTTGGTCAGAGTCTGCATGTAGGCGCGGATATTGCCCGCTCCGTAGCCCGTGTCGATCGCGAGGGCCTCGCGTTCGCCCTCGATCAGGTATTGATAGTCGCCGTCGCTCTCGATCTGCCACACGCCCGGACCGATGAGCTTGGAGCGGTAGTAGGGAACATCCATCGGGGTGAGCGTGCCGTCCTCGTTACGGATCATCACGTCATGCTTGGACGAGAAGTCGATTGTCGTGACCGGCTTCCACGGGGCGGATCGGGCGCTCGCCGTATCCGGGGAAGCCTGAGCCAGAGACAGGGCCGGCGCCCACCACAACAGTGTCGCGGCGAGCGCCAGGCGGCGCCTGATAGCGGCTAGACGCTTCACTTCCTTCAGCTTCAACATTTGACGCACGCCGCTTCGATGCCAGCTGACGGCCGGGTTACTGCAGTTGATCTGCGATCGCCTTCAGGCCAGCGGTGGCGCACTTCTTGTCGTTGCCGCCCGGCTCGGCGCCCGAAATGCCGATAGCGCCGATCATCTCGCCGCCCTTCATGATCGGCAGGCCGCCGGGGAAGTACAGGTAAGCATTGCCGCTTTTGACCTTGGCGGCGATTTCCGGGTCGGCCGCCATCCGCGCGCGGATATCCTCGCTGGGGGCCTTGATCAGGTAGGCGGTGTTGGCCTTGCGGAAGGCGGTATAGGCGTGGAAGCCCGCCGTGCCGTCCGGCACGTAATAGAGCTTGGGCAGGCCGGCCTGATCCAGGATGGCGATGCCGATGTGGAACTCGGCGCAGCCCGCCACCGCGGCCTTGGCCACGGTCAGCGCCTGATCGGCGGTCAGGCCCTTGGCCACCGGGTCGTGTCCCGGCGGACCGGAAGGACCGCCGTTGTTAATAGGCGCCGCGGGGTCGTTTTGAGCGGTCGGCGCCTGAGCCGATGCCGCGCCGCCGAGGACCAGCGCCAGGGCGACGCCGAGAAGAACTTTCATGACCAATACTCCATTGAAGTGCGCAGGCGCGGGCCCCTCGCCAAGTGGATCGACGCCCGGAGCGAGCAAATGCTCGCCCCGGGAACCGCGACGTTGTCGTTATTGCCAACAGTGTGAATCGCCGTGCGACAGGGGTGGGTAAGGGGAGCGTCAGTGTAGTGTAAAGATTTCGCCGGGGCCCCGGCCCCCGCCTTGACTAGGCCTTCACCTGCTTGAACAGCCAATCGCGCGCGGCCTGGATGTAGAAGAATTTTCGTGCTGATCCGCCATGGTCCACCCCCTGAAACGTAAGGAAGGTGACGTTGCCGCCCTCGGCCAGGTAGCCATTGACCTGGGCCGTCAGACTTTGCTGGTCGTCCACGGGGAAGATCAGCGACGGGTCCAGCCGATCGGCCGGGCGTGTGACCTTGCCCCCCGCGTTCCGCCACACAGGCACGCACTTCTCGTTCCAGGGCGTGGCCTTGCCGTCTTGCGTACCTGTTATGATCAACACCTTCTGGTGGGCCAGACTGACCACGTCGCTGGGCCGCTGCTGCCCCGCGATGATCAGGCCCGCGGCGAAGGTGTCGGGGTGCTTGGCCATAAGCCAAAGGGAACTCATGGCGCCCATCGACCAGCCCGTGCAGTAGACCCGCTTGGGGTCGATCTTCAGCACCTTGTCCGCCCGGTCGGGCAGGTTCGGGTTGCCGTAGTTCCACGTGTTGGAGAGCAGCGACTGGAGCAGCTTGTAGGTGTTCTCCAGGTCGGAGGTGTGCTCCCAATAGTCGTTCATCGTGGTGCGTTCATAGCGCGGGGTGATGATCACGCACTCATGCCGCGCTTGCTCCTCGGGCAGGCTCCAGATGCTGGCGATGCATTGTTCGGTCAGTGTCTGGGCGCAGGTCCCATCGTAGCTGGTGCCCGAATGAGTGATGGCCAACAGGAGAGGATAGGCCTTGGCCTCTCCGCCGGGCGCCAGGAACGACTTGGGCAGGTAGATGCTGTATTCGAGCCAGGCGGAGCGGGCGTCGTCCCACCACCAGTGACTTTGCTCCCAGGCGTCGACGCCGCGGATCACTACGCTGTTGCCACGGAAGCCCGCGGCGTTGGTCCAGATCGTCGTGGTCGCGGCGAAAATGGCGCCGCCGACGCTCCTGACGTCCTTATCCTGAGTCACTTGCACCTTGTCGCTGTCGTTGGTCGGCAGGCTCAGGTCGGGGTCGTGCGGGAACTCTGCGATCACATAAGGGCCGGGAACGCTCGTGCGGTCGGCGCGCAGGCCCGGTTCGGCGTTGGTGTAGACCGCCGCGATCATGCGCGGCCTGGCCGCCTCCGTGGTGGCGTTCTTGTCGACTGTCTGCGGCTGGCCCGGCATGAACCCCTTGGCGGCGGGGAAGACGGCCGCGGTGTAGGTGTCGAGCGTCAAGCTGACGGGGTCGATAGTGGCGTCGTACTCGATCGCGACGCCGTAGACTTTTTCTCCACCGCCGGTCACCTCGCACAGCGCCAAGACGCCCTGAAGGCCAGGGCCGGTCGCCTTGCGGCCGGGAAAGCCGTTGCCGGCGCCGCCTGGGCCTCCGGGCACATTGGACGCCGCCGTGAATCCGCCCCCTTGGGCGCGAGCCTCCTGGGCCGCCAGGGCCGCCGCCGAAACGGCGCCGGCCACAGCCGTGCCAACCGCCACGAAGCCTCGTCTCGATACGTCCGTCACGCTCTACGTCTCCGGGTCTGGAATGGGCTGCTGCTAGCGGCCGGCTTGCTGGCGCATGGCGCTTAAAGTCTTCAAAATATCGGCCGAGAAGATTTCGGCCGAGCCCTTGCCGTAGGGCGAATTCATAGCTTCATAGGTGATCTTGTCGTAGCCGTCGGCCCCGGGCATGTACTTGGCCGCGCCGTTGACCATGGTCATGACCAGGGTCTCCTTGAACGGCGACTGCCGCTTGATGTAGGCGCCGGTGTCGCTCGACAACTCGGCCTGCACGCCGACGATGGCCACATCGCCGATCAGCATGATGAAGTACGGCGCATCGACTTTGGCCCCGATCTTGAAGTCGTAGGTCTTGTGCGGGTGCAGGGAGTCCAGGCTCTTGGGCCGGTCCTGGGAATCGAGTTGCACGTCGCCCTTGACCACCCGCAAGGTCGCCTGATCCTCGGCGGCCTTGATCGTCTCGCTGACCCGCAAGGCTTCCGCGCCTAGCCGCTCGCCCAACAGGGTGATCAGGGGATAGGCGTCCGCGCCGATGTCGACCAACTTGTCATGGCCGTCCTTGTCCAGGACGTAGCGTTGGGCCTTGAGCGAGGGGAACTGGTCGCCTGCCGCTCCGATAAGGAACATAGCCACCGCCTTGCCGCTGTAAGCGTCCTCCACGTGACGCACCGCCGCACCGGCTAGATCGGCGGTGATCGCTTTGGCGCCGTCCTTAACGATCGACCCATCCATGATCGCAGACTGCACGGCGTAGTTCATCAGAACTGCGACTGGTTGATGGTTCATATCCTCGAAGCGGACCACGCCCACGGCCTTGTCGGTCGCCCCGGTGTCGTCTGCGCCCAGCCACCATCCGTCGGCGGTCTGCTTGTTGCGGTTGACGTTGACATCGGCCGTTCCGGCGCCGAAGCCCATGCGCGCGGGCCGCATGTCCTGAGCAGCAGCGCCCGCGGCTTGCTGAACGGCGGCCTTCACCGCGGCATTGAAGGTCGCGGCCTTCTGGATGTCCGCGGGCGACTCGTTGGCTCCCGGCGGCGGCCCGGCGCCAAAAATGTGCGGGGCAGAGAAGGTATGGCTGGCGCACACAAAGATATCGGCTGGATCGACGCCATCGGTCCGGCTGACGATGTCCTTCACATCCGCGATAGTTCCGGCGAACAGGGACGTCATGTCCAGCACCACCAATGCGACGCGGTTTGATCCCTCGCCCAGCACAAGCACTCGGGCCTGCAGAGGGTCATGCACCAAGCCGAAATCCTGAAGCGGCAGCAAAGTGGGAGTAATCTCGATCGTCGCCTTGCCGGCGCCGGCGATCAGGCGCGCTTGGGCGGACGCTACTGGCGCGACCGCCAGAACGACGCCCGCCAAAAACAGCGACAAGCCGATTTTGAGGGAGGCGCGCGTGACCATTACTGCACAAATCCTTTCGCGGCGGCGCGTGTGGCGCGCGTCCTGATTCCCAAGAGGAAGACGCGCGCCGACCGGCCGCCCTTACCAGCGCTTGGTGACCACGATGCCGAAGGTCCGCGGATCGCCGATGGAGGTGGCGGGCAAGACCGACATTTTGACGGCGTAGTCGCTGATGTTGTGGATGTAGGCGTTGACCGAGATGCCCTTGCTGGCCGAGTTGTAGGTCAGGTTCGCGCCCGCTAGCCAGTAGTTGGGCTGGTAGCCATAGTGGTCAGCGTCTTCCACAGGGTTGAGCCAGTAGCCAGTCGAGTAGAATACATCTCCGCCAGCGGTGATGTTGTCGCCGTTGGGTAGCGGGAAAGTGTGGGCGTAGGACGCCGTGCCTGAGAAGTCCGGCGAGTGCGGTTGGACGGCCCCAGCCATATTGTAGACTTGCAAGGCATTGGTATTCTGATTGTTGTAACCGTCGTAGCAGCCGGGTCCGCTGTAGCCCGGCACGCCAGGGCCGATGCCTACGGTGCCGCAGGTTCCCTGATTCTTGTCGAACCGCGCGTCCATCCAAGTGCCTTGGAAGCTGAACACATCGTCATTGGTCAGCCTGAAACGGACTTGGGTTTCAAAGCCGAGATTATGCGCGTTAAGATTCCAGGTTGGCGTCTGACAGGCGGCCCGCGAATCCCCATTGCCACATGGTGTGTTTGTGCCATCGGCGGGGGTGAACCCATTGTACTTGTCGAGGTTCTGATAGCCGGTCTGGATGTAGTAGAACACGTCGGCGTTGAACTGAAGACGGTTGTCGAGAAAGCGGTTCTTGGCGCCAAACTCGAAGGCGGTGGTCGACTCGCTGGCAAACGACACCGGCTCATGCGTCACCGGGCTCAGGGAACTGAGTCCGCCGGGCCGATAGCCCGTCGATACTGTGGCATAGGCCATCGAGCTTGGTGTCACGTCATATTCGGCTCCCGCTCGATAATCAAAGTGCGAGAAGTTGATGCCGTAGCTGGGCGTGACAACGCCGCTATTGTTGAAGTTAAACTCTCGATGGTCGAAACTTTCACGCAGGCCGCCAATGAGACGCAGTTGGTTGGACACCGGATACGTGACTTCCCCGAATAAAGCATTGGTCTCGGTCGACGTTTTTGTCGGTGGTGAGGAGAAAAACGACGCGTTAGCCAGCTGGCTCTGCCAAAGATAATTCCAGTGATAGTATCCCAGGTTCCATAATATCTTGGAGCCTGCCGCATTGTGGAAGCGCACTTCGGTTGAGTATTCGTTGAAAGGCGCGAACTCCCTTTCCTGAGCGCCGCAGATCGGGAACGGCCCGCCCGGCGTCACCGACCAAGGCGGTGCATAGATACACCCTGTCTCACCACCCGTCACGGTCGTGTACGACTGCAAAAGGTCGAGCGCGATAGTATCGTTGAATTGATAGTTGAGGTTGCCCAGCAAGGTGTGCTGGTAGAGATCAGCAGTATAGGAAGCGGGCGATTGAGCGTAGGTTTCGTAGGCGCTGGCGCCGTGTTTCCAGGGGTCGCCGTTGTGATTGATGGCGTCGTTGGAGTAAATCGGCACGGCGGTGGTGAACACAGGAAACACGTTTGAGCCGTTGCCGGTGCCGCCGACGTGGTCGAGCTGATACGACAGCTTGAGTTGCAGACGATCGGTGGGCCTGTAGAGAATCTTCGCTCGGAATGACTGCGCGACTGAATTGCCTTCAGCCGGCGTGAAATAAGAACTCCGGTTGATCGTCGCTTCGGACAGACGGATAGCGAGCTGGTCGTTGATCGGCAGATTTACGGCTGACTCGGTGCGGAACAGGCCGTAGTTGCCGCCGGTAAGCGAAACCGACCCGCCCAACTTGCCAATCACCGGATCCTTCGTGATCACGTTGACCACGCCGCCGTCTGCGTCGGGCCCATACCGGGTGCTTTGCGGCCCGGGCAGGACTTCGATGCGGTCGACATCGAAGAACCCGACCGTGGCGCCCTGAGAATTGATGTTGTAGACGCCGTCGAACTCCAGAGCGGTCGATCCTTGGGTCGATCCCGCCGGGAGGTCGCCGCCTAGGCCGCGGATGTCGATGCTGAACCCACCCGGCTGGCCGGTCGCCTGGACGCTCGGCAAGTTCTGCACGATCTGGGCAACGTTGCTGAGGCCTTCCTGGGTCAAGGTAGCGCCCGCCACCACCTGAACCGCTGACGACACCTTTTGCAGGTTCTGGGCCTGGCGGTTGGCCGTGACGATGACTTCTTGGATCTGACTTCCAGTTGAGGCGGAGTCCGGCGCCGGCGCGGTCTGCGCATACGCCGTGGCCGCAAGCATGCTCAACGGCGCGGTGGCGGCCAGTAAAAGTGCACGAAATGTTGCTGATTGAGACAAGGTTTTCCTCCTGCTTTTATCACGCGCGCTTATTCGCAGTCGGAACGCGCGCTTTCCCCCACATAGGGTATTCTGTATTGATTATATGAGGTGATAATCAATAATATTGATGAGCATATTCGTACTCGTTCATTAAAATCTGCGATGGCAAATCAAACTATTGTTTGTTTTGCCTGTTTGTGCATTTACAATAACTGTCGTTTGAGGGTGATCGGCGGCCGAGTTGTCGTTTTTGATCCAACTTGGACGCGCCTTCGGCTTCCCCCCAGGTATTGACCTTGGCCCTTCTTATGGAACGGTCTGCGTCAAGGGGGGGTAAGGCGAGCGTCAGGAGGGTGTAAATAAATTGAGAATTTTGATGACAGGCGGTGGGGAGCGCGCAAATTGATGAGCATGACTCCGGATATCCAGGCGTCCCGCGTGCTGCTTGTCGATGACGATGGCGCAGCGAACGAGATGTTGCGGGAATATCTGGAGACGGAAGGCTTCTTCGTCAGTGTCGCCGAAACCGGCGCCGAGGGCTTGGCCGCCGCCTTGAGCGGAGCCTACGAGGCGGTCGTCCTCGACGTCATGCTGCCCCAGATGAACGGGATTGAGGTGCTGCGCCGCCTACGGCTGGAAAGCCAGATCCCAGTGATCATGCTGACCGCCAAGGGCGATAACGTAGACAAGGTTGTAGGCCTGGAGCTGGGCGCCGACGACTATGTCGCCAAGCCCTATTTCCCGCGAGAGCTGGTGGCGCGGCTCCGGGCGGTCTTGCGGCGCCATCCCGCCGCGGCGGCCGGACATCCGGCGACCCTGTCCCTGGGAACGCTCGAAGCGGAAACTGAATCGCGCAGGGCGCATGTCAACGGCAAGGCGCTCCGGCTCACGACATCCGAATTCAATATCCTGGTCATGCTGTTGCGCTCGCGCGATCGCGTTTCCACCAAGGAGGAGCTATCGCTCAAGGTGCTGGGCCGCGCGCGGTCGGCCTATGACCGCAGTATCGACGCTCACGTCAGCAACCTGCGCCAGAAGCTTCACGCCGCTGGCTGTGAAGCCGAGATCGAGACCGTCCGCGGGTTAGGCTACCGACTGACGGAAGCGGTGGCGTGAGAGGCCGGCTGTTCCTGAAGACCTTGCTGGGCTTCTGGCTCACCTACCTGCTCGTCAGCCAATTGACCTGGGTGCCATTTTTTTTGCTTCACTACCGGCCTTCGGGCAATCAGCTGACGGCGCGATTGGGCACGGCGATCATTCAATGCAGCCAGTCTATCCGCACGTCGGGCCCGGGGGGCTGCCAAGCGAACCTCGCCCATCTCCAGCAGCAGCTGCGGGACCAGGTCCAAACGCCCCCCATCGGGTTGAACACGCCGCCCGAGGTGCTGGCGTTCGGCGCCGTCGGCGGCCTGGCCTTCAGCACGATTCTGGCGTGGTACCTGATCGTGCCGATTCAGCGCTTGCGAAGCGGGTTCGAGAAGCTCGCGGCTGGCCGGCTGGAAACTCGCGTCGGCGCAGCGACGACCCGGCGGCGTGACGAGATCGCCGATCTGGCCCGCGACTTCGACTTGATGGCGGCGCGGCTGCAAGAACTGGTCGCGGCGCGCGAGCGGCTCATGCACGATATTTCGCATGAACTGCGCTCTCCTTTGAGCCGCCTGCAATTGGCTATCGGCTTGGCGAGGCAGGACCATAACCGGCTTCCGGCGTCGCTCGACCGCATCGAGAGCGAGGCCTTGCGTCTGAACGATATGGTCAACGAACTGCTCACCCTCGCCAGGGTGGAGAGCCGCGTTTCGAGCGATGAGTACTTCGACTTCCCGGGCCTGGTCGAGAGCGTCGTGCGGGACGCTGAATTCGAGGCGAAAGCCAACTCGGTCGAGATCGCGGCCAGTCTGCCGCCCGCACGCTTTGACCTGCCGAGCGTGCATGGAAGCTCCGCCTTGATTCAGCGCGCCGTGGAAAACGTGATCCGCAACGCCATCAAATTCTCGGCGCCCAGCCAGTGCGTTAAAGTCGATCTGCGTTTCGATCCTCGTGACTCCGTCTACAGGCTCGAGGTTTCGGACGATGGGCCGGGCGCGCCTTCGGACGCCTTGCCGCATCTATTTGAGCCGTTCTTCAAGGCGGGCGACCAGCGCGACGGTTTTGGGTTAGGACTATCGATCGCAAGGCGAACCCTGGCCGCGCACGACGGACAAATCAGCGCGTCGAACCGGCCTGAAGGTGGGCTCCTTGTAAGTATCGCTCTACCCGCTGGCGGCATGTGAGGCGCCGACGCCAAGAGCAGATAGACGTCAACCTTGCTGACCAAACCCCATAAAGTCATAGGGAAACGAGCGAATGAAAAAATACGGTTTAGGGACGGCGTCCCTGCTGGCGTTGGGCCTTGGCGGCTTGGCCACCTTGGCGTTTGCCGAGACGCAGGTTCCGCTTCAGGGGCCAGGCTTCAAGCCCGGAGCGCCCAGCTGGTTTATCGAAGGATCGGCCGCCGATCCGATGGGGCCGTTCCCCGCGCCGCCGCCGCGCGGCCCGCGCCCACCGCCGCCGCCGCCGGCCCCGGACTTCAGCAATACGGCCAACGTACCGCCGGGCGCCAATGGCGTGGGCCCCGACGGCCTGCCGCCGCATTGCATGCACTCGCCGATCTGCCAGGACAACGACGCCAACCGTTTTGGCGGCGTGGCGGATGGACCTCAGCGCGTGGCCTGGAAGGCCACCACCAAGTGGACCTATTCCTACCCCTTCCAATTGCCGGCCGGCGGCGGCGACGTGACCGGCGTGGGCGTCGACGGCCAGGACAATTATTGGGTGTGGCAGCGCAATCAGCCCGGCAAGCCCGCGCTGTTCAAGTTCGGTCCCGACAAGAAGCTGCTGTTCGCGGTCCCCGCCGATGTGACCGACCAGACCATGCCCTTCCGCGGCCATGGCATGTGCGTCAGCACGGACGGCCGGGCCATCGTGCTCAACGAATATGGCCAGTGGGCCAAGGAGTTCAGTCCCGACGGCAAGCTGATCATGCAGTTGGGCGTGAAGGGCCATCGCGGGGACTGGGACGAAGCCAAGGGCCAACGCCTATTGTGGGAGCCCGTGACCTGCGGCTTCGCGCCCAACGGCGACATCTACATCTTCGAGGGCCACGGCGACGAAAGTCCCAATGACATGGGCTCGTCCGATCCCACCAACACCATCGGCGTGGCGCGCGTCCTGCATCTGGACAAGGACGGCAAGTTCCTCAACCAGTGGTACGGCGATCATCGCGGTCCGGGCAAGTTCAACAGCGCCCACGGGTCGGCCATCGATCCGGCGACGGGCGATGTGTGGGTCGGCGACCGCGAGGATGACCGGATCGTGGTTTACACCGCCAACGGGCACTTCCTGCGCTCGATCCAGATGCGCAATCTGATCTGCGCCCTTTACTTCGACAACCATCCCGGTCCGCGCTTCGGCACGCTGTGGCTGGGCACCGGCATGGACGGCCAGGTCATTCGCATCGACCGCAACGGCAACACCCTGGAAGTGGCGGGCGGCAACCGCAAGGGCGGCGCTGAAGGTCAGTTCAACGAAGCCACCAACATGTCGTCGGACTCGCATGGCGACCTGATGGTCGCCGACACCCAACAGCCCCGTGCTACTTTGCTGTCGCCGCCGGCCAAGAAATTGAAAAAATAGCCTGCCGAAAGTCGGTAAAACTTCGGGAGCGTCCTCGTCGAAACTGGCCCAGAACCATCTGGTTGTTGGCCTCGATGGTCCTTTAGTCGATCCGGTCAGGTGTGACCGGGGATCGGAATTTCGAGGTTAAATCTATTGATTCAGGGGGTTGGACCTTCGGTCGCCGCCGCCGGCCGTAGGTCCGCTCCTGTCAAGATGCGCGATCCGTGGCCTCCTACAATCTGCAGGGGCTCGATGTTCAGACGCCGGAGGTTGTCGTGAAAATTTGCGACCACCGGGCTCGAAGCCTCGCCGGGCCCGTCTATGATGTCGGACTGGAACAGAATTCGTTCGGCGGGCAGCCATGCCACCAGGCTGCTCTCGTCATGTGGATTGCCTTGCAGGTGGACGAGTTCGAGGACCCGGCCGTTCGACCCTTTAACAGTGGCCTGATCACCTACGGCCAGGAACCTTGGGCGCCGCCGAGACCTGGACAAAAGGTCGGGCTCGAGGCTGCGAGGTCGCGCCCAGGCTTTTTTGTAAAAGTCGATATTGGCCGCCTGGGTGATGACCGTGGCGCCTTGGGCGACGTAGGTGCGCAGACCACCGGAATGGTCGAAATGAACATGGGTGTTGACCACGTAACGGATTGGCTTTCCGGGCATCAGGCGCTTGGCTTCGGCGATGACGGCTAGGGATCGTTCTTCGGCCAGAGGGGCCTCGACGACGATGATGTAACGTCCCATGTCCACGGCCATGCTGTGGTGGGCGACGCCTGTAATCCAATAAACGCCGTTGGCGATCTGCCGAGACTTGATGGTGCTGAGCGGCGTGGGGCCGCTGTAGGTCTTGACGCTATCCGGAACCTTGATCGACAGCTCCGGATTGGCTTTCACCTGCGTCACCGCAAGCTGCACCAAAGGCTCGCCAGCCTGGAACTCGGTGATCAGGGAGGGGAACTGAAGCCCGTCGAAATCACGATAGCCGGCGTAATTCACCTGAAGAATGGTATCTCCCAAGACCGGATCAGCGACCAAAGTACGAACGCTTTCGACCTGGTTCAGGTCATTGATGCGGGCGGTCGCATGGTAATGGCGCCCGATGTCGAACGAGACCTCGACGCCGCCCGAGATTTTGTGAATCTCACCCCCCGACGCAGCCTTCAGTACGCCCTGGGGCGTAGCCGCCCACAGCCAGAACGTCCGGTCGTCCACGGCGTCAGGCTGGGGTTGGGCCTTGAGGATGGTCGCATCCCCCCCGCGGCCCAAGGGCGGCGTTTGCTCGCTCCAGGCATATTGGTCCGCGAACGACTCTATCGTGTGCTGATCGCCCACGTAGACGCCTGCCGTCGCCGCCGTGGTCAACTCTGACTCGACGCGAACGCCGCCAGTGGTGAAATCGAAGTCGGCCCGGTAGCTTTTTATCGTCCGGGCCGGAGAGTTGGGAAAGCCGGTCCAGATCGGCTGGCTGAAGGTGAAGCGCGTCCCTACAGCCGAGAACTCCAGGCTCTTCACCGTGTCGGCGCCCAGGGCCAACTTCGCCGCCTGAAGCGCCGTGGATTGCGGCGTTACCGCTTCGGTTGGGGCTCGTGTCGCGGCCGCGGCGTGGCCCCACCAAAGGGCGGCGGCCAGGACGGCGACGCGCGCAAAACTTGTGTGCATATCAGCCTGCCTAGGCGTCAGGGGAGGCGTCCGGAAGGCCTTGGCCTTCCGGACGCTCCAAGGTTCAGTACCGGACTCGGAAGCCCAAGGTAATGAACCGACCGATGGGACTGTCAGTGAGGGGGAAGCCGCTGTTCGACCCGGTGCTGACTTCTTGCGGCGGCATCGCGGCGAACAGGTTCTGGACGTTCAGATAGAGCTCGTCGCCGGCTTTCCAGACCTTGTAGCTAAAGTTCAAGTTGGTCGTTGCGTAGGCCGGGACCTCCGGGACCTTGTAGAAGCCGGCGCCGCCGGGCAGGAGAGACATGGCGCTGCGCCACCGTTCGGTCACGCTGGCGGTGAAAGCGTCGGTGAAGGCGTAATTGACCGTGCCGGTAAACTGAATCGACGGCACGCCCTGCATCGGCACCAGGTTCGGGAAGGCGACATTGCCGAAATCGTACGTCGGCGAACCGGGCACCGTGTACAGATAATGGGGCTGCCAGGTACTGAGCAGGCGCGCGCTGAAGGGTCTATCGAACAGGCGGTGCGCGTAGTTGACTTCGAAGTCGGCGCCGTAGGTTTCGATCGCACCCACATTTTCAAAACCGTCCAGCCATTCGGTGGCCGTGTTGGGTGGGCTGGTATTGCTCCACGGGAGCGGGCGAACAATCAGGCTACAGTAAGTCGGAACCCCGCCGAGTGCGTCACACGTCTGCTGCGTGGATGTCGCCTGAGCCTGGATATTCACCAAAGCGCCATCGTCGATGACATGATAGGCGTCGACGGTAAACGCCAGGCCTGGGACAAACTGCGGCCGCCAGATCACGCCGACGGTCGTGTTGTGGGCCGTTTCAGGCTTCACGTTCGGATTGCCGATATTGATCGTGGGGCCGGACGAGTTCTGTTGGGTCAGGAGGTCGAAGGTTTGGCCGGCGCCATTGTACAGGACCGGGCCGAACAGCATGGACAGGGACGGCGCCTGAACGTCCAGAGACTGCGTGGCGCGCACGGTGACTTCGTCGTTAAGATGCCATTCCAGGCCGACCTTCCATGTCCAGACGCTGCCGCCGTAGTCGTAGTCGGTGAAGCGAACCGCGCCGTTGAAGTCCAGCGCCTGGAACAACGGCTGATTCTTCAAGATCGGAATCTCGGCTTCCAATGCGGCTTCTTTGACCGCATCGTAAGTCCAGTTCAGGGCGGCAAAGGAATTCACATAAACTAGCGTGCTGGCGGAACAATTGTATGTCAGGCCTGTGCAATTCGCGAACTGCGACGGGAGCGCGTCCGAGCCAACATAGAAGCCTTGCTTGCGATATTCCGCGGAGATGGCGGCCGTCACCGGACCCGCCGGAAGCTGGAATATGTCTCCAGATATGTGTCCGTTCAGGTCGATCTGGTTGAACTCGGGCGTATAGTGCGTCGTGCCGGTGACATAGTTGATCGCCGCCGCGCTCGCCGCATTTGGCCCGAAGGCGTTGAAGGGCACGCAGTTGGAGTAGGCCGAATTCGTCAGGCTGGCTCGGCAGACCGTCTGACCGTTGGCCGGATTGACCACAGCGTCCAGAGCCGCAGCCAGATATTGCTGGTTGATGCTGTTGTAGAAAACGTCGTGGATGGCATTGGCGCCGTAGTCGACATCCACAGCCCAGTTGTATTTGCCAAATTTGCCGTCCAGCCCTGCGTTGACGAACAGGTTCTGCACATTGGAGACCTGCTTGAGCAACGGAATGGCCAGATAGTTCTTGCTCATATTGAATGTCGTCGCGGCGCCCATCGCCGTCTGATAAGCAGCTGGCAAGAATGCATTCGACGTACTGAACGTCTGATTGTTAAAACTGCTCGGGTTGGAAAAGGTCGTATCAACCTTCCAGTTTTCGACGACTTCAGCATGTCCGCGGATCTGATCGGTAAGATCATAATCCATTCGCACGAATACCTGATCGAAATGGTAAGGCGCGGCCAAAGAGTTATAGCCGGTTTGCGTACCATCGCCGCCGACCTGGTAGTTGTTGGTGAGGGTCAGAGACCCGGCCTGAAATGGCGTCAGCACCCCGTTGGAATTGAAGGTTTGTCCCTTGAGGGCGCCATTGGTGATCAGGCCGCCAAACGTGTTCTGCGTGCTGTGGACATTGCAATAGTCGCCATACGGGTTGGTTGCGCTGCCCGCGCCGCCAGGCAAGCCGGAAATCCCTTGCAACTGGCAGTTCAGATACTGCGGCCGATCAAACCGCGAGGGAAGACCGGCGGTGTCGTAATGGTCATAGCTGATTTCGATGTGCCCCATGTCGTTGGCGAATTTGGCGCCAGCGGCTAGGCCGATCTTCCAGGTTTTGTCGTCGCTGAACGAGGACTCGCCGTAGCTCGCATCAGCTTTGAAGCCGTTGAAGTTGTGGTCGATGACGTAGTTTACGACCCCCGCGACGGCGTCAGAGCCGTAAACCGCCGACGCGCCGCCCGTGACCACATCCACCCGCTGGACCAACTCTTGGGGGATCATATCGACGTCCACGATCCCGAGCGCATTGGTCGGGGGTACGCGTTGCCCGTCAAACAGGATCAAAGTGCGCTGGGCGCCGAGATTGCGCAGGTTCAGCTCTGAAGTGGCCGGGTTGCCGCCGCCGAACAGACCCGTCGTGTTGGGCTGGCTGAACTGCCCGCGCGAGCCCTGGAACACCGGCAGGTCGTTCAGCGCGTCAAACAAGGTGGTCGGCTGAAGTTGCATCAACTCCTGCGCCTGGACCACCGTTACGGGCGTGGGGCTGTTGTTGCCGTTCGCGATAACGCGAGATCCCGTCACCACCACTTCGCTGGTTTGAGCGCCGCCCTGGGTCTGTGCCTGGGCTGCAGAAGCCAATATTATTGAACTGGCGCCGCCAAACAGAAATGCAAAGAGTTTTACCCTGTTCATTTTTCCCTCCACAATTTTCGTTCATTTGTAGCCGAATTCGGCCATTATTCTGCGTTATTGATACCCATAAGGGCGTAAGGGGGAGATTTTATCACTCTTTACGCTTATTGATGGACTCTATATTAAATTTCCTATTCTGGTCCATTCCGTTGATCGGATTGATTGCTGCTGAACTTTTGAGCCCGCATGTACCGCAAGCTCTGTCAAACATTAATTACTAGCCTATCTCACTCACAAACGTCGTCTGGATCAAGAGCTAGCGGTATTCTTTGTTCTGCAGCGTCGATGCCGTAAAGTCGACGTCTGCCGGTTGTATTTTCTATTTAACGCCGCGCGGTGGTGTAGGGCTTTGATCCTCACCACGGGGTTCGTTCTGTGCGCCCTCACTCCGGCGCGGGGCGGCCTGCCTGCGCCCGCCCGCAACGCACTGCAGACGCGCAAGGTGATCAACAACGATACGGCCGGCGCAGCGCTGTGCGCCGTCTTCGTGGTGGCGGCCAACGCGTCGGTGGCGTCTGGATGAGGTGTGCAAGATCGGCGGCCGTCGATGACGAAGGCGAACTGACGGACCGCCATCAGTCTGGTAGAGGGCGCACCAGCAATCGGGCCGGCCATTCGCATCGACCGCAACGGCAACACCCTGGAAGTGGCGGGCGGCAACCGCAAGGGCGGCGCTGAAGGTCAGTTCGACGAAGCCACCAATATGTCGTCGGACTCGCATGGCGACCTGATGGTCGCCGACACCCAGGAGCCCCGCGCTACTTTGCTGTCGCCGCCGGCCAAGAAATTGAAAAAATAGGCTGCCGAAAGTCGGTAAAACTTCGGGAGCGTCCTCGTCGAAACGAAGACGCTCCCGTCGCAATCGAGGCGACTAGAACCGCGCCTTCACTCCGAGGGTGAAGTAGCGACCGATAATATCGTCGCCAATCGCCCAGCCGCTGCCCGAGCCGCCGCCATGACCGGCGGCACCCGCTGGTGTGCCGTCAGTCCGAGGAGAACATTTCTGCGCCTTATGGCATAAGGGATTTTAAGCAGTCGGAGGACCTGTGGCGGAGATATCGACAAGCGTCGCCGGTTCCCACGCCGTCATCTGCCAAGCCGTGTGGCTCTATCTTCCGTTCGCGCTGAGTTTCCGCGACGTGGAGGAATTGCCGGCCCAACGCGGGATCGGGGGCAGCTAAGAGACGGTGCGAATACAGACGATCAAGTTTGGTCTGCTGATGGCTGCGAACCTGCTCCGGCAGCGTTCGGCGCAAACGGGTCAAATGGGAGGGCGCTCCCGCGCCCCGCGTCGTTAAGCCGACAACATCCTCTAATGTATCCTAGCTTGCGAAGGAGGCGATGACATCACGGACTGAGTCTTGAGGACTGGCGAGAGGCGCCTTAGCCATCTTGAACAGAACCTCCACGTAAACAAAAAGAGGGCGCCCCAACCTATGTCGGGACGCCCAGGGGGGGATATCAATAAACGGCCAACGGGAGAAAATCTGGATCCAGCACCTAGCGTTGGATTGTCACCCGCGCCGGGTCAAAATTTCTCACCAAAGCGAATGCCGACGAAGCGCGGTTCGGAGATGCCGACATTGCCGTTGCCGAGTTGGAACGGGTTGCCCTGGAAGAAGGTGATCTCCACCCGGTCTTCGATATTCTTCACGAAGGCCTGAACCCAGTATTTTTCGTCGCGGGTCGTATAGGTTAGATCCATGCCCGACTTGCTGAACGAAGGTTGGCGATAGATCTGGTTGTTGGAGATCACGTTGATGAAGTATTTTTCTGTGTAAGAGGTGTTTGCGTTGAAGACAATATCGCCAAGCTCACCCATATCGAAGGTGTGACGATAGGCCAGGCTGGCCGTTATGGTTGGAGAGTTGTTAAGCTCCTTGCCCTTCCAGCTGACGTAGGGATTGCCGGCATTGCCGCCCGCATAGAGATCGTCAAACACTGCGTGCAGGTAGTTAACCCCGATGGTCAGACGATCCGCATGGGTGAGCGTGACGACCCCCCGATTTTCGATTCCGTAGACGGTCGCTGGCGTGTTGAGGGTCGTGCCGACAAACTGGGCAGGGCCGCCTGCAATGGGATTGCCGACCTGGAATTCCGACCCGACCTGCATGCTCTGATAGTCATAATAGAAGATATCGGAGTCGAGGTAGAGCCAGCTGGTCGGATGCCCCTTATAGCCCACTTCATAGTCGATCAGATTTTCGGCATTATAGGACAGGGGCACCTGCAGGAAAGAGCTGGGTGAGTTGAAGCCACCCGGCTTATAACCTGTTGAAATCGCAGCATAGAGAAGTTGCTCAGGCGAAGGCTTCCAGTCCAGGCCAACCTTCCAGGTCAACTTGTTCGCGTCATAGTGTTGGTCTGAATTGTTGCCTTGCCCTGCGCCAAGGCAGGCGGTGTTGGAGAACAGGGTGGGATAGGTGCAAGGATCACCCGCTGTCGGGCCGAAATAATGGAATCCTTGGCTGCGCTGCTCGATTGAGTCATCCGCTTCCCGCAAACCCAAGGTGAATTCCAGCTTGTCAGTCAGGTGATATTGGCCAGTGGCGTAGACGGCGGAGCTCTGGCGCGTGACGGTGGCTAGGGTCGAACTGCTAATAAAGCTGTCGGCAGGATCGGGATTTAACGGCCCGGGATTGCCGCCGAAGCAGGCCGGAACCGCATTCTGACAAGGTGCGCCCAAGCTTACATTGTAGCCCGACTCACGAAGACCAAGGTAACTGACGCCGACCGCCCATTCGAACTTTGCGGGATTGGCGTTGTGCAGCCGAAATTCCGCGGAGCTTGTGGCTTCATCGGTATGGGTAAGCCCCCATATCCAGCCCGGACCGCCTGGCGGAATGATTCCGCCATTGTCGACGGGCATGTCATTGAGCCGCGCTTTCTGGTAGCCGCCAAGGAACTGTACGGCGACGTTACCGAACTGGCTGTTGATGTCGGTGTTGGCTGTATAGAAGGTGTCATCCGTATTGGGCGTAATCGCGTTCGCTGGTCCGGAGCGTTGCGATGGGCCGCTTGTGGCGCTCATGGCGTCACTGTAGGGCACCGATGAGTAGGCCGAGTCGTAAGAATGCTGGACGGTTAGTTGTAGCAGGGCATTGGTGACATCGTTCGGCTTATAGAGAAGGCTGCCCCGCGCAGAATAGTCGTGCTCGCCGTTTTGCGGCTTGTCTCCGCCAGGTTGGAGGTTGGCCGATCCGGGCAGAGTCCCTGATTGGATCAGATACCCGTCGCGATCGTTGAAATTGATCGCCAGACGTGTGGAGAGCGCGTCATTCACAGGTGCGTTGACCACCAAGTTGGCTCTCTTAGCGTTAAAATTGCCAAGCTCGACGTCCGCAGACCCACCCTGCTGCCAGGTGGGGCGGTTGCTGATCACGTTGATCACGCCGCCCGGGGAGGCTGCTCCATAAAGGGTGCCTTGGGGGCCGCGCAGGACCTCGACGTGGTCCACGTCAAAAAAGGGCGTGATCAGCGAGTTGGTGTCCTGCTGCTCAATACCGTCAAGAATGACAGCGACGCCGGCCGTCTGGGTGACGCCCTGGTCATTGTTCTGGACGCCGCGCAAGGCGATGTTCACGCCGTTGACGGAGTGGTCGATGACCATGTCTGGCGCGACGGCGACCACATCATCAACCGTGACGATGCCTTCGCGTTTCAAGGTGGCGCCGGTTTCGGCGGACAGGGCTACAGGCGATTGAGACGCCAGTTCCGACTGCTTTCGCGCCGTAACGACCACGTCTTCCACTTGATTTATCTGGTTAGGGGCTACGCCTGCCGCGTGGGCGCTGACCGACCCTATAACCATCGGCGCGACGCTCGCCAGCAGCACCGCCGGCAGCGACCGCGCTAGCCGCTTGCCCCTAAACGCGAAGATTTTTCCGGTGACGTCCATGGTTTCCTCCTCAAGTCCGCCAGTAATCTGGTCGGCTCCTTTGGGGGGTAGATGCAGGAAACCGGCGATTTCCTCGTCCCGGGTGAAAATTTTTTAGGCGAGGGCGGGCGCGCCGACCGCGCCTAGAGGCGACAGCGGACTCTGATGCCGAAGAGGCGCGGCGGCGTTATGCCGACATTACCGGCCCCCTTCATGGGAGGGCCTTCGAAATTGGTCTGCTCCACCCGGTCCTCTAAATTGCGGACAAAGGCTTCAATGGAGTAGACTTGGCTTTTGGGTGTGTAGTTCAAGCTCACGTTAGATCGGGTAAATGGAGATTGCCGATACTGCTGCGCACCGCCTACGTCATCGACAAAATATTCGGAGGTGTAGCTTGTGTCTCCGCGCAGCGTGAATTTGGAGCCGTCTCCCAGCCGAAAGATATGGCGCCACCCAAGACCAATGGTGAATCGTGGGGCGTTGTTCAGAGCGTAGCCGCCCCAGTTGACGAAGGGCGTTCCCTGCCCTCCCGCTAGAAGCGCGCTGGGGCCCTTGGCGAACGTTGCGGAAAGATAGTTCAGATTCGCGGTGAGCGTATCGGTTGGCCCTGCCTCGTAAGTGGCGGCGTTTTCCCAGCCGTAGATTGTGACGGGCGCCGAGAGCGTAACGGCGACCGCCTCGCCGGGCTGGCCTGAAATTTCCTCCGAACCGGCGACCTGATAGGCGTGATAATCGTCATAGAAAGCGATGCTGTCGAGATAGAGGCCCTTTACCACCCCGCCCTTGTAGCCAAGTTCGTAAGCAGTCAAGGTCTCGGGTTTAAAGCTGGTCGGACCAATAACATCGCTGTTGGTGTAGTTATAACCGCCAGGCTTGTAGCCGGTGGCGACGTCCGCATAAAAGAGCTCGCCTATTGCGGGGCGGTATTCAGCCCCTGTTCGGTATGTGACCGTGCTCGAGCGTTCGGAGCCGACCTCAGGGCTTCCGGCGCCAGTGGGGCAGAACAGAAACAATTGACAGCCAAGGGTCTGCGAGCCGGCCCACGTTTCACCCCGGTTCGAGAGCGCGTCGGTGGCGTATCGCAAACCGAAACTTAACCTGAGATGGCCGCCAAGATCATAGGCGGCTGTTCCGAATAGGCCGAAGTCTTGCCGGGTAACATGGTCGATGCTCTCGACGCGCACACTACTGCCGGCGATGGTCTGGGGGTGACCCAAGCCCAAGGTTCCGTAATAGGGCGAAAACACCCTGGCTTCGTAGTCGAGCGACGCAACGCCGAGCGTCCAACTGGTCGGTCCAGTCTGCAGGCTTTGCAGCCGAAGCTCTTGGGAGAAGGTGTCAAGACGGCTCGCCTGGACTTGCCATAGATACCCTCCGCCCAGGAAAGGTTTGGGTCCGCCCGTATCGGTCGTGCGCTCGTAAATATCGATTTGAGAATAGCCGAACAGATAGGCGGCCCGGACACCAGAGAACTGATGGGAAAATTCTGCGTTCGCGGCCGCGTAGTCGTCATTCAGCCCGCCGACTATCGGATTGTTATTCCCGGTCCTTTGCATCGGCCCAGACGTCGTACTGGCCACATTGGCGTAGGGCACCGAAGCGTATGGCAGCCCATAGCTATGCGAATAGGTGAGTTGCAGAAGGGCTGAGGTGGCTTCGTCCGGCTTGGCCAGAGCGCTGAAGCGCGCCGAAGCATCATGCTCGCTGTTGAGGGCCCCCGAACTGGGCGCGCCCGGCGAGGCCGGTTCGATGATGTAGCCGTCTCGATCATTGACCGCGAAGGCGAGGCGGAGGGCAAGCTTCGGGTTGACTGGCCCGTTCATCACCGCGCTTTCGCGGCGAGTGTCAAAGTTCCCGATCTCCGCGGCGGCTTCCAGGCCGTCGGTGAAAGTTGGGCGATTGCTGACAATATTAATCACGCCGCCGGGCGAACCTGCGCCATAAAGCGTGCCCTGCGGCCCTCGCAGCACCTCGACCCGGTCAATATCAAAGAGGGCGAAGCCAAGCGCGTAGCTGCTCTGTTGTTGCACGCCGTCAATAACAGTCGATATGCCCGGCGAAGCGCGGTCGGTGAGATCTGTGGTGCCGATGCCGCGGACTGTGACATTGACGCCATTGAAGCTATGATCAACCACAGTGTCGGGCGCGACACGATCTATAGAGTCCAGCGTGTAGAGGCCCAGTTCCGAAGCCGCGTCCCCAGCGGCGGCCGAAACTGGCAAAGGCGTATCCGACAGGGGCTCCGCATGCTTTCGTGCGGTGACGATCAATTGTTCCGCCAGAGTGATCTCGTCGTAATTTCTGGGGGACGGGGCATCTGCGGGGTCGGCCTGGCGTGGGCCAAGGGCGATCACACCCGCCTCATCATAGACTACAACCAGCGGAGCGCCCGCCAGTAACCGGGCCAGAGCGGCGTGAGGCTCGGAGGCGCCGCGCACTGGTGGTGTCATGACGTCCTTGAGCAACGCGGCTGGGGCGATGATTTGCCATCCCGCCTGCCGCGCGAACTCCTGTATTGTACGTGCCGCTACGCCCGCTGGCACATCGAAGACTATGGTCTGCGCTGAAGCTTCGCGGGTTGTCGCGATACTGGCGAGCAATGCCAACGTCGCTGTCGCCCCCACTCTGCGCAACGCCCTGTCCCCCCTCGATTTCGCCGTTTTCGGCTGCGTTTCAAAATCACCGCTCGGCGATGGCGCTATTTCCAGCCATGGCGGCGCGGAATTTGGCCGCCTCAATTTCTCATCTGTAAAGGTGGATCTCGTCTCCCCTATCGCTCACTCTGGCATGAAAGGCCGCTGCGACCGCGCGGGCGAAGCCGTGGGGGTCAGTTGCCGAAAACAGACCCGTCACCGTCTCTTGCGCGAGGCTCGGCTCGTCCAAAATGATGCGGGTCGCGCCGTAGCGTGCAAACTCGTCAATAGCGGAAGCCAGCGTCTGGTCATTGAAGGAAAGCAGTCCCTGCCTCCAAGAAAGCCTGCGCCCTATCTCCTCCGGCTTGAGCGACACCGTTTCCAGCTCTGGTTGAACTGCAGCTGCGCTTGCGGACGTCGTCGTCAGAGAGTTGGCGGTCAGAACTGAAGCCTTACCTGAAGCGGCGCGTTGCAGGCGAACCGAACCGTCTTTAACCAAGACGCGCACCAGGTCCGCGGCGTCACGGCGGATCGCAAAGGTCGCCGCTTCGGTCGTCAAATGCATGTCTGCGACCGCAACCACAAAAGGCCTTGCGCCATCCTTGGCCACTTCAAAAAGGGCTCGCCCCTGGAGGAGCGCCAGCGAGCGCAGGCTTGGGGTGAAATGAAGGCTTACGCTGGATTCGGTGTCTAGGATGACCGTTGAGCCGTCAGACAGCAGAAGCCGTCGAATTTCGCCCTTGGCGGAGGCGAGAACGGTTGGGAACAAGTTGTCATAGTTGGCGAGCATAACGCCCCCGACCGAAGCGGCGGCGGCCAGTCCGCCTCCCGCCCACAACAATCGACGACGCGTCGCCGAGGACCGCAACGCCACCCCGCCCAGCGTGTGCAAAGCTCTGGCCTTGTCTGCATCCACCATGATGGCGTGGGTTTTGGTGAAGGCGCCCAGGCAGCGAACATCGCTTCCAAGCCAAGCTCTGAAGGCCTGCTCTTCAGCCTCCGATAGAGGCGCTCTATCTCGACGCGCCACCCATCTGGCAGCCTCGTCATAGATGTCAGAACTGGTCTTTTTTTGCGCCACGCGTCGTTCCAGAACGGCCAATTTGAACCCTAGACGCGCGAGGAGAGGGATTCCCTCCCCGACCAAATTGTTCAACCAACAACCTGAGCGCCCGAGCCACGCGCATCTCAACCGCCTTTTCCGTCAAACCAAGTCTTTTGGCGATTTGGTTTTGTGCCATTCCATCGATTTTGCGCATTTTGAAGGCGTCCCGGACCTGGAGAGGCAGGGCGTCCAACGCTTCAGACAGCAGTCTCAGTTCTTGCCGATCCGAGGTGTGTTGCTCCGGCGATGGCGCATCAGACACGCCGAAGTTCTCGAAATTATCAATCGCTTCAATGGACACCACTTTCGAACGCCTGACTTCTGTAAGAAGGATCGATTTGGCTGTCTGGAACAGATAGGCCCTGGGATTGCTGATGTGATCAACGCAAGCAAGCGCGCTGATCAGGGTGTAGCTTTCCTGAATGACATCGTCAGCATCGAGAAGCAGCCTCCTCTGGCAGAGCAGCCATCGTCGCAGACCTGTCTCGTGCGGCAAAATATTTGTCGCCAACCAAACGGCTCGCTCTCGACTAAGGGCCTGGTCAGCGATTTCCTTAATTTTTGGCGGCGACAACTCTGTTCGCTCCAGTACCTGTCTGAGACCAGAAGCGCTTTCGCCAGGACGAGCCGATGATGGGCGAGCGTTCGCTAATGAAGTCTCGCAGGCGATTGAACCGGCTATGGAATGGTCGAAAATTCAACTTTGGCTTCAGGGAGGTGTGACTACTAAGGGCAAGACGACAAGGGCTTTGCCAGAAACCGATAGCGCGTTTTCCGCAAGGCGAATCTCATAGAGACCTGGAGCCTGGACCCAGTGCTTCGCCCCGACATCAAACGTTGAAAGGATTCTTGGATCGATGGCCATCTCAATCTGGCGAGATTGATGGGGCTTGAGACTCACCTTCCGCCACCCGACCAGCCGCGACTGACCTGTCGGGGGTTTCATGTAGATCTGGGGTGTATCGACACCAGTTCGATTGGAGGTGTTCGTAACCCGGAAACGGAGCTTCAAGGCGGCTCCGCCTACAGTGTGGAGGTGGTCGATGCGAAACCTCGCGTAGGAAAGGCCATAGCCGAATGGGAAAAGTGGCCTCTGGCTCGTCCTCTCAAACCAGCGATAGCCGACATCGGCGCCTTCGGTGTAGCTCACCGAGAAGGGCGCCAGACCGGAACCGCCGCCAGCTCCTTCAGCAGGCGCAGAGCCGCCATCAAGAACCGGTCGTGGCAATTGCGACTCGTCGACCGGAAAGGTCACAGGCAATCGGCCGGAGGGGGCAACATCCCCGACCAGAATCCTGGCTATCGCCTCGCCTCCCGCCGAGCCGGAATACCAGGCCTCGATCACTCCTTGAACTTTCGGGAGCCATGGCATCTTTACCGGCCCGCCTGTCTCCAACACCACCACGACATGGTTATTGACGGCGCTGGCTGCATCGATGCTGGCGGAGTCGTCGTCGCGCAGAGCCATCGCCGCATCGGCGCCTTCGGTGGTCCATTGCCGTGCGAACACCAGAACCAGATCGGATTTTCGGGCCAGTTCCTGTAACAGGACCGAGTCTGACCCATCTGTGTACTGGATTTTGGCCCCCGGCATCCGTGCCCGCAAAGCCGCGAAGGGCGATGAGGGGTGATAGACGGTCGAGGTTACAAAGCCGGGCGCCTTCCCCTCGGCGGGAACGGCCAAGGACCCTTCCGGTATCACCTGCGATGACCCGCCCCCTGAAAGCACGCCGGCATCGGCGCGCCCCCCAACGACAAGTATTGACCGGGCTTTGCGCGCCAGAGGCAGAACGCCGTTCGCATTTTTCAGAAGAACGATTCCCGCCTCCGCCGCCGTCTGTGAAATGGCGAGATCAGCCTCGTGATCGCCGCTTACCGCCGGGCTCTGGTGGTCGATCACACCGGTAGATGCTTGCGCCCAAAGTATTCGCTGAACCATATCATCGAGACGTTGGGTTTTCACCTCTCCCGCGGCCAGGGCCTTTTTAAGGTCGGCGCCGAAATAGTCAGCGTGGTCAAGCTGACGTCCAGATTGCTGGTCCAGCCCGGCATTGACCGCAGCGGCCGTTGAATGAACGGCGCCCCAGTCCGACATCACGAACCCTTTGTACCCCCAGTCTTTTTTCAGGGCCGAAAACAGGTCGGCATTCTCGCAGGCATAGACGCCATTGACCTTATTGTAGGCGCACATCACCGCGCCCGGCTGGCCCTTTTCTATGGCGATTTCGAAAGCCAAAAGATCCGATTCCCGCAAGGCCGCCGGATCTATTGAGGCGTCCAGAACGTGGCGGCCGGATTCCTGTGCGTTGAGCGCGAAATGCTTGATGGTGGAAATGATATGGTTTGACTGGGCGCCCGCTATGGCGGCCCCGGCCATTCGTCCCGCCAATAGCGGGTCTTCGCCCAGATATTCGAAATTGCGTCCATTGCGTGGATCGCGCACCAGATTGACCCCGCCGCCCAAAAGGACGTTGAATCCCTTGGCGCGCGCCTCGCGCCCGACCATCTGCTCACCCTCAAAGGCGATCGCCTCGTCAAATGAGGCGGCGAGGGCCAGACCGGATGGAAGGGAGACCTCATCGCCGGCCGGGCGGCCGGCGTTCGCCACGCCCAAGCTTGCATCGGTTTCTTTTAAAGGCGGAATCCCCAATCGCGCGACGCCGGGGACAAATCCGGCTGAACGGATCAGTCCTGCCGGCAGGGGCTGAATCATGGCTGGAAAGTCGCCCTGAACCAGCGACAGCTTTTCATCGACCGTCAGGGCGCCGACCAGCCGGCTAGCCTCAACATCCGCCGCGCTTTGCGCCCACGCATGGGAAGCCGACAGGAGGCTGATCAGACATCCCCCCAGAAGGAACCAGTGAGAGCGCTGGCGACTGGGGCTCATACCAGCCTCAACTTGTAGAGCACAGGCAGAGCGCTCCAAGCCGGTTCGGCTGAGGCGGCGTCGTAGGGTTTCCGGCCGATGCAATAGCCCTGAACCCCAGTGCCTTTGGCCTGGTCAGTGTGGGGTTGGGCGTCGAGGAAGGCCAAAAAGCCTCCGTAATCCCGCTGTGCGAT
>DATKPD010000084.1:0-26872 GCA_035524315.1 Caulobacteraceae bacterium
TCCCGATCGGTTCGACAACGCGATCATGTCCATGTCTGATGTCGATGGGATCGTCCAATCACTCATCGGAGACCTTTATTTCGGCTGCGTTCGCTACGGGCGCGAACACTGGAGGGCCGATCTCCAGAACGCTCTTTCTCGATGGAACCGCCAATGAAAATCCTGATCGTTCACGACCGCGTTTCGGTCGGCGCGGAAATCGCTGCCGTGATCTTAGACATCGCGCCTGACGCCAACGTCAAACGGGTCGAGGACGCTGTTGGAGCGCGGGACGCTCTTACCGCTGATTACTACGACCTGCTGGTGATTGACCTGACCATTCCAAATGTCGTTGGTCGGGGGGAAATCAGCTATCAACATGCCGAGGCATTGCTGGACGAGGTATTCACGCCCAGCCGTATTTTTACTCCTGGCAACATCCTCGGCATCACGCGAGAGCCCGACACACTCAAGCGAATATCAACCAAGATCGGCGCTCACCTGATGGCAATCATCGCCGAGGATGACGACGGTACCTGGCGGGACGATCTCAAAGATCGGGTTGAATACGTTCGCCTAAGTCAGCACGCCCGCTCTGCGGCGTGGCTCACGAAACATGACTATGATCTGCTTGTTCTGACTGCACTCGACAAGGAGTTGCGGCCACTTCGGACTATGTTTGAATTGACGGATATTAAGGGTTTGCCTGGCGTTCTCGAGTTCGTCTTTAATGATCGGTATGGAAAGGTGCGCCGAGCCGCTTGCTCGGCAATCGGGCGTGCGGGTCAACCTTCCGCAGCTTCGGAAGCTCAAGCCTTGGTATGCCAACTCCGACCGAAATTAGCGGTGATGATTGGGTTCTGCGGCGGTGTGCCTGGCAAGGCGAAGCTTGGCGACATTCTGATCGCCGAGTCGGCAATCGACTGGGACTTCGGGAAATGGAAGCCAAACGTGACCGCTGCGAAACTTTACGCCCGGCCAGACCCGATCTCGATTAGGAATAGCCGGACCCACATGGTTGCCCGCCAACTCGCCGATGCTGGTCCCCAACGAATTGATGGGCTGACAGACGCGATCTTTGCCAAATCGAAGGGAGAGGTGACGCAGCCCACGATCCAATTGGCACCATTCGCCTCCGGCTCAGCAATAATTGCAGACACGGATGTGCGCGACAGCTTAACAAATTTAAACGAAAACGTCGCTGGCGTGGACATGGAAAGCTACGGATTCTATTATGCTTGCAATTTTTCACGTGCGGCGAGGCCAGATTTCCTCTGCATTAAAGCTGTTGCTGATGAGTGCGGCCCTTCCAAAGACGATCGCTTACATGAGGCGTGTTGTTTCGCTAGCGCGGAAGTTGCCAGGCACATTGTGGCGCGAGAGTGGGAGTTCTAAGTCAGCGGCGCTTGGGTCGGTGTCGCCGTCCCCGCGTCTAAACCCACTTGCCAAATTGGCGCAGCTTGAATTGCGGTAGCGCGTCGCTATCCGACGCCGGAGGCCAGGTCCGGGGTTGAAGCGGCCCACGACGTCCTCGCGGCCCTCGATAATCGAGAACGGATCTTCCGGTTGTACTGGCAATGCTGGTGCCGAGCGCTGTCGACGTCGGCGAATGCTACGACAGCACATACTGCAGGGGAGGCAACATCGGGCGATGATCAGGTCCAGCCCGCTCTCCCGTGCGAGATCGCCGTCAAACCGAATGACAGGTTGCTAGAGCGAACTAAGAGTCCGGCATTGGCTCAATCCCGGCCCTCCCGCTAACTCCTTCGCCATCCCCTCACCGACCTGCTACGCCCTCTCCCCTTAGGGGACCGATGACCGAGCGCAGGCATGAGCTGGCGGCTGAAGCCAGCGCGCCGGTGAGCGCGAGATCGACTCAATCTGCGCCGGCGTCTTTCGGAACGGCGTCCGGTGGCCAGAGTTCTCCAAGCTGGAACAGCATGGAGATCGACAATGACCCGTTCAATCCGCCTGGCCCTGGCGGCGGCGGTGGCCGTGGGCGCGCTTGGTGAGGCGTCTGGCGCATTCGCCGCGTCGGACAAGGCGTTCATCAAGACCGCGATGATGGGCGATAACGCCGAGGTTCAGATGGGCAAGCTGGCTGAGGAAAAGGGCGCGTCGCAAGGCGTGAAGGACTTTGGCCGCATGCTGGAAACGGACCACGGCATGCACAAGGACAAGGACGTGGCCCTGGCGTCGAAGCTGGGCGTGCAGCCCACCGACGACGTGCCGCTGATGGCGAAGATGGAAAAGCATAAGCTCGAGGGCTTGTCCGGCCCGAAGTTCGATCATGCGTTTGTCGAGGGCATGATCAAGGACCACAAGAAGGACATCGGCGCCTATGAAAAGCAGACCAAGGCGCATGGCATTACGGCTCAGTTCGCCAGCGACACCTTGCCGACCTTGAACAAGCACCTGCAGACCGCCGAAGGCCTGATGCACGGCGGATAGGGTTGGATTGACACGCCCTCCGGTCCGGCAGGGTCGCCCGGTCGGAGGGCCGTCGCCGCGCCCTACGCGGCTCTGCCCTACGCAGCTCTGGCGATCACGCGGTTGCGGCCGGCGGCCTTGGCTTCGTAGAGGGCCTCGTCGGCGCGCTTGAGCAGGGCTTCGGGCGTGTCGCCGACGCCCAGGGTGACGGCCACGCCGATGGAGATGGTGACGGTGAGCAGGTCGGCCCCGCCCGAGACGCGGAAGGGCGAGCCGCCGATGAAGCGGCGGATACGGTCGGCGATGCGCTCGGCGTCGACCAGGGCCGTGTCGGGCATGATGGCGACGAATTCCTCGCCGCCGTAGCGGCACGGCAGGTCGATGGCGCGGACATTGGTGGCCAGGCGCACGCCGAACTCGCGCAGCACCTCGTCGCCCACGTCGTGGCCGAAGCTGTCGTTGATCTTCTTGAAGTGGTCGATGTCGATCAGCAGGGCGGCCACGGGCGGGCCGCCGCGGATGGCGCGCTGAACCAGGGCGTCGAGCTGGCCCACCATGTAGCGGCGGTTGTGCAGGCCGGTGAGCTGGTCGGTGACGGCCAGTTCCAGACTGTTGTCGAGGTTGTTGCGCAGGAAATCGGTGTAGCGCTTGCGCTTGATCTGGGTGCGGGCGCGGGCCGCCAGCTCCTGAGGGTCGATCGGCTTGGCCAGGAGGTCGTTGACGCCGAGGTCGAGCGCCTTGATGGCGCGGGCGCGATCGTCGGGGTCGTAGATGGCCAGGATCGGGGTCTGGCGGGTGGCGTCGTCGGAGCGCAGGCCGGCGGCGAAGCGCAGGCCGTCGAAGCCGCGGGCGGCGATGTTGACGATGACCAGATCGACCGGGCCGCGGGCGCTGAGGTGGGCCTTTTCCAGATCGGGCTCGATCAGGGGGCGGTGCTCGATGGACAGCTCGGTGTGGATGCGCTGGGCCTGGCGCTCGTTGTCGTCGACGATCAGCACGCGCCCGCCCGCCCCGGCCAGGCGCGCGGCGGCGCCGGCGATGACGCCGATGCGGCGGCCCGAGGCCTCGCGCTCGCGCAGCTCGTCGATCACCAGCTTGAGCCGGGTGAGGCTGCGCACGCGGGCGAACATGACCACGTCGTCGATCGGCTTGGTGAGGAAGTCGTCGGCCCCCGCCTCCAGCCCCGCGATGCGCTCGGCGCGGCCGTCCAGGGCGGTGACCAGCACCACGGGGATGTGGCGGGTCATGGGGTCGTCTTTCAGCCGGCGGCACACCTGGAAGCCGTCCATGCCGGGCATCATCACGTCGAGCAGCACGATGTCGGGGCGCTCGGCGGCGGCGATGGCCAGGGCGGTGACGCCGTCGGTGGCGCTGAGCACCTCGAAGTATTCAGCCGAGAGCTTGGCCGCCAGCAGCTTGACGTTGGCTTCGATGTCGTCGACGACCAGGATGCGCGCGGTCATGGCTCATTCACCCCAGGAAACGGCGCACGGTGTCGAGGAACAGCCCGACCGAGATCGGCTTGGACAGATAGGCCTCGCACCCGCCCTCGCGGATGCGCTCCTCATCGCCCTTCATGGCGAAGGCGGTGACGGCGATGACCGGGATATGGGCCAGCGCCTCGTCTTCCTTGAGCCATTTGGTGACCTCCAGGCCCGAGATCTCGGGCAGCTGGATGTCCATGAGAATCAGGTCGGGCATGTGCTCGCGCGCGAGCGTGAGGGCTTGCAGGCCTTCGCGCGTTTCCAGGGTGGCATAGCCCTGGGCGTCGAGAAGGTCGTGAAAGAGCTTCATATTCAGCTCGTTATCCTCGACGATGAGGACGGTTTTCGGCATCGCTCAACCTGTCTTTGAACCCGCCGGACGGCGGGCTCCTGGACGCCGGCCCCACCAGCCCGCGCCTCTCGTTGACCTTGGTTGTCGCACGATATCCTTACCCGCCCGTTAGCCGTGGGCGCGCGGGAGGGACGCAGGGCGGGCTGTGGCGAACCTGTGTCTTGCGCGGCGGGCGGGCAGAGCGGATGGTCCCTCGATGATCAGGATCGGCATCGACTTCGGCGGGACCAAGATCGAGGCGGCGGCGCTGGACGCGCGGGGCGTGGAGCTGGCGCGGCTGCGCGAGCCCAACCCCGGCGACTATGACGCGGCGCTGAGGGTGGTGGCCGATCTGGCGGCGCGGGCCGAGGCCCAGGCCGGGCCGGCGCAGCGGCCGATCGGCATGGGCGTGCCGGGCTCGCCCTCGCCGCGCACGGGCCTGATCCGCAACGCCAATTCCGTCTATCTGAACGGGCGCGACTTCAAGGGCGACCTGGAGGCGGCGCTGGGCCGGCCCTTCCGCCTGGCCAACGACGCCAACTGCCTGGCCTTGTCTGAGGCCGAGGACGGGGCGGCGGCGGGGGCCAAGGGCGTGGTGTTCGCCGCCATCCTGGGCACCGGCGTGGGCGGCGGGGTGGTGGCCGGCGGCGCGCTGATCGAGGGCGCGAACGGCGTGGCGGGCGAATGGGGCCACACGCCCCTGCCCTGGCTGGACGCCCACGACCGGGTGACGGCGTGCTGGTGCGGGCGGCCGGGGTGCCTGGAGACCTTCCTGTCGGGGCCGGCCTTCGCCGCCGACTACGCCCACGCCACCGGGCGGCGGCTGCGGGCCGAGGCGATCGTGGCGGCGGCCGAGGCCAAGGACCGCTGGGCCTGCGCGGCGCTGGACCGCTACATCGACCGGCTGGGGCGGGCGCTGGCGGTGGTGGTGGACCTGATCGACCCGGAGGTCATCGTGCTGGGCGGGGGCATGTCGAACGTGGCGGCGCTGTACGAACAGCTGCCCCAGGCCATCGCGCCGCATGTGTTCGCCGACGAGTGGCGGGCCAGGATCGCCAAGGCGGTCCACGGCGATTCGTCGGGCGTGCGCGGGGCCGCGCGCCTGTGGCCGCTGGAAAGCCCCGCCAAAGCCCGCGCCGTGGTCTGAGCGCGCGGCGTGGGGGCGCTCTGCCGCGATTGTCTGTCCACGGACGGTGTCGGCGAGGGCCGCTGCGCCCGCTGCCGCTCGCCGCGCGTGGTGCGCCACCCCGAGCTGGAGCGGCTGACCATCGCCCACGTGGACTGCGACGCCTTCTACGCCTCGGTGGAGAAGCGCGACCGGCCCGAGCTGCGCGACCGGCCGGTGATCGTGGGCGGGGAAAAGCGCGGGGTGGTGACGACCGCCTGCTACATCGCGCGCATCTCGGGCGTGCGCTCGGCCATGCCGATGTTCAAGGCGCTCAAGCTGTGCCCCGAGGCGGTGGTGGTCAGGCCCGACTTCGCCAAGTACCGGCATGAGAGCCAGAGGATCATGGCGGTGCTGGCGGCGCTGACGCCCCTAATCCAGCCGCTGTCGCTGGACGAGGCGTGGCTGGACCTGAGCGGGTGCGAGCGCCTGCACGGGGGGCCGGCGGCGTGGGTGCTGGCGCGGGCCCAGGCGCGCATCGAGGCCGAGATCGGGCTGACGGTGTCGGTGGGCCTGGCGGCCAACAAGTTCCTGGCCAAGATCGCCTCGGACCTGGACAAGCCGCGCGGCTTTTCGGTGATCGGCGCCGAGGAGGCCCAGCGCTTCCTGGCGCCGCGGCCGGTGGGCATCCTGCCCGGCGTCGGCCCGGCCATGGTGCGCGCGCTGGAGGCTGGCGGCTGGCGCACCGTGGGCGACCTGGCCCGCACCGATGCTAAGATCCTGGCCCAGCGCTTTGGCTCGCATGGCCTTTCCTTGTCGCGCCTCGCCCGCGGCGAGGACAGCCGCGCGGTCGATCCGGACCGCGAGCGCAAGGGCATTAGCGCTGAAACCACCTTCTTGGACGACCTGAGCGACCTGGAGCCGCTGCACGACCGGCTGTGGCCCCTGTGCGAGCGGGTGGCGCGCACCTGCCGCAAGGAGGGCCTGTCGGGACGCTCGGTGACGCTCAAGCTCAAGACCGCCGACTTCAAGCTGATCACCCGCCGGCGCACCCTGGCGACCCCGACCCAGACCGCCAAGCGCCTGTTCGCCGTGGCCAAGGAGCTGCTGGCGGGCGAGGCGGACGGCCGCGCATTCCGCCTGATCGGCGTGGGCGTGCAGGACCTGACCGAGGGCCTGTCAGGCTCGGACGACCTGTTCGCCGTGAGCGAGACGCGGGCGCTGAAGGGGGAGCAGGCGATCGACGCCCTGCGCGCGCGATTCGGGGCTGACGCGGTGCTGGCCGGCCGGGCGCTCAAGCCCAGGGCGTGACGGCCCTTTAAGCTCCGGCGCGGCGGGGCTATGCAGGACGGGCCGAACAGAGGAGCGCGCATGTCGATCGAAAAACGCCTGGCCGACCTGGAGATCGTGCTGCCGCAGCCGGCCGCGCCGGTGGCCAACTATGTGCCGTTCGTGCGCATCGGCTCCATGGTCCATATCTCGGGCCAAGTGTCCAACGACGCGGGCGGCGGGATCAAGGGCGTGGTGGGCGAGGACGTGGACATGACCCACGCGGTCAAGGCGGCGCGCCTGTGCGGGATCAACCTGATCGCCCAGATCAAGGCGGCGGCGGACGGCGACCTGGAGCGCGTCGCCCGCGTGATCAAGCTGGGCGGATTCGTGCAGGCCGGGCCGCATTTCTTCGACATTCCCCAGGTGGTGAATGGCGCCTCGGACCTGATGGTGCGAATTTTCGGCGAGGCGGGCCGCCACGCGCGATCCGCCGTGGGCGTCTATCGCCTGCCCTTGAACTTCGCGGTCGAGGTCGACGCGGTGGTGGAGCTGAAGTGACCGCGCTGCCCCAGGGACTGGTCGGCCGGCCCATCGCCCATCGCGGGCTGTGGCGCCCGGGCCTGCGCCCTGAGAACTCGCTGGCGGCGTTCGAGGCGGCGTGCGCGGCCGGATATGGCATCGAGCTGGACGTGCAGTTGACCGCCGACGGCGAGGCGGTGGTGTTCCACGACCACGACCTGGACCGCATGACCGCCGAATCCGGCCTGGTGGAGGAGCGCACCGCCGCGGAGCTCAGCCGCCTGACCCTTCTGGGCGGTGACCACCAGACCATCCCCTTGCTGGCCGACGCCCTGGCGGTGATCGCCGGGCGCGTGCCGGTCCTGGTCGAACTGAAGACGCCGCCGTGCCAGGACGGGCCGCTGGAGGCGCGCGCGGCGGACCTGTTACGCGGGTACGCCGGCCCGGCCGCCGTGCTCAGCTTCAACGCCAAGGCCCTGGCGGCGTTCAGGCGCCATGCGCCCGAGGTCGCGGCGGGCCTTAATCTCGCGCCGGCGGACCGTCTGGACGCAGCGTCATTTCGACCGGACTTTCTGTCTATAAACCAGCAGCTTGCAGGCCAGTCCTTCGTTGCCGACTGGCGCACGGCCGGCGGCAGCGTCATCGCGTGGACCGTGCGCACGGCGGCCGAGCGGCAGGCGCTGGAGGGCCACGTCGACAACATCGTGGTCGAGGGTTTCCGGCCTTGAGCCTGCCCTCCGCGGTATCGGTGCACAGGCGTATCGCCGAGATCGGCAAGGCGGCGTGGAACAGCTGTCTGTCGCGAGAGGATTACGCGGCAAACCCATTCGTCGATTTCGATTTCCTCGACGCGCTTGAAGTCACGCACTGCGCCGTCGAGCGCACCGGCTGGAGCCCCTGCCATCTCGAACTGAAGGATGGCGAAGGCCGCACAGCCGCGGTCATGCCGTTGTACCTGAAGTCCCATTCGCGCGGCGAATATGTGTTCGATCACGCCTGGGCCGACGCCTATGAGCGGGCGGGCGGGCGCTATTACCCCAAGCTGCAGAGCGCGGCGCCGTTCTCACCGGTGACGGGCCCCCGCCTGCTGGTGCGGCCCGACGTGGAGCGCGCCTCGGCCCAGCGCCTGCTGCTCGGCGGCGCCTTGACCCTGTGCGAGCGCGTGGGCGCGTCGGGGGTCAACATCACCTTCCCGACCGAGCAGGAATGGACCCTGCTGGGCGAGGAAGGCCTGCTGCAGCGGCAGGACCAGCAATATCACTGGCACAACCGGGGCTATGGCTCGTTCGACGACTTCCTGGCCCAGCTGTCGTCGGGCCGGCGCAAGACCATCCGGCGCGAGCGGCGCGACGCCCTGGCCGCGGTCGAGGTGGTCGCCCTGAGCGGCGCGGAACTGACCGAGGCGCACTGGGACGCCTTCTTCGGCTTCTACATGGACACGGGCGGGCGCAAATGGGGCCAGCCCTACCTGAACCGCGCCTTCTTTTCCGAGCTGTCGGCGCGCATGGCCGAGCGCATCCTGCTGATCCTGGCGCGGCGAAATGGCCGGTGGATCGCCGGCGCCATCAACCTGATCGGAGCGGACTGCCTCTACGGCCGCCACTGGGGCTGTATCGAGGACGTGCCGTTCCTGCATTTCGAGCTGTGCTACTACCAGGCGATCGAACACGCGATCCGCCTGGGCCTGGCGCGGGTCGAGGCCGGGGCCCAGGGCCAGCACAAGATCGCGCGCGGCTACCTGCCCGCCCCCGTCTATTCGGCCCACTACATCCGCGACAAGGCGCTGCGCCAGCCGGTGGCGCGATATCTGGAACAGGAGCGCCAGTCGGTGCGCGAGGAAATGGACTGGCTGGCCGAGGAATATTCGCCGTTCAAGGCGACGGACTGATCGCCGAACGCGGCGGGGCCGCGACCGAAGCCGCATGATTGCGCACAAAATCGCTCACACTTTTGCGGATCATGCTCTAGCCTTCGCCGCAAACGGGGACCGGCCGGCGGCGGGAGGACATTGAAGCATGGCGAAAGTTGTTCTGGGCATCGGCACCTCGCAGAGTTCGATCCTTGGCATTCCGCCCGAGCACTGGGCCGACCGCGGCAAGAAGGACATGGGCAGCCAACGGATCTTTCGCGCCGACGGAACGAAGGTCTCCTACGCTGAACTGGCCGCCGAAGTGGGCGACAAGTATGCCGACCGGATCGTAGAGCCGCGGGTCAGCGCGTTCTTCACCGGATCACGCAAGGCGGTGAAACGCCTGGCAGACGACATCGCGCGCGCCCAGCCCGATCTGCTGGTGGTGATCGCCGACGATCAGGCCGAGTTGTTCGACCGCGTCAGCATGCCCGCCGTCTCCATCTATCGCGGAGCCCACCTGACGACGGCGCGCAAGGATCTGCCGGAAGGCGCGCCAGACTGGATGCAGGCCTGGTACGGCATCCACAAGATCGACCGCTCGCGCAATTACCCGGCCGCGCCGGAACTGGCGGACGAGCTGATCGAAAAGCTGATCGCCCGGGAATTCGACGTGGCGGCGGTCGGCGAGCCGGTCAATCCCGACAAGGGCATCGGCCATGCCTGGGCGTTCGTGCCCAACATGCTGTGCAACGGCCGCACGATCCCGATCCTGCCCGTGGTGCTCAACACCTGGTATGCGCCCAATGTGCCGACCCTGGCGCGCTGCTACAAACTGGGCCAGGCCCTGCGCGCCGCGCTGGACGAGAGCCCCAGGGACCTGCGGGTGGGCATCATCGCCTCGGGCGGGATGAGCCATCACCTGATCAACGAGGACCTCGACCGGCAGGTGCTGAAGGCGATGCAGACGGGCGACGAGGCGACGCTGGTCAATCTGCCGCTCGAGGCGCTCTACGGCGGCACCTGCCAGGTGCGCGACTGGATCGTGCTCGCCGGCGCGCTCGGCGGGCTCAAGAGCCAATGGGCGGAGTATTGGCCGGGCTATCGCACCCCCGCGGGAACCGGCGTCGGCCTGGGCTTCGCCAGCTGGTCCTAGGCCGGGGATATTCGCGGCCGGGATCGACGGCGAAGATTGCAGCCGGCGCGGGGAAGCCCTAGCGTCTGGGCCAACCGGCAGCGGCCCCGCCGCGCATCAAGCCCAACCCCAGGGAGGTCCTTATGAATCGCCGTTTCCGCGCCGCGCTGTCCGCGCTTGTGCTGTCGACCTCCGCCCTGTGCGCCCTGCCCCTGGCGGCGCACGCCCAGGCGCCCTCGCCCGCCATCGTCGCCGCCGTGGCCGACCCGGCCCGTCCGCCCGCCCAGGTGGCGCTCGATCCCAACCGCAAGCCGGCCGAGGTGCTGGCCTTCGCCGGGGTCAAGCCGGGCATGGTGGTGGCCGAACTGGGTTCGGGGGGCGGCTATTACACCCGCCTGCTGGCCAAGACCGTGGGGCCGAACGGCAAGGTGCTGGCCGTGGTGACGGAGGCCCAGGCGGCGCGGCCCAACGGCATGAACGGCCTGAACGCCGTCACGGCGGCCTATCCCAATGTGACCGTGGTCACCGTGCCGAGCCTGGCGGGCATCGTCCTGCCGCAGAAGGCCGATCTGTTCTGGACCAGCGAGAACTATCACGACTTCCACAACGGCCCGACGGCGGACATCGCGGGCATGGACAAGGCCGTGTACGACAACCTCAAGCCCGGCGGGATCTTCTATGTGGAAGACCACAGCGCCGCGCCGGGCGCGGGCCTGGCGGCCACTTCGGCCGTGCACCGCATGGACGAGGCCGTGGCCAAGAGCGAACTGATGGCCGCCGGCTTCAAGCTGGACGGCGAGAGCGACCTGCTGCGCAACCCGGCCGACAACCGGACAGGCTCCAACAGCGAGGCCGGCCACTACACCACCGACCGGTTCATGCTGCGGTGGAAGAAGTAGGCGGCAAGTACGAGGTCGCGCGCCTAGGCGAAGGCTGCCGGAGCCTTTCCCGTCATCCCACGGGCGTCCCCCCGGGTCCGAGCGCCGCTCGGCCCGAGAACAGGCTCCGGACGAACCGGGGGACCCAAGCGACGTTTACCAGTTCAGCCGCTCGTAGAGATCGTCCCACCTCGGATTGTCCCGCTCGATCAGATCGATCTTCCAGCGGCGGTTCCATTTCTTGAGCCGCTTCTCGCGATGGATGGCGTGCTGAATGTCTTCGAAATATTCGGAATGAACCAGCCGGTGCACGCCGTACCGCTTGGTGAACTGGGATCCGATGCCTTCACGGTGCTCAAAGGCGCGTCGAGGCAGGTCGGCGGTGACGCCGACGTAGAGCGTGCCGTAGGGCGCGCTGGCGAGGATGTAGACCCAGCCGGCCATCAAGCGAACCTAGCGGGGCCATTGGGCGTGGCCAAGGTGGCTTGGGTCCCCCGGTTCGTCCTTCGGACGCCCGTGGGATGACGGGTGGTGAGAATTTACCCGCTTATTCTGTGACCCGTGACGCCTAGTTCAAGCGCCCTCGCGCCGGGCCCAGCAGCGCGCGGGCCAGGGGCCGGGCGGCGCAGGCGAGAAGGATCACGGGGCTGAGGGCCAGGGCCAGGGCGCGGGCGGGCAGGTTGGCGGCGCGCTTCATGAAGTAGCGGTTCAGGCCCCGGCCCTTGTGCATCTCGACCGCAAGCGAAGGCGCCTCGCTGGTCGAGCCTTCGTGCAGGACCGTGGCCGCCGGCTGGAACACCACCGCGCCGCCCGCCTGGCGCGCGCGCCAACACAGGTCGATGTCCTCGACGTGCAGGAAATAGCCCTCGTCGAAGCCCCCAAGCGCCGCGTAGTCCGCGCGGCTCATGCACAGGCAGGCGCCGGAGATGGTGGGAACGGCGGTTGGCGCGGCCGGGACCGGCTGGTCGTCGAAATGGATCTCGAACCGGCGCAGGGCCGGAAGGGCGGCCAGATGGGTCAGGCTGAGCAGGGTGCTCAAAGGCGTCACCTCGCCTCGCCGCGCGCCGCGCTGCTCGCTGCCGTCGGTGTTGAGCACGCGCGCGCCGACCACGCAGGGCGATGGGAAGCCCTGGCCGCCGGCGACCAGGGCCGCGAGGCAGCCGGGCTGTAGGTAGGCGTCGGGATTGAGCACGATCAGCCAGTCGCCCGTCGCGGCCTGGGCGCCCAGATTGCAGCCGCGGGCGAAGCCGACGTTGCCCTGGCCCTGGACGAGGGTGAAACGCGGCTCGCGCGCGGCAAGCTCCCGCAGGGCCGCCTCGTCCTCGGGCGCCGAACCGTTGTCGACCAGCACCAGTTGGCCCGCCAGCGGCTCGGCCAGCACGCGGTCGATCGATCGGAACAGCGGCGGCCCGGTGCGGTAGGCCACCATGATCACCGAAACGGCGGGCGCGCCCATCCCTGCCCTGCCCCCCTCAAGGGGGAAGGGATGAGTGTTGCTGGACATCCTAGTCGGGTTCACCGGCCAGGCGCTTCAGGTCGGGGGGAAGCGCCTCATAGGCCAGCTGTTCGGCGGCGTCGGCCAGGGACAGGATGCGCTGACCGTCCGATCCCAGGCGGCGGAGGGCGACCTGCCCGCTCTCGGCTTCCTTGCGGCCGACCACGGCGATCACCGGGGTCTTGCCCACGCTGTGCTCGCGCACCTTGTAGTTGATCTTCTCGTTGCGCAGGTCGGTGTCGACCCGCAGGCCGGCCTTGCGCAGGGCCGCGGCGACCTCTTCGGCATAGCCGTCGGCGTCCGAGGTGATGGTGGCGACCACCACCTGCACCGGGGCGAGCCACAGCGGGAACTTGCCGGCGAAGTTCTCGATCATGATGCCAATGAAGCGCTCGAACGAGCCCAGGATCGCCCGGTGCAGCATGACGGGCCGCTGCTTGGAGCCATCCTCGGCCACATATTCGGCGTCGAGGCGCTCGGGCAGCACGTAGTCGAGCTGAAGGGTGCCGCAGGTCCAGGTCCGGCCGATGGCGTCCTTGACGATGAAGTCGAGCTTGGGCGCGTAGAAGGCCCCGTCGCCCTCGGCGATGACCGGCTCGACGCCCGCCAGGCGCGCGGCCTCGCCCAGCATGCCCTCGGCCTTGTCCCAGAAGGCGTCCGAACCCGCGCGCACGTCCGGCCGCGTGGCCAGGGCGACGTGATCGGTGTGCATGCCCAGGTCCTCGTGCACCGAGCGCGTGAGGCGCACGAACCGCTCGGTCTCCTCCACGATCTGGTCCTCGCGGCAGAAGATGTGGGCGTCGTCCTGGGTGAAGGCGCGCACGCGCATCAGGCCGTGCAGCGAGCCGGAGGGCTCGTAGCGGTGGCAGGCGCCGAACTCGGCCATGCGGATGGGCAGTTCGCGATAGGAGCGCTGGCCGAACTTGAACACCTGCACGTGGCCGGGACAGTTCATCGGCTTGAGCGAGAGCACCTCGCCCTCTTCGGTCTCGCACACGAACATGTTGGGGCGGTATTTGTCCCAGTGGCCCGAGGCCTCCCAGAACGAGCGGTCCAGCACCTGGGGCGTCTTGACCTCGATATAGCCGGCGTCGTCCAGGCGCCGGCGCATATAGGCCTCGACCACGCGCCACAGAATCCAGCCCTTCTCGTGCCAGAACACCATGCCCCGGCCCTCTTCCTGCATGTGGAAGAGATCCATGGCCTTGCCGATCTTGCGGTGGTCGCGGGCCTCGGCCTCCTCGATGCGCTTGAGGTAGCCTTGCAGATCGGCCTCGCTGGCCCAGGCGGTGCCGTAGATGCGCTGAAGCTGGGCGTTGCGCGAGTCGCCGCGCCAGTAGGCCCCGGCCAGCTTGGTCAGCTTGAACGCCTTGCCGACGTAGCGCGTGGACGGCAGGTGCGGGCCCAGGCACAGGTCCTTCCACGGGCCCTGCCAGTAGATCGAGATCGGCGCGTCCTCGGGCAGGTCCTCGATGATCTCGGCCTTGTAGGCCTCGCCGATGCTCTTGAAGTGGGCGATGGCCTCGTCGCGCGGCCACACCTCGCGGCGGATCGGCTCGTCGCGATCGACGATGGCGCGCATGCGCTCCTCGATCTTGGCCAGGTCGTCGAGGCTGAACGGCTCGGCGCGGGCGAAGTCGTAGTAGAAGCCGTCCTCGATCGAGGGACCGATGGTCACCTGCGTGCCGGGGAACAGCTCCTGCACCGCCTGGGCCATGATGTGCGAGACGTCGTGGCGCAGCACGTCGAGCGCCTCGGGCGACTGGAGGGTGAGAAGCTCGAACTTGCCGCCGTGCTCCAGCGGCCGCTCCAGATCGAGCAGGGCCCCGTCGAGCTTGACCAGCACCGAGCGCTTTTCCAGCGAGGGCGCGATGGAGGCGGCGACCTGCCGGCCGGTCACGCCTGGCGCGAACGAGCGCACGTTGCCGTCGGGGAACTGAAGATCGATCATCCTTCGCACTTCCATTGGCGCCGGGCGGGCGGCGGCGGCGGCGGGTCGTAACCCCAGCGCGCCATGGGCCGGCACCGGCAAACACGCTTGAGGGCCAGCCACGATCCGCGCGCGGGCCCGTGGTCGACCAGAACCCGAGCCGCGTACTCCGAGCAGCTTGGCATGAACCGGCACTGGCGGCCGATCAGCGGCGACAGGGTCAGCTTGTAGGCCCGCAGAGCCCCGTAGATCAGGCGGCCGTAGAGATTAGCCATGGTCCATGGTTCCGTAAGCCCGAAGGGCCGACTAGCACGGCGAATCGCCCGGCGCCACCGGCCCCGTCCGCCCGCGCCTATGTCGCGCGCGTCGCCGAGGCGGTGAAGGCGGTTCGCGCGGCCTCGGCGGCGGCCTCGAAGGCCAGCAGGGTCGAGGCGTGGCGGGCGGGATAATCCTTGACCACCTGCAGCACCGCCAGATCGGCGAAGCGGCCGGTGGGCGCGGGGCCGCCGGTCTTCAGCATGGCCTTGAGGGCGTCGCGGGCCTGCTCGATCTCCTCCAGGCTGGCGCCCATCACCTCGGCCCCCAGCACGGCGGCGGCGGCCTGGCCCAGGGCGCAGGCCTTGACCTCCTGGGCGAAGTCGCTGACCCGGCCGTCCGACAGGGACAGATCGACCAGCACCCGGCTGCCGCACAGCTTGGACACCTTCTCGGCGCTGGCCTGGGGCGCGGCCAGGCGCCCGGCGCGGGGCATGTTGGCCGCCAGGGTCAGGACCTTGGCGCTGTAGAGATCGTCGATCATGGCGCTAGAGCGGTCCGCGCGCGGCGACCAGTTGCGCCACCCGCTCGGCCAGGGCGTGGTTGAAGGCCTCGAAGCCCGCGCGCAGGGCATGGCGGCGGCGCTTGCCCACGCGTTCGCCGACAAGGCCCTGCCACAGCTCGCCATTGGCCAGGATGCAGCCGCCGGAGGTCTCCTCGAAGGTGTCGATCTCAATGTAGCGCACGCGGCGGATCAGGCCGCCGGCCTCGCTCAGGGTCCAGAGGATCTGGGCGTCGGGCACCCAGTCGACCACCGTGGGGGCGATGACCTTGGCGGGGCGGCCGCCGATGGTCTCGTGCACCTCAAGCTTGGCGCCGATGCGCAGCTCGCCGGCGACCTTGGGATAGATCGGGTTCCAGGCGCTCCAGCCGGGCAAGTCCGACAGCACCTGCCAGATGACCGGCGCCGGCGCGGGCACCCCCACCCGATGTTCGATGCGAAAGCTCATGGCCCTTATTTAGTCTCGGACTCTTTCAGGCGCCATGTCGCGCCCTCGGCATTGTCCATCACCACCACATCCAGGGCGTTCAGTTCGTCGCGGATGCGGTCAGCGGTGGCCCAGTCCTTGGCCTGGCGCGCGGCGAAGCGCTCGGCCAGCAGGGCCTCGACCTTGGCCTTGAGCCCCGCGTCGGCCCCGCCCTCGAACCAGGCTTCGGGATCGGCCTGGAGAAAGCCGAGCAGGCGCCCGGCGGCGAGCAGGCCCGCCTTGGCCACGGCCCGCTCATCCGGCGAGGCGCTGGTTTCGAGCGTCTTGGCCAGGGCGAACAGCTCGGCCAGGGCGCGGGGGGTGTTGAGGTCGTCGAGCAGGGCCTCGATCACGGCGACGGGGGGCTCGCCCTGCGGGTCGCCATCAACGTCGCTGGCGCGGCGAAGGGCGCCGTACAGCCGGTCGAGCGACTTGCGGCTCTGGGCGATCAGGTCGTCGGTCCAGTCGAGCGGCGCGCGGTAGTGGCCCGACAGCAGGGCCCAGCGCAGCGCCTCGCCGGGCGCGCGCTTGATCAGCTCGTGCACCAGTTTCACATTGCCGAGGCTCTTGGACATCTTCTCGGCGTCCATGGTCAGGAAGCCGTTGTGCACCCAGTAGCGGGCGTAGACCGGCGTGTGGTCGGCGCAGCGGCTCTGGGCGATCTCGTTTTCGTGGTGCGGGAAGATCAGGTCGTGGCCGCCGCCGTGGATGTCGATGGTCTCGCCCAGGGTCTTGCCGACCATGGCCGAGCATTCCAGGTGCCAGCCCGGACGGCCCGGACCCCAGGGACTGTCCCACACCGGCTCGCCCGGCTTGGACGGCTTCCACAGCACGAAGTCGGCGGGATTGCGCTTGTACGGGGCGACCTCGACGCGGGCGCCGGCGATCATGTCGTCAAGCGAGCGTCCCGACAGTTGGCCGTAGTCGGCGAAGCTGCGCGTGTCGAACAACACATGGCCCTCGGCGGCGTAGGCCGAGCCGCCCTCGATCAGGCGCGCGATCACCGCCAGCATCTCGTCGATGTGCTGGGTGGCGCGCGGCTCCAGCGTCGGCCGCAGAACGCCCAGGGCGTCCATGTCCTGATGGTAGATGGCGGTGAACTTGTCGGTGATCTCGGCGATGGGCACGCCCTGGTCGATGGCGGCCTGGTTTATCTTGTCGTCCACGTCGGTGATGTTGCGGGCGTAGACCACCTGGTCGGCGCCGTAGAGCCGCCGCAGCACGCGGAACAGCAGGTCGAACACCACGGCGGGCCGGGCGTTGCCGATGTGGGCGTAGTTGTAGACCGTCGGGCCGCACACATAGAGCGTGACGCGCTGCGGATCGGCCGGAACGAATTCCCGCTTTTGGCGGGACAGGGTGTCTTGCAGGAAAAGCGGCATGCCTGAACGGTTCTTGAGGGGCCGAATTGAGGTCCGACGGGCGCCCATATAGGCCGCCCTGCCCCGCAAAACCAAGCCGCCTTTGGCGCGAGCGGCTTTTGGGCGGCTTGACAGGACCTCGTGACTGGCCACTTGAAGCGGGATGAACACCACGCCCTTCATGTCTCCGGGCCAGACCGCCGAGCTTGAGCACGGCTCGGTCATCACCCCGCGCTTCGACGCCAACGGCCTGGTCGCGTGCGTGGCGACCCACGCCCAGACCGGCGAGGTGCTGATGCTGGCGTGGATGAACGCCGAGGCGCTGCGCCTGACGCTCGACACCGGCCTGGCCCACTACTTCAGCCGCTCGCGCCAGGCGCTGTGGAAAAAGGGCGAAATCTCCGGCCAGCTGCAGCTCGTCCGTGAACTGCGTATCGACTGTGACCAGGACGCCATCTGGATCAAGGTCGAGCCGCAGGGCGACGGCGGGGCCTGCCATACGGGCGCTCGCTCGTGCTTCTACCGGGTGTGGCGGGACGGAAAGCTGGTCGAGCAGCCGTGAACCCGCGCGTCGACGACGCCGAGGACCTGGAGGACGACGAGGGCCAGGTCATGGAGGCGGCGCTGGAGGCTTCCGGCGAGCGGCTCGACAAGACTCTGGCCGCCGCCCTGCCCGATCTGTCGCGCGCGCGGCTGCAGGCCCTGATCGCCGAGGGCCGCTTGACGCGCGGCGGCGAGACGGTGCGCTCGGCGTCGGACAAGACCCAGGCCGGGCTCTACCGGCTGGTCGTACCCGCGCCGGCGACCGCGACGCCCGAGCCGCAGGACATCCCCCTGACGGTGCTGTTCGAGGACGCGCACCTGATCGTGATCGACAAGCCGGCCGGCATGGCCGCGCACCCCGCGCCAGGCGCGCCCGATGGCACCCTGGTCAACGCCCTGTTGCACCACTGCGCGGGCAGCCTGTCGGGCGTGGGCGGGGTGGCGCGGCCGGGCATCGTGCACCGGCTGGACAAGGACACCTCGGGCGTGATGGTCGCGGCCAAGAGCGACGCGGCCCACGCCGGCCTGTCGGCCCTGTTCGCCGCTCACGACATCGAGCGCGCCTATATCGCCCTGGTCCGCGGTGCGCCCGAACCCGCGACCGGAACCGTCGACACCCAGATCGGCCGCTCGCCCCACGACCGCAAGAAGATGGCGGTGCTCAGGTCCGGCGGGCGGCGGGCGGTCACGCACTACCGGGTCGAGCGGCGCTTTGGCCCCTCAGAGCGCCCTCTGGCGAGCCGGGTCCTGTGCCGGCTGGAGACCGGGCGCACGCATCAGATCCGCGTGCACCTAGCGTCCAAGGGCGCGCCGTGCCTGGGCGACCCGGTGTACGGCTCGGGCGCCGCGGCCCTGGCGGTGCGCGAAGCGGTGACCGCGGCAGGGCTCAAGCGCCAGGCCCTGCACGCGGCGATCCTGGGCTTCGTTCATCCCGTCACCGGCCAGGCGCTGCGCTTCGAGACGGCCCCGCCGGAGGATATGCGCGATCTTGAAACCCGACTGGCCGCCCTGCGTTGAAAATAATTGGCCCGCGCATGGATCGGGCCCGCTCACGAATACGTATGGGTCTACAACCGGGCGCAAGGCTTCCTATCTAGTAGGGTGTTGGATGCGGGCGCCTTGTTGTTTCGTGCATCCACGCGAAGGGGACCATCATGGCTGTCAATCAGCTCGTCGCCATGTCGCCGGAAGGCGGCCTGTCTCGCTACCTGTCCGAAATCCGCAAGTTTCCCATGCTGGCGAAGGACGAGGAGTTCATGCTCGCCAAGCGCTGGAAGGAGCATCAGGACCCCGAAGCCGCGCACAAGATGGTCACCTCGCACCTGCGCCTGGTGGCCAAGATCGCCATGGGCTATCGCGGCTACGGCCTGCCGATCGGCGAAGTGATCTCCGAGGGCAACGTCGGCCTGATGCAGGCGGTCAAGAAGTTCGAGCCCGACAAGGGCTTCCGCCTGGCCACCTACGCCATGTGGTGGATCAGAGCCTCGATCCAGGAATACATCCTGCGCTCGTGGTCGCTGGTGAAGATGGGCACGACCGCGGCCCAGAAGAAGCTGTTCTTCAACCTGCGCCGCGCCAAGAGCGAGATCAGCGCCATGCAGGAGGGCGACCTGCGCCTGGACCAGGTGCAGCAGATCGCCACCAAGCTGGGCGTGCTGGACGAGGAAGTCATCTCGATGAACCGGCGCCTGTCGGGCCCGGACGCCTCGCTCAACGCCCCCATGCGCGCGGATTCGGAAAGCGAGTGGCAGGACTGGCTGGCCGACGACTCCACGCCTAGCCAGGAAAGCGTGCTGGCCGAGAATGAGGAGCGCGACGTGCGCATGTCCTTGCTCGAGGAGGCGATGAAGGAGTTGACCGACCGCGAGCGGCGCATCCTGACCGAGCGCCGGCTGAAGGACGACCCGACCACGCTGGAAGAGTTGGCCGCGCAATACGGCGTCAGCCGAGAGCGCGTGCGCCAGATCGAGGTGCGGGCGTTCGAGAAGCTGCAAAAGGCCATGCGCGCGGCGGCCGAGGAAGGCGAGCGCGTGGGGGCGTAAGCCTCCACGCCGGCGCCGGCTGCTGTTAGGGCGCCGGGTTTTGCGCGGGCCGGATCGAGGCGAGATGCTGACGTCGGGTGGACTCCCCCTGGCAAGGTAAGGCTCAAAATTCGCCTTCGATGGCCAGGCGGATGGCTTCGGCGCCGGAACGCACATTGAGCGCCTTGAGCAGCGCGGCGCGGTGCATCTTGACCGTCCGTTCGGTGACCTTCAGATCGGCGGCGATCTGCTTGTTGAGCCGGCCCCGCGACATGGCGGCGAGCACTTCGCGCTGACGCGGACTCAAGGCCCCGATCTTGGCCCGGGCGATCGCGGCCCGCGACGGCCCCGCATCCGGCTCGGGCGCGGCGCTCTGCGACCCCAGGAAATAGTCCAGTTCGCCTTCGGTATCGAAGATGGGCGCCACGAGCACGGCGTTGCGGAAGGGCGTGCCGTCCTTGCGGTAGTTCTGGATCTCGACCAGCACGGGGATGCGGCCGCGCACGCCCTGGCGAATCTTCTCCGACAGGTCTGGCTCGGTCTTGGGACCCGCCAGGAAGCGGCAGTTGCGGCCGACCACTTCCTCGCGCCGGTACCCCGTAAGGTCGAGGAAAGCCTGGTTGCACAGGACGATCGGATTGTCGGGCTGGCGCGGATCGCTCAACACCGCCGCGATCGGGCTGGCCTCGATCATGCGCGCTAAGGCGGGCGGCGCGCCTTGGGCGCCCCGTTCCTGGACAACTTCCCTTTTGGCCATGTTGGGTAGGATGGGTTTGCGTCGCATGGTTTGCAAGCCCGATAGCCGCGCGGCTTCTCCGCGCGCCGCCGGGCCGATGAGGCTGGCAGACCATGAACTATTTCACTTCCGAACGGCGGCTGTTCAACGAGGACGGCAAGCTGGTGGTGCCCGACGACGTGCAGGACGCCGTGCGCAAGATCATCCGCTGGGCCGGCGACGATCCGACGCGCGAGGGCCTGACGGATACGCCCGCGCGCGTGGCGCGCGCCTGGCGGGAATATTGCCAGGGCTATGAGGACGACCCAGGGCTCCATCTGTCGCGCACCTTCGAGGAGGTCGGCGGCTACGACGAGATCGTCGTTTTGAAGGACATCCCCTTTCAGTCGCACTGCGAGCATCACATGGCGCCGATCCAGGGCAAGGCCTCGATCGCCTATCTGCCCGACAAGCGCGTGGTGGGCATTTCCAAGCTGGCCCGGGTGCTGAACGCCTATGCATGGCGGTTGCAGGTGCAGGAACGACTGACCGCCGAGGTGGCGCAGTGCATCTGGGACAATCTGCAGCCGCGCGGCGTGGCCGTGGTGATCGAGGCGCGGCACAGCTGCATGACGGGGCGCGGCGTGCGCACCCCCGACGTGGGCATGGTCACCAGCCGCGTGCTGGGCTGCTTTCTGGACGATCCGGTCAGCCGCAAGGAAGCGTTCTGGCTGATGGGCCGTACCGGGCGATGAGAATCGCCATCATCGGGGCGGGCATGGCGGGTCTGTCGTGCGCCCGGCGCTTGCGGACCCTCGGCCTCGAGCCGGTGCTGTTCGACAAGGGCAAGGGCGCGGCGGGGCGCATGGCGTCGCGTCGCCTGCCAACCCCGCTGGGCGAGGCCGCGTTCGACATGGGGGCGCAGTTTTTTACCGTCAGGAGCCCGCTGTTCGCGATCCAGACGGCCGACTGGGCGGCGGCCGGCCTGGCCGCGCCCTGGCCCGAGGCGGGGCCTGACGCCTGGGTCGGGACGCCTTTGATGTCCTCCCCGCTGAAGGCCATGACCGAGGGCCTGGAGGTGCGCTGGAACAGCCTGGTGGGCGGGGTCAGCCGCGCCGGCGGCGACTGGCGCGTGCATGTTCAAGACGGCGACGAAGGCCCGTTCGACGCCGTCGTCATCGCCCTGCCCGCCGAACAGGCCACGCCGTTTCTGGCGCTGAACGCGCCGCTGTTCCAGGGGCAGAACGCCATTTGCGTCAGCAAGCCGTGCTGGACCGGCCTGTTCGCGTTCGACGCGCCGCTGCGATCGTCGGCCTCGATCCTGCGCGATCGCGGCGCCGTGGCCTGGGCCGCGCGCAATTCCGCCAAGCCCGGACGGGTCGGCCCGGAAGCGTGGGTGGTGCATGGCGAGGCCGACTGGTCGCGCGATCGCCTGGAAGCCGAACCCCAGGCCGTGCTGGCGCTGCTGCTGGGCGAATTGCTGGCCCTGACCGGAGACGCCGGGCGCACGCCGATCGCCGCCCACGCGCACCGATGGCGGTTCTCGCGCTCGACCGGGCTTGGCCTTGGCGCGCTGTGGGACCGGGGCCTGGCCGTCGGCGTATGCGGGGACTGGCTGCTGGCGCCGCGGGTGGAGAGCGCGTGGCTTTCGGGGTTCGAACTGGCCCAGCGGATCGCCGAGGGGCCCAGGCGGCGATGGTCCGAAACCGCGCCGATGGCCGCGTTTGAATGGACCCCTCCGCTGTGAGCCGCCCCCCTTCGACTCCTCCCGCCGCCCTGGCGTTGGGATGGGCCGGGGTTATCCCGTTCCTGGCGGCGGCCGCCGCGACCGTGCTGGGCCACCCCGCCTGGGGCGGCGAGGGCGTCTGGCGAGCCTACGGCGCCGTGATCCTGTCGTTCATGGGCGGGGCGCAGTGGGGGCTGGCCGTCGGCGCCGAGGGCCGTGAGGGGCAAAGCCAGGTTCGCCGGTATGGCGTCAGCGTGCTGCCCGCTCTGGGCGCCTGGCTGAGCGTGGCGCTGGCGCCGCGAGAGGCGTTGATCCTGCAGCTGGGGGGATTTCTGGCCCTGCTGGGCTACGACCTCTGGACGATCCGGATCGACCAGGCGCCGTCGTGGTACGGACGCCTGCGCATCCGCCTGAGCGCGGTGGTCGCTCTGTGCCTGGCGATCGGCGTGGCACACGGCGGCTGGCGCTGAGGGTGACGCGCCTGAGCTCCATACCGGACGGCGGAATCGCCGTGGTGGTCGGCGCCGGGGGCGGAATCGGCGGCGCGGCCGTGGACGCTCTGACCGCCAGCGGGCGGTTCAAGACGGTGATCGGCTGGTCGCGCCAGACGCCCGGCGGCGTCGATGTCACCCGTCCGGCCGATGTGGAACGCGCCGCGCACGCGGCGGCGGCGCACGGCGAGATTCGCCTGGTGCTGGTGGCCACCGGCGCCCTGTCAACCAACGGCGCCAGGGCCGAGCGGTCGCTGGCGGAGATCGATCCGGACGCGATGATGACGGCGTTCCGCATCAACGCCTTAGGTCCGATGCTCGTCGCCAAATATCTACTGCCCCAGTTCCCGCGGACGGGAAAATCCGTCTTCGCCGTTTTGTCGGCGCGGGTGGGCAGCATCGGCGACAACCGGCTGGGCGGTTGGTACAGCTACCGGGCCTCCAAGGCCGCGCTCAACCAACTGATGCGCACCGCGTCGATCGAACTGGCGCGGCGGGCGCCGGGCGCCATTTGCCTGGCGCTGCATCCTGGAACGGTCGACACCGCGCTCTCGCGTCCGTTTTCCCGATCCGGCCTGGCGGTGCAATCGCCCGACGCGGGCGCCGAGAAGTTGATTGCCGTCATCGACCGGGCGCGCGCGGAGGACTCAGGGAGCTTCCTCGACCAGAACGGCCTAGCCATTCCGTGGTGAAGGCCCCCCGTTGGCCGAGGCGGTCGGGGCGGCCACGCCCGGCGGCTGGATTTCGCGCGTGAACTGCTCTATGGCGCAAGGCATGGGGCATCGTCGAACGAGACGTTGGACAGAGGGTTGGGCAAGGGGCCGGAGCGCGTTCGTCGCGCTGGCGTTCCTGTCGCTCGCCCTGCAGATGCTGTTCCCGGCGGGCTTCATGGCCGCCGACGCGGGCCAGGCGACCCACGGCCTGCCCGTGGTGATCTGCACCGGCCAGGGCGAGGTCACGGTGGATTCGGCCGCCCTGCCCGGCGCCGCGCACGACAAGCAGGGCCCGGCCAAGAGCATGGCCGCCTGCCCGTTCGCCGGCCACGCGGTGGCCGACACCGCCGCCGATCCGGTCCTTGTCGCCGCGCCGGCCGAATACGCCTTCATTCCCGCCGCGCCCCTGCCCTCGGCCACGGCGCCGGGCATCGGCCTCGCCGCCCCGCCCCCGCCCTCGCAAGGCCCGCCCGTCTGACCTGACCCAACGGCGCGCGAAGCAGCGGGCCGACGATCAGCGTTTTCACAGACACATCGCCCGACATCCGCCAAGACCGGTCCGGGCCAGGGGCTTAATCATGAAATCCATTCTTCTGGCCGCCAGCGGCCTGGCGTGCGTCACCCTGTTCACTGCCCACCAAGCCTTCGCCCAGACCGGCGAACTGAGCGCCCTCACCGTTACCGCCGGGCGTGGCTCGGCCTTGCAGTCGCTCGACGTGAGCACGACGACCGTGACGCAGCAACAGGTGCAGGCCGCGCCCGAATTGACCCTCGACCAGTTGGTCAACAGGTTGCCCGGCGTTTTCACATCGCAGGTTCCTGCCGCTCAGCTGCATCCCACGGGCCAGGAGTTCAACATTCGCGGTTTTGGCACCACCACGAACGTCAACACCCTGGTGATGGTCGATGGCGAGCCGATCAACGACCCCTATTTCCGCACGATCGACTGGAGCCAACTGCCCAAGAGCGCGGTCGACCGAATCGAGATCATCCGCGGGGGCGGCGGCGCAGGCTTGTGGGGCAATATGGCCATGGGCGGGGTTATCAACGTGGTGACCCGCACGCCCGGTCCCGACGACAACCGCATTGAGGCCAGTTACGGCAGCTTCAACACCTACACCGGCGACATCAGCCTGGGCGCCGCGCCGATCCGGGACCTGAAGGTCGGCGTAACGGCGGCGATCACCAAGACCGATGGCTATGACCAGACACCGGCGCAATATCGTAACCCCTACATGGACGCCACCGCCTCGCAAAACACGAATGTGACCCTGTCGGCGGTCTATACGCCTACGGCGACCAGCGAAGTTTACGCACGATTGGTGGATCACCGGATCGTCGAGGACGGGCTGGTGTGGAGGATCGCCGGAAACACCTGGACCGCGGACCGGGCCACCGTGGGCGGGTCCATAGCCCTGACTCCTGCGACCACGCTCAACGCCTCGGGCTGGTATGGCTGGAATCGCATGTCCACCACCAACGCCAGCAACCCGTCCTACACGATTTTCACCCCGACGCTGGGCGTACCGTATGTGTCGCAGACGGAAACCGTGCGCTACGACAACTTTGGCGGCTCCATGTTTGTCGCCAGCGCCTGGGGCCCGTTCAAGGATATAAAGGCAGGGATCGACGCGCGGTCGATCGTGGCCAATGACCCGCTCAACCTGTTCGCGGCGACCGGCCCGACCGGCTCGATTGACGCGCGCGCGCAACACTATTTCGAGGGTGTGTTCGCCCAGGCCGTCTGGCAGGCTCCCGGCCTGCCATTGGAAGTGAACGGCGCGGCGCGCGAAGACCTCTGGCAAACCGCCAATGGCCGCATCTCCGGCGCGTACAAGGGCTCGAGTTTCAGCAACGCCCTGGCCGGACAGAGCTATAGTCGGTTCGATCCAAGGTTGGGCGCGCGTTACAGCATAAGCCGTGACATCGACCTGCGCGGCGCCGTCTACGAGAACTTCGCCGCGCCGGGCATGAACCAGATGTACCGCGCCTTCATCAGCGGGGCGAACTACACCACCTCCAATCCCGCCCTCAAGCCGCAGACCAATCTCGGCGAAGAACTTGGCGTGGACCTGCACCATGGCGGGCTGGCCGCCTCGGCCACGGTATTTCACAACGATCTGGCGAACTTTATCGACTACGCCACGGTCCAAAGCGGTTGCGCGGCGGTCAATGGTTATTGTGGGACGGCCATCGCCGGCATCGCGGGCGGCTCGCTGCGCCAGTACGTCAACGCTGGCGACGCGGTGTTGCAGGGCTTCGAGCTGCTGGGCAGTTGGAAGGCCAGCGAGACGCTAAGTCTGGATGTCGGCCTCACCCGCACCGACGCCCACCTGACGCGCTCGAACTACGCGACGGCCTCGGCGGGGGTGATCCCTGACCCGGTCGGCCAGCAGATCGGGCAGGTTCCGCCGTGGATGGCCACCGCCGGCGCCGCGTGGCGGCCGGTAGATCGACTGACGCTGAGCTTCAAGCTCAAGTCTTTCCCGGCCTACTGGAACAGCACCTCGCACACCCAATTGAACCAGGCCGCGACCATCGCCGACCTGGGCGCCACATGGCGCGCCTATAAGTCCATCGAGCTCTACGTGCTGGTCCAGAATATTGGGGCGGCGCGCTACTACGACCAGGGACTGGGCTACACCACGACCAATGGCTCGACCGTCGCCGCAACCACCGTTCCCGTCCTGGGCCTTCCGCTCGACGCGAGCGTCGGCGTGCGCGCGGCTTTCTGAGGCGGGGCCGACATGAACGCGGACACTCAAGCCACGCGTCGTCCCTGGCCCGACTACCGGGCCATATGGCGCTGGCACTTTTATGCAGGCCTGCTTTGCATTCCCTTTGTACTCTGGCTCGCTTTCACCGGGCCGATCTATCTGTTCAGGCCGCAGTTCGAGGCCTGGGTCGACCGGCCCTACGCACAGCTGCTGGCGCCGGGGCGCGCCCGGCCGGCGCCATCGGCCGAAACTCACGCCGCCCTGGCCGTCGTGCCTGGTTCGGTGCTTCATGCCTATCAGCTGCCCCGCTCACCCAGCGCCGCCGCCCAGGTGCTGGTGGGCAAGGGTGCCGACGAATGGCGGGTGTGGGTTGATCCCTCAACGTTGAAGCCGGTCAAAATCGTGCGCGAGGACGATCGGTTCATGCAGATCATCTTTCGGCTGCACGGCGAGCTTTTGTTGGGCGACCGGGGATCCATGATCGTTGAGCTAGCGGCGTCGTGGGCGATCGTCATGATCATCACCGGGCTTTACCTGTGGTGGCCGCGCGGGGCGCAGGGCCTGGGGGGGCTGATCTATCCGCGCCTTGGCCGGGGCAAAGCGGTCTTCTGGCGCGACCTGCATGCCTCAGCCGGTCTGTGGGTCTCAGCCCTGACCTTGGCCCTTCTGATCAGCGGCCTGCCTTGGGCCAAGAGTTGGGGCGGATACCTGAAAGAAATCCGTAGCCTCGCCGGCCACGCGGTCGCGCAACAGGACTGGCCCGCGGGCAGTGGTTCAGTTCTGGCCCAACGCGCGGCCCTGTCGGCAGCGAGCCTCGCCGGACAGCAGGCCGGACCGATGCAAGCCATGTCTGGAATGGCGGGCATGGACGGGATGGCGGGCATGAACATGCCGG
>DATKPD010000085.1:0-100131 GCA_035524315.1 Caulobacteraceae bacterium
CCCGAGGATCGCAGCGGCAAGGGCCAGGGCCCCGAACCGCTTCAACCCGAAGGTCCCAAAAATTTTCATCGTCATGATCCCCTTGTCCAACAGGTCTAGAGCGCGGCCGAGCCGGTTTCGCCGGTGCGGATGCGAACGGCGTCTTCAACGTTGACGACGAACACCTTCCCATCGCCGATCTTGCCGGTGGCGGCGGCGGCTTTCACCGCTTCCACGGCCTTGCCGACGACCGTGTCATCCACGACCGCCTCGAGTTTGACCTTGGGCACGAACACCACTTGGTATTCGGCGCCGCGGTAGATTTCAGTCTGGCCTTTTTGACGGCCGTATCCCTTCACTTCACTGACCGTCAGCCCTTCAACGCCCGCTGCCACGAGGGCTTCGCGGACATCGTCCAGCTTGAAAGGTTTGACGATCGCAATGATCAGCTTCATTCGCCTTGCTCCTGCGCGTGCAAAGGCCCGCCCCTCTGCATGTTCTACCGCGACGTCCGAGCGTCCCCCCGTTCGTCCGGCGAGGGCGACGCTATCGAGACGCCTCGCGCGGTGAGATCGTTCACGGCTTCGAGAGGTCCTTTTGCTGAGCCGTGTTCGCCAGATAGGCACAATCAGGGCGGTATGGTCAAAAAATGAGCGGAAAACCTCGCTGGAAACCGCGTTCGTTATCAGAAGGTTAAGGGCGTCAAGATGCGCGTATCCGCCGGTTTCCCTTACAAGAGGCCGTATTGCCCCTCCAATTTCGCCCATTAGGAGTAATCGAATGCCGTTTTTGAGTTGGCCGGCCGTGGCCCCATGGGTGATGCTGACGCTCTCCAACGTCTTCATGACCACGGCTTGGTACGGACACCTCAAGTTCCGCGACGCCCCCCTGTCGCTGGTGATCATCTTCAGCTGGCTGATCGCCGGTTTGGAATATTCGCTCGCCGTGCCGGCCAATCGCATCGGCGCCGCCGTCTATTCGGCGGCCCAGCTGAAGGCCATCCAGGAGGTGATCACCCTGGCGGTGTTCGTCGCCTTCTCTTTCTTCTACTTAGGCCAGCCGGTGCGTCCCATGGCCATCGCCGGCTTCGTATTGATCCTGGCGGGCGCGAGCCTGGTGTTCTTTCAAAGATAACGCCGTCAGCCGGCCGTTCACGAGCCCGTGATCTCGTGAACCAACCCGGCGTTCGCACGATGGTTAGGCAGCCGGGCTCGGACCGGAGCCCAACCCAAGGAGACCGTCATGCGCGCCCCTCTCGCCCTCGCCCTTGCCGGCGCCTTCGCCCTCGCGGGCGGCGGCGCCTTCGCCCAATCAACCACCGCCGCAGATGCCGGGATCGCCCCGCCGCCCGCCGGATCCGCCACCGCGCCGCCGACGCAGGTCGACACCAGCCCGGCGGGCGGGTTCGCTTCGTCCGGCACGCTGGGCGACACCTCCAAGCTCAAGGCGGGCGATCCCAATGTGGTGTCCAACGGGCCCGTCCCCGACACGCGCGAGAACCGCGCCAAGTACGGCCGCCCCATGTCCGGCGCCGGCCGCAAGACCGCCGCGACCGGAAACTGAGCCGGGTTTTGGCGCCGATCGCCAAGCCGCCTCAATCAATGAGCAGCGCCGCGGCGCCTGAGGTTTCAGGCGCTTGAAGCCCGGGTCGGCGGGCCCTATGGTCCGCCGACTTTTTTGGGCCCGGGTCAATGTCCGCCGAACCTCTGTCTTTCCAGGATCTGATCCTGACGCTGCACGCCTATTGGGGCGACAAGGGCTGCGCCATCCTGCAGCCCTACGACGTCGAGGTCGGGGCGGGCACCCTGCACCCGGCGACGGTGTTGCGCGCCCTCGGGCCCAAGCCGTGGAACGCGGCTTATGTGCAGCCCTCGCGCCGCCCGTCGGACGGCCGCTATGGGGAGAACCCCAACCGGCTCCAGCACTATTATCAGTATCAGGTGATCTTGAAGCCGAACCCGCCCGACATGCAGGACCTCTATCTCGGGTCGCTGGCGGCCATCGGCCTCGATCCCACCCTGCACGATATCCGTTTCGTCGAGGACGACTGGGAAAACCCCACCGTCGGCGCCTGGGGCCTGGGCTGGGAGGTGTGGTGCGACGGCATGGAAGTGTCGCAGTACACCTATTTCCAGCAGGTCGGCGGCCTGGACGTCGATCCGGTGGCGGGCGAGCTGACCTATGGCCTGGAGCGCCTGTGCATGTACGTACAGGGCGTCGACAATGTGTACGACCTGCGCTTCAACAACGCCGGCGTGACCTATGGCGACGTGTTCCTGGAGAACGAGCGCCAGCAGTCGGCCGCAAATTTCCACGGCTACGATGTGGCCATGCTGCAGCGGCAGTTCGTCGATATGGAGGCCGAGGTTCGCAGCCTGCTCGGCCAGACCGGGCCGCAGGGCCAGGTGCTGGTTCTGCCGGCCTACGACCGCGTGCTCAAGGCCAGCCACCTGTTCAATCTGATGGACGCCCGCGGCGCCATCGCCGTGGCCGAGCGCCAGAGCTACATCGGCCGCATCCGTGACCTGTGTAAGATGTGCGCCGAGGCGTGGGTCAAGCAGCAGATCGCCGCGTAAAGACATGCCCCAACTCCTTCTCGAACTGTTCTCCGAAGAAATCCCCGCGCGCATGCAGGCCCAGGCCGCACGCGACCTGGAACGCATGGCGCGCGAGGCCCTGGCCGACGCCGGGTTCATTCCCGAAGGCGTCAAGGCCTTCGCCGGGCCGCGCCGCCTGACGCTGGTGGCCGACGGCGTGCCGCCGGCCCAGTCCGACCGCAAGGAGGAGCGCAAAGGGCCCAAGGCCAGCGCGCCCGACGCGGCGGTCGAAGGCTTTTTGCGGTCCACGGGCCTGACGCGCGATCAACTGGTCGAGCGCGACGGCGTGCTGTTCGCGGTGATCGAGAAGCAGGGCCGCCCGACGCCGCAGATCGTGGCCGAGATGGTCGAGAAGATCGTGCGCGGCTTTCCCTGGCCCAAGTCGATGAAGTGGGGCACAGGCTCGCTGCGCTGGGTGCGGCCGCTGCAAAGCATACTGTGCGTGTTCGACGGCGAGGTCGTGCCCCTGAACATCGACGGGATCACCGCCGGCGACATTAGCCAGGGCCACCGTTTCATGGGCGCGCGCAAACCGTTCCGCGCGCGCACCTTCGACCAGTACGCCGACGGCCTGGCCGCCGGCTGCGTGATCCTGGAGGCGGAAGAGCGCCAGGCGCGGATCATCCACGAGGCGCGCACCCTGTGCCACGCGCGCAACCTGGAGCTGGTCGAGGACGAGGGCCTGTTGCAGGAGGTGGCCGGCCTGGCCGAATGGCCGACCCCGATCCTGGGCGACATGGACCCGAGCTTCCTCGATCTGCCGGCCGAGGTGATCCGCACCTCCATGCGCACGCATCAGAAGTATTTCGCGGTGCGCGATCCCGCCACGGGCAAGCTTGCGCCGCACTTCCTGGCCGTGGCCAACATCGAGGCGATCGACGGCGGCGCGGCCATCGCGGCCGGCAACGCCCGCGTGCTGTCGGCCCGCCTGAATGACGCGCGCTTCTTCTGGGACGAGGATCGCAAGGTCTCGCTGGAAAACCGGCTGGAGAAGCTGAAGGGCGTGACTTTCCACGCCAACCTCGGGACGATGTTCGAGCGGGTCGAGCGGATCGAGGCCTTGGCGCGCGAGATCGCGCCCTTGGTCGGCGCCGATCCGGACCTGGCGGCCCAGGCCGCGCGCCTGGCCAAAGCTGATCTTGGAACGGGCATGGTCGGCGAGTTCCCCGAACTGCAGGGCCTGATGGGCGGCTATTACGCCCGCAGCGAGGGTCTGCCCCACGCCGTGGCCGACGCGATCCGCGACCATTACAAGCCCGTGGGCCCAAGCGATCAGGTTCCGACCGCGCCGGTCAGCGTGGCCGTGGCGCTGGCCGACAAGCTCGACACCCTGATCGGGTTCTTCGCCATCGACGAGAAGCCGACAGGATCGAAGGACCCCTACGCTCTGCGCCGCGCCGCCTTGGGGGTGATCCGCATCGTTCTGGACAACGGCGTGCGCTTGAATCTGGGGCGGTGGGCCGATCTGTCGCTGCTCTCGTTCTTCGCCGACCGCCTGAAGGTGCTGCTTCGCGATCAGGGCAAGCGGCACGATCTGGTCGATGCGGTTTTCGCCCTGGGCGACGACGACCTGGTGCGGATCGTCAACCGGATCGAGGCGCTCGACAGTTTCCTCAAAACCGAGGACGGCGCCAATCTTTTGGCGGGCTATCGCCGCGCGGCCAACATTCTCAAGGCCGAGGAGAAGAAGGGGCCCCTGCCTGCCGGTCCCGCCGCGGCCATGCCCGACGCGCCGGCCGAGGAGCAGGCTCTGCTGGTTGCTCTGCGCGTGACCCGGCCCGAGCTAGAAATTGAGCTGAAAGAGGAGCGTTTCAGCGACTCGCTGGCGACTTTGGCTTCGCTGCGGGCGCCGGTGGACGCTTTCTTCGAAAAGGTGTTAGTGAATTCAGACGATGTTGCAGTGCGGGAGAACCGTCTGCGGCTGCTGGCCCAGGTGCAAGCCGCCATGGGCTTGGCCGCGGACTTCTCCCTGATCGCGGGCTAGGCCCGCCCACGTAAGGAAACGGCATGTTGGCGGATACGGTCACGGCGACGCGTTGGGTCTATTCCTTCGGAGGCGGCGACGCCGACGGCGACGCCTCGATGAAGAACCTGCTGGGGGGCAAGGGCGCCAACCTGGCCGAGATGTGCGCCCTAGGCCTGCCGGTCCCGCCTGGGTTCACCATCACCACCGAGAACTGCACGCATTATTATCAGAACGGCGGGACCTATCCGCCGGCCCTGAAGGGCGACGTCGAGGCGGCCCTGGCCAAGGTCGAGGGCCTGGTTGGCAAGACCTTCGGCGACCCGGCCAATCCGCTGCTGGTGTCGGTCCGCTCGGGCGCGCGCGCCTCCATGCCGGGCATGATGGACACGGTGCTCAACCTCGGCCTCAACGATGTGACGGTGAAGGGGCTGGCGGCCCTGTCGGGCGATGAGCGCTTCGCCTTCGATTCCTATCGCCGCTTCATCCAGATGTATTCGAACGTGGTGCTCAACCTCGACCACCACATGTTCGAGGAGATACTTGACGACGCCAAGGACCGCCTGGGCGTGATGGTCGACACCGCCCTGACCGCTGACGACTGGAAGGACGTGGTCGCCGCCTATAAGAAAGCGGTCGAGCGCGAACTGGGCCGGCCGTTCCCGCAGGACGTCAACGATCAGCTGTGGGGCGCGATCGGCGCCGTGTTCGCCAGCTGGATGAACGACCGGGCCAAGTTCTACCGCCGCATGCACGACATCCCCGAGAGCTGGGGCACGGCCGTGAACGTGCAGTCGATGGTGTTCGGCAACATGGGCGACACCTCGGCCACCGGCGTGGCCTTCACCCGCAACCCCTCCACCGGCGAGAGCAAGCTATACGGCGAGTTCCTGATCAACGCTCAGGGCGAGGACGTGGTGGCCGGTATCCGCACGCCGCAAAGCCTGACCCGCGCCGCGCGCGAGGAGATGGGCGACCCCAATCCGTCGATGGAAGAAGCGCTGCCGGAGGTGTTCGCCCAGTTCAAGGCGGTGGTCGAGCGGCTGGAGCGGCACTACCGCGACATGCAGGACATCGAGTTCACCGTCCAGCAGGGCAAGCTCTATATGCTGCAGACCCGCAGCGGCAAGCGGACGGCCAAGGCCGCGCTGAAGGTCGCCGTGGACATGGCCGCCGAGGGTCTGATCACGCGCAACGAAGCGATCGCGCGCATCGATCCGGCCTCGCTGGACCAGCTGCTGCACCCGACCATCGATCCCAACGCTCCGCGCGACCGCATCACCAGCGGCCTGCCGGCCTCGCCGGGCGCCGCCACGGGCAAGGTGGTTTTCAGTTCCGAGGAGGCCGAGCGCCTGGGCCAGGCCGGCGAGGCGGTGATCCTGGTGCGCGAGGAAACCAGCCCCGAGGACATTCATGGCATGCACGCCGCGCGGGGCATCGTCACGGCCCGGGGCGGCATGACCAGCCACGCCGCCGTGGTGGCGCGCGGCATGGGCCGCCCGTGCGTGTCCGGCGCGGGCGACGTGTCGATCGACCACGCCGCGGGCCAGTTCCAGGTCAAGGGCCGGGTGTTCAAAGTCGGCGACATCATCACCATCGACGGCTCCAAGGGCGAGATCCTGGCCGGCGCGGTGCCGATGATCGAGCCCGAGCTGACCGGCGATTTCGCCACCCTGATGGGCTGGGCCGACCAGGTCCGCCGCCTGAAGGTGCGCGCGAACGCCGAGACCCCGCTCGACGCCAAGACCGCGCGTCAGTTTGGCGCTGAGGGCATCGGTCTGTGCCGCACCGAGCACATGTTCTTCGAGGAGGACCGGATCGCTGCGGTGCGCGAGATGATCCTGGCCGACGACGAGCCGGGCCGCCGCGCCGCCCTGGCCAAGATTCTGCCGATGCAGCGCAACGACTTCGTGCAGCTGTTCACCATCATGAGCGGCCTGCCGGTGACCATCCGCCTGCTCGACCCGCCGCTGCACGAGTTCCTGCCGCACACCGAGGAAGACGTGAAGGCCGTGGCCGAGGCCACGGGTCTGGACGCCGCCAAGCTGATGCGCCGGGCGCGCGAGCTGCACGAGTCCAACCCCATGCTTGGCCACCGTGGCTGCCGCCTGGGCGTGTCCTACCCCGAAATCTACGAGATGCAGGTGCAGGCCATCTTTGAGGCCGCGGTCGAGGTCGGCAAGACCGCCGCGGCGCCTACGCCCGAGATCATGCACCCGCTGGTCAGCAAGGGCGAGGAGATGAACTTCCTGCGCGCTCTGACCGACCGCGTGGCCAAGGCGGTGATGGCCGAGCAGGGCGTGACCATCGAGTACCAGGTCGGCACCATGATCGAGCTGCCGCGCGCGGCCATCCGCGCCGACGACCTGGCCAAGAGCGCCGAGTTCTTCTCCTTCGGCACCAACGACCTGACCCAGACCACCTTCGGCATCAGCCGCGACGACGCCGGCAAGTTCCTCAACGCCTATATCGACAAGGGCATCTTCGAGAAGGACCCGTTCGTCTCGCTCGACCAGGAGGGTGTGGGCGACCTGATCCGCATCGCCGCCGAGCGGGGGCGCGCCACGCGCCCGGGCATCAAGATGGGCATCTGCGGCGAGCATGGCGGCGATCCTGCCTCGATCGCCTTCTGCGAGCGCGTGGGCCTGGACTATGTGTCCTGCTCGCCCTACCGCACGCCGATCGCCCGCCTGGCCGCCGCCCAGGCGTTCCTTGAGGGCGCCCGCTAGGCGCCCCTCACCGACCCCACCCCAACCGGACTGCAAGGCGCGCGAGCTTTTGGCCGCGCGCCTTTTGCTGTGCGATTCCCGGCAGCCAGCCGGAACCCCTTCTCGGCAGCGATAACAGGCTGACAAGCAACGCCACATTTTCGCCGCCGATGTGGCCGGAAGAACATAATCATTCCACGGTTCCTCCCGCTCTCGCCACAAGTTGTAACCAAAATGTCTCAGGCGGCGTCGTCAGGAATAGGCGAGCGACGATTTCAGAAAACCTTTTTGAAAATCCGTGCGTTGTTCGGCGTGCCTGATGGCAACTCTAGGAGTATCTGAAATGAAATTCATGATTATTGCCACTGCGTCGGCGGCTGCTCTGTGCGCCGCCGCGCCGGCCATGGCTCAGACCGCGTCGGCCTATGGCCTCGACCTGTCGCACCCCAGCTATTACGGCAGCCTGGGCGACAGCTATCTGTCGACCAACCACGATGGCGGCGTCGACGAGATCACCGGCCGCGTGGGCGCGCGCTTCGGTAACTGGGGCTTGGAAGGCGAGATCGGCGGGGGCCTCAGCGAAGGCAAGGTCAGCAACGCCTCTGGCAACAGCTACACCACCCAGCCGATCGCCGGGGCGGGTTATGTTGTCGGCTTCCTGCCGGTGGCGCCCAACCTGGATCTGCTGGCCCGCGCGGGCTACGGCGAGTCCAACTTCCACCAGACCGTCAACGGCGTGAGCAGCAGCGGCGACACCCACAGCGCCAACTTTGGCGTGGGCGCGCAGTACTGGCTGACCGGCAACGACGCCGTGCGCATCGACTACACCCGCCGTGATTACCTCGGCGGCTCGCAGTCGCCGATCGGCGCGGACGCCTATGCGCTCAGCTTCGTGCGCAAGTTCTAAGCCTTAAGTTTTCAAGGCTCCGGCCGGCGAAGCCCGCGAGGCTCTGTCTTCGCGGGCTTTGTCGTGTCTTTGGCTTATCGACGTGACGTCACAAAACCTCGATAGACGCCCGCTTCAATCTCGGCGCACCTGCGGATGTCAGAACAAGAGGGCCACCATGAAGCATCGACTTGCCATCGCCTTAGGTATCAGCGCAGTCGCCTCGAGCGCTTTCGCGCAGCCGATGAGCATGCCGCCCTGCGCGGGTCATCCCGCCGTCGTTCGAATTTCGAAACTGAGCCCCACCGGCACCATCGCGGGCCTGGGCAAGGCCGTCAGGGACCACCAAGCGTGGTATGCCGCGCACGGCCAGCCCAACGTCAAGATCGTGTTGGCGCCCATGCGAGGCTCATCCGCGGGCGATGGGCCGACCGAATTCGTGACCTTGACCATCAGCGATGTGGTAGCCCCGCGGCCGCCGAGCGACGACGCCTATCGCGCCTTCGTCAAAGAATACGACGACAACTCCACCATCGAATGGACGGGGCTTACCTGTCTGACCAATGACGAAGCCAAGGCCAAAGCGGCCATGGCCGGAAAGTAGCGGCGCGGGCCTCAGCCCTCGCGCAATAGCGGGAGGGCCAGGCCTGAGATCGGGCGCGCGCCCAACAGCTCGCGGCGGAAGCGGAACAACTCGGCGGGCCGTCCGCCCGTGCCGATGTCGAAACGGCCGAGGCCCTCGACCAGGCCGGTGCGTTCGAGCACCCGCCGGAAGTTCTGCTTATGCAGCGCCACGCCGGCGATGGCCTCTACCGTGCGCTGAAGGCGTGACAGGGTGAATTCCGGCGCCATCAGTTCGAACACGATCGGACGATACTTGAGCTTGCCGCGCAGACGGCCAAGGCCGGTGGCCAGGATGCGCCGGTGGTCCGAGATCATCGGCTCGCCGAAGACCGGGTCGAAGCGTTCGGGCTCCGGCGCGGGCCCCCCCTGGGCGCGGTCACGGTCGCGCGCGGCTTCCAGCGCCAGCCCCGCCTCGTACAGCAGCTCATAGCGCTCCAGCACCCGTTCCTCGTTCCAGGGCGCCCCGTCCATGGCGAACAGCAGCCGCACGGCCGAGAGCCTGGCTTCGTCGCCCTTGGCCCAGGCCTTGAGCGCTGGCACGATCGCTTCGTCGATCAGAGCGGGCCGCCCACGGCGCCAGTCCTCCCAGGGAAAGAAGCGTGACCACGGGGCCCAGGCCGTGTCGGGCGCCCGCATGTCGCGCGCTTCGTTGGTCAGGGCCAGATAGCCGACGGAAATGACCCGCGCCGCGCCGGCGCCGACGTCGGCCAGGGGCGCGTCGCGGCCCTTGTCGCCAAAGGTGTAGAGCTGCTCGACATAGCCCAGCACGAACCGTGTCTGCGCGGCCACGAAGGCGCGCAGGGCGAGCTCGAAGGTGCGCTGCCCCTCGGGGTCGAAGGGGCCGAACGGCAGGCCCGACAGGGGCGAAGGGCGGCTGGCGCGCGCGTCGTGCGGGCGCACGGTCAGCACCACGCCCTCGCCGTCGCGCACCGCCATGATCACGGCCGACAGCCCGATGACGACCGAAGCGGTCATGGGCGCATCATCTCGGTCAGGATGTCGTGCCGCTCGACGTAGCGGCGCTCGGCCTCGGCGGTGGGCCAGGCCGTCACGTCCATCGATCGGCCCAGGGGCGGCGAACCGAACAGCTCCAGCGCCTCCTTGTGGGTGAACCCGGCCAGTTGGATGGCCTCGTAGAAGGCCGAGGCCCGGTCGGCCTCCTTGATCAGGGCCTTGATCGCCGCGGGCGGGTGGGGCGGCAGGCCGAAGCGGATGTGGATCGCGCTTTCAAGCCGCGCCTCGAAGGTCTTGTAGTCCAGGCCCAGCGCGGCCTTGAACGGCGAGATCATGTCGCCGATCACATATTCCGGCGCGTCGTGCAGCAAGGCCGCGAGCCGCCAGCGCGGATCCAGATCGGGCTGGATCATCACCGCCAGCGCCTCCACCACGATCGAATGCTGGGCCACCGAGAAGGCGTGCTCGCCGGTGGTCTGGCCGTTCCAGCGGGCCACGCGCGCCAAGCCGTGGGCGATGTCGACGATCTCGATGTCCATTGGCGAGGGATCGAGCAGGTCGAGCCGGCGGCCCGACAACATCCTTTGCCAGGCGCGCGGCTTCTGCTCCGCTTTTGGCGTCTGACGCAGCCCTCTGGCCAAGCGTGGGTCTCCGGATTGAGGTTCTGGCTTATCGGTCCCTGATCGCAGGCGCCACGTCTGATTTCAAATCCCAAAAGCCCTGGCAGGACAAGCCGCGCCAGGTTGATCGCGGCGCCGGCCCCAAAAAGGCGGCGCTTGCCAAGGGGGCGGGCGACTCCCAGGATCGTTTCGCCAGCGGCGGGACTGACCTGGATCAAGGTCCGCGCGCCGGTATCGGGGCCCTAATGGGGTTCCAGCCAAGTCTGGGGAGCGAGATGAACGGTCAACCGATGGCGAGCTGGTCCAAGATCATGGCCCCGATGGCGGGCGGCGCCGGCGAAGACACCGTGCTGGCCGCGGCGGCTGCGATCGCGCGGCCGTTCGGGGCCGAGGTCGCCGGCATGTTCGCCCCGGCCGATCTGGCCGACCTGACCCCATGGATGGGCGAAGGCTTCATGGGCGGGGTGCAGATGGCCGCCGTCGAAAGCCTGAAGGAGGCGACGTCGGAGGGCCGCCGGGCCGCGCGCCACACCTTCGAGGCGCTGGCCTACGAGCCCAAGACGTTCAAGGTGCTGCAGTCGCCGGTGTGGCTGGCGCTGGCGACCCAGTCGCGCCTGTCGGACGTGGTGGTGTTCGACCCCCTGTCGGCGCGCAGCCGAGGCCCCCTGTCCCAGGCGTTCGAGCAGATCGTCGCGGCCGAGCAACGGCCCGTGGTGGTGCCCCGCGCCGGCTTCGATCCCGTGGGCCACATCGTGCTGGCGTGGGACGGGGGCAAGGAGGCGGCCCGGGCGGCGCGCACGGCCCTGCCCCTGCTGCAGCGGGCGCAGGCGGTGACGATCCTGACGATCGAGTCCGCCTCGCCGCACGATTTCGACCCGGTCGAACTGAAAGCGTTCCTCGACAAGCGCGGGGTCAAGGCCGAGGTGCGCACGGCGACGGGGGCGGGCGAGCCCGCGCCGCTGCTGCTGAAAAAGGCCCAGGAAATGGGGGCCGGCCTGCTGGTCGCCGGCGCCTATGGCCACCCGCGCCTGCAGCAGTTCATTTTTGGCGGCGCCACGCGCAGCTTTTTGAACGCTGACGCGCCCTCGTTGTTTCTCTCTCATTGAAGTCTGACAAGGAGCCCGAAACATGGGCCTTTCCCGCATTGTGATGCGCTTGGCGCGCAACCCCGGCACCGAGTTCGCCGACGGCGACGATCACCGCGGCTACGCGCTGATCGCCCCGCTCACGCCCGACGGGCGTCTGGACGAACAGGCCTACGCCAAGGCGCGCGCCGCCTGCACGGTGCGCCGCTTCGCGCCGGACGAGGACGCGGTCCATGGGGTGCTGTCACGGCGCGGGGATCGCTGGTTCTTCGACTACGGCGATGATGGCGGCGGCGACGACGAGCCGATCCACCGCCTTGGACAGCACCGCTTCGCCGTTGGCGAATATGTGGCGGTGACCGATGAAGATCACCGCCTGCTGACCTACAAGATCACCGAGGTGTCGCCAGCCTAGGTCGGCCGGCCGACCGCGGGCGGATCGGAGGCCGGGAAGCTCTCCTCCAGGCCCTCGTCAAGCCGCTCATCCTCGTGGCCGGCGGGGGAGCGAACTTCGATGACCTCGTCGTCATCCTCTTCGTCGTCCTCGTCTTCATCGTCGTCAAAGTCGTCGTCTTCGTCCTCGTCCTCTTCATCCTCGCCATCGGCGCGGACCGCGTCGTAGGCGCGGCTGTCGAGATCCGGGTCAAGCGCGTCCTCGCGATCGAACAGGTTGGGGTCTTCGCCTTCGCGATGGGTCTCGTCGAAGGCCTCGGCCAGGTCCTGCGCGTCCGCGCCGTCGTTGTCGTCCAACATGACATCCTCCCTGTGCGCCTATCGAGCGCGTGCAGGGATAAACCCCCTGCGCGGGAGCGACGTTCCTTACAGATCGAACGTCTGGACCAATTCCTGAGCGATCTCGTCCATCACCGGCGACCAGTCGTTAAACGCCGGCGGATTGAACACGCGCACGCTGGGGTACCAGGGATAACGGTCGGTCCCCAGTTTCGGCCAGGCCCCGGGCGTGGAGATCAGCCACACCGGGGCGCCGCACGCCGCGGCGATGTTGCTGGTGGCGTTGGCCGGCGCCACGAGCAGGTCGAGCGCCTGGGTCAGGGCCGCCAAATCGTCCAGGTCCATCTTCAGGTCGATGCCCGGCGGCGTCCATAAGGTCACGCCCATCGCGCGCGCCTGGGCCTGCTCGGCGTCACTGTCGCCGTACTGCAGGTTGACGAAGGTCACGCCGGGCACGGTCAGCACCGGCGCCCACAGGTCGAACGGCGAGAAGTAGCGCAGGCGGGCGCCATCCAGCTTCAGGCTCTTCCACAGTATGCCGACCTTGGGGCCCGGCGGGGCGGCGGCCAGCGCGCCGCGCCAATACGCGACGCGCGCCGGATCAGCCTTGAGAAAAGCGGGGCGAGCGGGGAAGGAGGCGAGGGTGGGGCGGAAGCGCCGGAGCAGCGAGCCTAACGGCGCCCAGGCGTCCACCCCGTCGCCTTCCTTGAGGAACGGCGCGCAGCGCACGGTGCGTCCATCGATGGAATAGGTGGTATGCGCCTCGATCCGGGCGGTCGGGAAGGCGCGCTGGAACAGACTCACCAGCCGCGGCTCGACGGCCAGCATCAGCAAGCCCTCGGGACCCAGGGCTTCGATCAGATCCGGGACCAGATTGGCGAACAGCACCTCGTCGCCCAGTCCCTGTTCGGCGAACACCAGCAGGGTCTTGCCCCGCAGGTCCATGTCCGGCGTCCAAGCCGGACCCGCGACCATGAAGAGCAGGGACTCGAAGTAATGGTGCGACAGGCGAGCCTCGTAGGCGTCCCAGCCTTCCTGGAGCCGCCCCTGGGCGATCAGCATGGTCGCGCGCGCCAACTCCATCGTCGCCCGTTCGTGCTCGGCCATGTGGCCCGCCAGCGCCGCCTCGCAATCGACCAGCGCGCCCTCGGGGTCGCCAAGCGACAGCAGGGCGGTGGAGCGGTTGTAGCGCGCCTTGATGAAGCTGGGATCGAGCCTCAGCGCCTCGTCGAAGAAGGTGATGCCCGTGGCGAACTCGCCCTGGTCGGTCAGCACGGTGCCGAGGGTGTTCCACAGCAGAGGATTTTCCACATCCGCTTCGATCGCCCCGCGCATCACCTCTACAGCCTCGGCGTAGCGTTGCTGGTCGCGCAGGGCGCACGCCAGGTTGTTCGACGGCTCGAAGCTATTGGGATAGCGCTGCAGGTAGAGGCGGAAGAACTGCTCCGCCAGTTCGCTCATGCCCATGCGATAGGCCAGCCGGCCGAGGTTGTTGGCGATCTCGATGTGATCGGGGCTGAGCGCCAGAGCCGACTCGTAGCACTGCAGCGAGCCCTTGAAATCGCCTGCCTTTTCGCGCGCGATCGCCAGGCAATACCAGGCCATGCCGCAGCGCTCGTCTCGCTCCAGGGCCTTGATCGCCCACTCGGCGGCTTCCTGCGCGTTTTCAGCCCGGATCGCCGCGGCAGACTGACGCAGATAGGGCTCCAGGCCCAGGGCGCGCAGCTCTGCGATCGCGTCGTTCAGCTGCGCCAAAGCTTCGGGCGAGCCAGATTGGCCGACGATCGCCGGGGCCGCCGCGATCCGCGCAACCCCTGCTACGGCCTGGGGCGCCGGATTAGGCGGAACGCTCGGTGAGGGCTTGGCGGACATTGCGGCTCTGGGCGGCTCGAGCGCGTCGGGAGCGACCTGCCATGCATGGGCGGTTCGTGCTTAACGGCGCCCTAACGGACTTTGCGGCGCTGGCGGCGTCTGGGGCAAGGCCGCGTTAACCCGGGCACCCTAGCGTTGTCGTTCTGCAAACGGCGCCGCGCGCCGCGCCTTGGAGCGGGTCATGCCTCTCAAGCTTTCGCTCAAGCCGGGCGAAAAATTCGTGTTGAACGGCGCCGTCGTGCAGAACGGCGACCGTCGGGGCGTGCTGATCTTGCAGAACAAGGCTTCGGTTCTGCGCGAGAAAGACATTATGCAGGCCGAGGAAGCTAATTCGCCGGCTAGGCGGATTTATTTCCCCGTAATGATGATGTATCTCGACGAGGCGAATGCAGGGCGTTTCTTTGAAGAGTTTGCGCACCGTCTTAACGAATTCATGAGCGTAATCGGGAACGCAACAGTTCTTGCCGACTGCGTCACTGTGTCTAGGCACGTTATGTCTAAAGAATACTATAAAGCCTTGATGCTGTGTCGCCGGCTGATTGAGTATGAGGACGAGAGGCTAGGGAATGTCGCTACAGGCCTATCAAAAGGCGGCTGAGCAGGCCGAGGCTCCCCGGCAGGTCGAATATCGCCTGTTCGGCCTCGTCACCCGCGCTCTGATGGAGGCGGACGCCGCCGGTCCCAAGGATTTTTCCAAGCGCATCCGCGCGCTGCATTGGAACCGGCGTCTGTGGTCGACCCTGGCCGACGACTGCGCGGCGGAGGGTAACGCCTTGCCGCCTGAGGCGCGCGCCCAGATCATTTCACTGGCGCTGTGGGTCAATCGGCACACCAGCGCGGTGATGCAGTCCAACGAAGCGATTCAGCCGCTGATCGACGTCAACCGGTCGATCATGCAAGGCCTCAATTCTTAGGCGGCAGAATTGACCGCTCGGCCCGGCAATACCTGCCGGGCGCGCGGGCTACACGCGACGAAGCCTTCCGCCCGCTCTTGCGAGTTGCCAGAAATTCACGATAAAAATCAGGATATTATTTGATTAACGCGGCGCCTGTCGTTGGCGCCGGCCTTGCTTGACTGGTCCTCAGTGCAAAACGCCTCGGCCCGAGCTCGTGGGTCGAACCTATGAGGGATGCCAGTCATGACCTACAGCGTGAATTCGAACGAGGGCGCGCTCGTCGCTCTGCAGAATCTGTCGATGACCCAGTCGCAGCTGCAGAAGACCCAGAACATCATCTCCACCGGCAAGACGGTGGGGACGCCCCAGGACAACGGGGCGATCTGGTCGATCGCCAACACCATGACCGGGCGGGTCAATTCTCTCGACGCGGTCAGCCAATCCCTGAACCGGGCCACCTCGGCCGCCAACGTCGCCATGTCGGCCGGCCAACAGGTCTCCGACCTGCTTACGCAGCTGAAGTCCAAGGCCCTGGCCGCTTCGGACACCTCGCTGGACGCCACCAGCCGCGCCTCGATGAACCAGGACTTCAAGTCGCTGCTGTCGCAGATCACGGCGATCATCAACAACGCCTCGTTCAACGGCACCAACATCCTGAACTCGACCGGGACCAACATCTACGCCCTGGCGAGCGACACCGGCACCAAGATCACGGTGCAGGCGCAGAACCTGTCGCTGGGCGGTACGATCCTGACCATCGCCGCCGCTGCCTCGTTCGCGACCGCCGCCGCCGCGAGCGCCTATGTGACGACGCTGAACACCGACATCACCAACCTGAACAGCGCCTTGTCGACCATCGGCACCAACACCAACGCCCTGGCCGACCAACTCAAGTTCGTCCAAGGCCTGCAATCTACCCTGCAGACCGGCATCTCCAACCTGGTCGACGCGGACATGGCCGCTGAAAGCGCCCAGCTCCAAGCGCTGCAGACCAAGCAGCAATTGGGCATCCAGTCCTTGTCGATCGCAAACCAATCGACCACGGCCCTGCTGAGCCTGTTCCGTTGATCGCGGACGCGGCGGGCGCGGCGCAAGCCTAGGCCGCTGCGGCTCAGTCAGGACCGTCTGGCGCGATCCCGGAGGACGCCGCCATGACCAATACGGGCAGCCTGACCCTTGCCGGCGGGGACGCCATTGGCGCCGACCTGCCTCATCACCAGCCCAACCTCGCCGAGCGCAAGCCGCCTTCGCGCAGGGCGAGCGCCCAGGACCCTGCGCCCGCCAGCCAGGGCCAGCGGCTGGAGATCAGGCAGGATCCGGACAGCGGCGCCTGGATCTACACCGTGACCGACCGCGACACCGGCGAGATCCTGGCGCAACACGAACGCGACCAGGTGGCGCAAATGGCGACCACGCCGGACTACACCGCCGGGGCGCTCTTCAAGGGCCGGGTCTGAAGGCCAAGCCTTGATCCGGCGCCGAGCCCCGCCCCACCGCATGTGAGGCGCGTCCCAGGCGCGACAATTATGGTTAACGATCTGCATACGAAAGCGACCTAGCCTCTCCCCCGGCGCCGAAGCGCCCTCGCGATTCGCGAGCGAGAGGAGAGAAACCAATGTCGATCGGCGTTCAGTCCACCAATGCGGCGCTCCTGGCCCTGCAGACCCTCGGCCAACTGACCGATCCGACCTCCACCGATCCCACGACCACCGGCGCCGCCTCCAGCGCCTCGGGGCCCGCTTCGGCGACCACGCCGACCGTCATCGCCGACCCGGCTCTGCAAAGCCTCAGCGCGAACGGTCTGGACGCCGCCAGCGCCAGCCTGGACCGCGCATCCTCGATCACCGATGCGGCCTTGTCCGCGGGCGCCTCGATCTCCGGCCTGCTTGATCAGATGAAGGCTTTGGTCGGCGGGGTCCAGGACGGCTCGGTCTCGGGCCAGGCGGCCAGCGGCGACTATTCAGCCTTGCTCAGCCAGATCAGCGCGGCCGTGTCCGGCGCGGGCTTCGAGGGGGTCAATCTGCTGGATGGCTCGTCCGCGCCGGCGGTCACGGTCGGCTCAGGCACAAGCGGCCAGGTGACGCTGACTGCGACCAACCTGTCGCTCGGCTCCGGCGTGATCACCCTGGGCTCAGCGACGAGCCTGTCGGCGTCGACCGTTTCGGACCTGCTCGGCGACATCGACGCCTCGATGGCCAACCTTAACCAGGCGCTGGCGCCGATCGGCGACCAGTCGAGTCAGATTGCTGCCCACGCCAGCTTCGTCGCGCGCCTGAGTACGGTCCTGTCGGCCAGCGGCGGCGCGTCGGCGTCGGCGCCGACGTCGGCCGACGGGGCCAGGCTTATGGCCTTGCAGGTGCAGCAACAGCTGTCGGCGACGGGCGCCTCGATCGCCAGCGCGGCCCCTAGCGTGATCCTGTCGCTGTTCCAGTAATCATGTCCCACGCCAGCGGTTCGCCGCGCTTGAGCGCGCGGGCCGCTGGGCGCCCCAGCACCTGAGGCAGCTGGGCGGGATCAAGCCCGAAGCCGGGCCGGATCGAGCGCACGTCCTCGGCCCCCAGCGCCTGGCCCGCCGCCACGTCGCGCACCACATAGAGCGAGCGGCGGAATTGGCGGTTGAGCGATTCGACTGCGCTGCGACGATAGTCGGCGGCGCCGATGGCCTCGAAGGCGTTGCGGCAATCTCGCACCAGGGCCGCCAGTTCCGCGGGCTCCAACGAAAAGGCCGCGTCCGGCCCGCCGTCCGCCCGGGCCAGAGTGACGTGCTTTTCGATGATCCGGGCGCCCAGGGCGATCGCCGCCACCGCCGCGGCCGTGCCCGGCGTGTGATCCGACAGCCCGACCACGCAGCCGTAGTCGGCTTCGAGTCTGGGGATCATGGCCAGGTTTGCGTCCTCGAAGGCGGCCGGATAGGCGCTGACGCAATGCAGCAGCGCCACGCCGCTCGCGCCGGCCTGTGCAGCGGTCTGGATCGCGGCGGCGATCTCGGCCGGGGTGGTCATGCCGGTCGAGATGATCAGCGGCTTGCCGCCGCGCGCCGCCCGCGCGATCAGCGGAGCGTCAATGGCCTCGAACGAGGCGATCTTGAACGCGGGGGCCCCCAGTTCCTCGAGCAGGCTCACGGCGGTCTCGTCGAACGGCGAGGAAAAGCAGATCACCCCGCGCGCCCGCGCCCGCTCGAACAGGGCCGCGTGCCATTCATAAGGCGTGGCGGCCTCCGAATAGAGGTCGTAAAGGGTGCGCCCGTGCCACAGCCCGCCCTCCAGCCGGAAGCCGGGACCATCGTGGTCGATGGTGATGGTGTCGGCGGAATAGGTCTGCAGCTTGACAGCGTCGGCCCCGGCGTCGGCGGCCGCGTCGATCAGGGCGAGGGCGCGCTCAAGCTTGCCGTTGTGATTGCCGGAAAGCTCGGCGATAACGAAGGGCGGGTGGGAGGGCCCGATGGGGCGGTCTGAGATGGCGAACGACGCCGGCACGGTCACGCTCCTGCCTTTTCTGGCTGCCACCCTGCACAATGCGCGTTAATCATTTACCATGCGGATCGACCGACAATGAGCGCCATGATCGACCTGCGTGACCTTGTTCACGATGACAGCGAGCGACTTTTCGCCTGGCGCCAGCAGGGCGAGGTGAACCGCTGGATGTCGGACCAGCCGCCGAGCGTGTGGGAAGAGCATCAGGTCGCGTTCGACGCCTTCCTGGCCGACCGCGACCGCAGGGGCTGGATCATCAACCGCAACGGCCAAGCCGTGGGCTTTCTCAGCCTGACCGGACTGACCAACTGCAACCGCAGGGCCGAATGGGGCTGGTACATCGCCGACGCCGAGGCGCGCGGCCGGGGCGTGGGACGCGCCGCCGAGGCCCTGGGCCTGGATAAGGCGTTCGACGAACTGGGCCTTGAAAAGGTCTCTGCCGAGGTGTTCGCCGACAATGAGGCGGCGCTCAAGTCCCAGGCGGCGGCGGGCTTTCGTCGGGAGGGCTATCTGCGGCGGCACGCGCTGAAAGACGGCCAGTTCCGCGATGTCGTGCTGTTGGCGATCCTGGCCCACGAGTGGCGCGCCTGCCGCGAGCGGGTGCGTAAGAACCTCGCGGGCTCCCACCTGATCGCGGCGTGAACTCGGCCTGGCTGCGGCCAGAGTTCGCCTTGTCTTGAATCGGTCGTGCGTGCGGCGTAGCAGGTCAGGCATGGATTTTCTCCGGAACCCCAAGGTGGTGTTGTCGCTGGGCGGGGCGGTGGCCGTGCTGCTCGGCGGGGGAATCGCCTTCGCGATCATGAGCCGCGACCACGGTTCGACCGCGCCCCCGCCCGCCTCGCGCGGCGGCCTTGTGGTGGAGATGGGCGCCAGTGACGAGGAGGCGATGGATCCGGCGCGGCCCCTGCGCTGCTTCGTGGGCGGACAGTTCGTGGGCATGATGACTCTGTCCGATTGCGCCCAGAAGAACGGCGTCGCCACGCGCGCTCTGGACGTCGGGGTCGACTCAACCGGGGCCCTGGCGGCGGCCAGCGACACCGGCCCGGTGATCCAGCCCATGACCGCTTCCCAGGCCCAGGCCACGCCGGTCGAGCCGCCGCCGCCGGCTCCGGTCGACGCGGACCAGGCGCCCAGCCAGCCCACCGCGGCCGGCGCGGCCACGGCCATTTGCTGGCGACGCGACACCGACTGGCGCAAGCTGCCGGCCGAGATGAGCCTCAACGCCTGCGTCCAGGCCCTGTTCGCCGGCAAGTGCGAGACGCCAGGCCAGGCGATCTATGGGCGCTGGGGCGATGAAACCCTGCGTCTCGTGCCCAAGCAGGTGGAGGTGTCGGCCGACAACCGCACCTTCCGCCCCCTGGCCGAGCAAGGCGGCGCCTGCGCCATCGCACCGATCGGGTGAACGCGAGCGGCGCAAATGGGCCTGCCCGCGCTTCAAAGCTGGTATAGGGTGCGCCGATGAAATCTCTGCGCCTCGCCGGTCCTGTGACCGTTCTGACCTTCGCCGCCCTTGCTCTGTCCGCTTGCGACAAGCCGATCGAGGCGCCCTACACCACTGGGACGTGCTATCAGGTCGTATTTCTGGATAAGGACGGCAAGACCGCCAAGTTCAACGTGGTCTCGCAAGGCCGGCCCAATCTGGAGAGCTGCGCGGCCTCGCTTGAAGGCATGCGCATACATTTCCTGCAGATGGGGGGCGACCAGACCGAGATCATCGGCGCCTATCAGGGCAACTTCCTGTTCCTCAATCCTTACGGCGTTTTTACCAGCCCGTCGCTGACCAGCGCCCGCTACCCGGCCCTGGTGCGCACAGGCGACGGCCGGCTGGTTGTGCCGGGCGCGGTCGAGCAACAGACCCAGGGACAGTAGGGCGCCGCGCGCCCAACCAGCCGTGGATGGAACATTAATAGAACATTGACAGCGGCGCATCCGCCGTTAGGGTCGACCGTGGCGCGCCTCGGCGCGCGGGCATCAAACAAGAGAGACCGTGGCGCGCCTCGGCGCGCGGGCATCAAACAAGAGAGAGTGTGATGGCGGGCAGCGTCAACAAGGTCATTCTGGTCGGTAACCTGGGCAAGGACCCGGAGATCCGCACCCTGAACTCGGGCGACCGCGTTGCGAATCTGCGCATCGCCACCTCCGAATCCTGGCGCGACAAGTCGAGCGGCGAGCGCAAGGAAAAGACCGAGTGGCACCAAGTGGTCATCTTCAACGACAATCTGGTCAAGGTGGCCGAGAACTATCTGAAGAAGGGCTCGACGGTTTATATCGAGGGTGCGCTGCAGACCCGCAAATGGACCGACCAGCAGGGTGTGGAAAAGTATTCCACCGAGATCGTGCTGCAGAAGTTCCGCGGTGAACTGACCATGCTCGGCGGGCGCGGCGGCGGCGAGAGCGCGGGCGAGGATTACGGCTCGTCGTCGGGCGGCTACGCGGCCGGCGGGCGCGCCCAGAACAGCGGCCCGCGCGAGAGCTTCAGCGCTGACCTCGACGACGAGATTCCGTTCTAGGCGGTCGTCGGGTGGGGCCCGGCCTAGCCGGCCGAGCGACCCGAGGCGTCGTTGTCGTCGAGGCGCGCCTCACCCTCGGCCCTTGGGTCTGTCACGCCATAGTCTTTCGATTTTGACCCTTGCTCGGCCGACAGGAAGCCTTCGGCCGCCAGACCGCGCTTGAGCAGTTCGCGCACAGCCGCGGCCCGGCTGGGCATGCGGCGGGAAAAGCGCCAGTCGTCCAGCGCGCCCAACTCGTCTTCGGTCAACATGATCTGCAGGCGTTCCCCGCGGTTCAGATCGGCCATGTCCTTCTTCCCGGCTTTAGGGTCCTTCATTCGCCTTGCCTTGCTTTGCCGGATTAAATGACGACGGGTGACGATGGTTGCGGTTCTTACTCATTTTCCGCCTAAGCGGTAACCGGCTCACTTTTTGTTTAATTGGTTAAAGATATAAGTGACGCAAGTTACTCCAAGCACTGTTTCGTGTAATGATCCATAAATTGTCTATATAATCTTCGGATAAAATATAGAAGCAAAATAAACGACGATATGTTCCTAGGGATGTGCTAATGTTCCGGTATGGAGGCTCAAATGCCGGTCCAAATCGTCTCTGAACATATCGCTAACGCCTTGCCAGGCTCCGACAATTCCGCCTCACTTGAGATGCTCGTCGCCGAGTCCAATCACCGCATCGCCAACAATCTGTCGCTGGTGGCGGGCATTTTGCGGCTGCAGGTGAATGAATTGACCCGTTCGGGGCGCGTGCTGGAGCCCGAGCAGGTGGGCCAGTTGCTGGCCGAGGTCGGCGCCCGGATCGAAACGGTCGGACGCCTGCATCGCCTGCTCGCCCAATCGGCCGGAGCCTCGCACATGGAGCTGGGGAGCTATCTGCAGGATATCGCCCAGGCTGCGATCCAATCGATGTCGGGCAGCAACGTCACGCTGAAACCCATGTCCGGCGACCATTGCGAGATTCCCGCCCAGATCGCCCTGTCGGTCGGCTTCGTCGTGGGCGAAGCGGTGACCAATTCGGTCAAGTACGCCCATCCCTGCGCCGTGCGCGGAACCATCGCGCTGCACTGCGCGCGCGGTGGAGACGGGTCGACCCATATCCAAGTGGTCGACGACGGGGTGGGGTTGCCTGAGGGATTCGATCCGCGCACCGATGGCGGCCTGGGTCTTCGGATGATGCGCACCATCGCCGGCCAACTCGGCGCCAAGCTGACATTCGACGCCTCGGGCATAGGCTTGGCGGTCGATCTGCGGCTGGCGCCCAATCGTCCGGTTTCGGCGAACTGACCCACGGGCAAATCGGGCTTTTAGGGCCTGTTATTTTGCGCCTGGACGGACGGGGTGCTAACAAAGCGCGACGGCAATCGCGCGCGATTCCACCCCTTTAGAAGTTCCAGATCATTTGAGCGACGACGGCAGCATACCGACCCCGGACGAGGGCTCCGCGGACCGGCGAGGGGGCATCGCTCCCATCGCGATCGAAGACGAGCTGAAACGCTCCTACCTCGATTACGCCATGAGCGTGATCGTCTCGCGCGCCCTGCCGGACGCCCGCGACGGCCTCAAGCCCGTGCACCGGCGCATCCTCTATTCCATGCACGAGCAGGGCTACGGGGCCGGCGGCTCTTACCGGAAGTCCGCCCGCGTGGTCGGCGACGTGATCGGTAAGTATCACCCGCACGGCGACCAGTCGGTGTACGACGCCCTGGTGCGCATGGCGCAGACCTTCTCGATGAGCCTGGTGCTGATCGACGGCCAGGGAAACTTCGGCTCGGTCGATGGCGATCCGCCCGCGGCCATGCGCTACACCGAGGTTAAGATGGAGCGGGCCGCCGAGGCGCTGCTCGCCGACATCGAAAAGGGCACGGTCGATTTCCAGGACAACTACGACGGTTCAGAATCCGAGCCGGTGGTCCTGCCCTCGCGCATTCCCAATCTGCTGGTCAACGGCGCCGGCGGCATCGCCGTGGGCATGGCGACCAACATTCCGCCGCATAACCTGGGCGAGATCGTCGACGCCTGCCTGGCGACGATCGACAATCGCGACATCAGCCTGGAAGATCTGCTCGAGATCGTGCCTGGCCCCGACTTCCCCACCGGCGGCGAGATCATCGGCCGGTCGGGCGCGCGTCAGGCGCTGATGACCGGGCGCGGCTCGGTCATCATGCGCGGCACGGCGACGGTCGAGGACATCCGCAAGGACCGCGAAGCGATCATCATCACCGCTATTCCCTATCAGGTGAACAAGGCGTCCTTGGTCGAGCGCATCGCCGAACTGGTGCGCGACAAGCGCATCGAGGGTGTGGCCGATATCCGCGACGAAAGCGACCGCCAGGGCATGCGCGTGGTGGTCGAGTTGAAGCGCGACGCCTCGGGCGAGGTGATCCTCAACCAGCTCTACCGCTTCACCCCATTGCAGACCTCGTTCGGGGTCAACATGCTGGCGCTCAATCGCGGCCGGCCTGAGCAGATGGGCCTGCGCGCCCTGATCGACTGTTTCCTGGACGCGCGCGAGGAAGTCGTCGTCCGGCGCACAAAATTCGAGCTGACCAAGGCGCGCGATCGCGGTCACGTGCTGGTCGGTCTGGCCATCGCCGTGGCCAATATTGACGTGTTCATCGCCATCATCCGCTCCTCGCGCGATCCGGCCGAGGCGCGCGAACGGCTGGTCGCGCGCGACTGGCCGACCGGCGACATGGGACCGCTGATCGCGCTCATCGCCGACCCGCGCACGGTTCTGGTGAGCGAGGACCGTATCCGGCTGACCGAGGAACAGGCGCGGGCGATCCTGGCCCTGACCCTGTCGCGCCTGACCGGCCTGGGCCGCGAGGAAATTGCCGACGAGGCTCAGAGCCTGGCGGGCGCCATCGCCGGCTATCTCGAGATCCTCGGTTCGCGCGAACGGGTGCTGGACATCATCCGTCAGGAACTGGCCGAGGTGCGCGCCGCCTTCGCCGTGCCCCGCCGCACCCAGATTGTCGACGGCGACGCCGACATGGAAGACGAGGACCTGATCGCGCGCGAGGAGATGGTCATCACCGTCACCCACGGCGGCTATGTCAAGCGCACCCCGTTGGCCACCTACCGGACGCAAAAGCGCGGCGGCAAGGGCCGTTCGGGCATGGCGACCAAGGAAGAGGACGCGGTGGTGCGGGTGTTCGTGGCCTCCACCCACGCCCCGATCCTGTTCTTCTCCTCCGAGGGTCAGGTTTACACGCTCAAGGTGTGGCGCCTGCCGGTGGGCCTGCCCAATTCGCGCGGCAAGGCGCTGGTCAATCTTCTGCCGCTGGAGCAGGGCGAAACCATCACCTCGATCCTGACCGCGCCCGAGGACGAGGCGGCCTGGGACCGGCAGGACCTGATGTTCGCCACCCAGTCGGGCGGCGTGCGCCGCAACAAGCTCAGCGACATCCAGCGCATCAACCGCAACGGCAAGATCGCCATGAAGCTGGACGAGGGCGACCACATCGTCGGCGTCTCGATCTGCACCGCCGATCAGGACGTGCTGCTCACCACCGCGCTTGGCCGCTGCATCCGCTTCTCTGTCGATGAGGTTCGGGTGTTCGCCGGCCGCGATTCCACGGGCGTGCGCGGCGTGCGCCTGGCCGAGGGCGACAAGGTCATGTCCATGGCCATCCTGCGCCAGGTCCAGGCCACGCCCGACGAGCGCAGGGCCTACATGAAGTACGCGACCGCCCTGCGTAAGGCCATGGGCCAAGGCGCCGAGGACGCCGAAGCCGCCGCCGCGCCAGACGATGGCGAGGAGGGCGGGCCGGACGCCGATCTGTCGCCCGAGCGCATCGCCCAACTGGAGGCCGCCGAGCAGTTTATCCTCACTGCCGATTCCGAAGGCTACGGCAAGCGCACCTCGGCCTATGACTACCGGCGCACGGGCCGCGGGGGCCAGGGCCTGACCGCGCACGACATGTCGCGCGGCGGGCACCTGGTGGCGGCCTTCCCGGTCGAGCAGGGTGACGAGATGATGCTCGTGTCCGATCAGGGCCAGATCATCCGCGCGCCCGTCGACGACATACGCATCGCCGGGCGCAACACCCGTGGGGTGATCCTGTTCCGCCCGGCCGAGGGCGAGCATGTGGTCTCGGTCGAGCGTTTGGCGGAAGCCGAGGGCTCGGACGACGAGGAGCCTGCGTGATGCGGGCGGGGGTGAGGGGCAGCGCTTGAAGACCAGGACCGCGCTCTATCCGGGGACGTTCGACCCGATCACCAACGGTCATATCGACATCATTTCACGCGCCGTGAAACTGGTTGACCGGCTGGTGATCGGCGTGGCGATCAACCGCTCCAAGGGACCGCTGTTCACCCTGGAAGAGCGGGTCGAGATGGTGCGCAGCGAGGTGCGGCCCTTCACTGCCCACGCCGAGATCGAGGTTCTGCCGTTCGAGACCCTGCTGATGAGTTTCGCCGAGCAGATCGGGGCCGACATGATCGTGCGCGGTCTGCGCGCGGTCGCGGATTTCGAATACGAATTCCAGATGACGGCGATGAACCAGCAGTTGAATCGCGAGATCGAGACGGTGTTCCTGATGGCCGATCCTCGCCACCAGGCCATAGCCGCGCGCCTGGTCAAGGAGATCGCGCGTCTGGGCGGCGACATCTCGGGCTTCGTCACCCCCCTGGTGGCCGAGCGCCTGCGGGCCCGCGCCGCGCGCGTCTGACCGCGAGCGCCACAATAAGGCCTAGCCCGCACGCGAAAAGCCGCTAGAGAGGCCGAATGAAGTCCTGCACCCTGTTGTTGGCCGCCGCCCTGGGCGCGAGCGGCATGGCGCTGAGCGGCCCTCCGGCCGTGGCCGCCTCCGATCCCAAGCCGCCGAAGCTGGCGTCGTCCGACTACCGCACGGTGGATCCGGAAAACCTTCTGGTGATCGATACCGAGAAGGGCCGCATCCTGGTGGAAATGTACCCGGAGATCGCCCCGGCGTCGGTCGCGCGGGTCAAGGCCCTGGCGCGCGCCAAGTTCTACGATGGCCTGATGTTCCACCGGGTGGTCGACGACTTCATGGCCCAGGGCGGCGATCCCAAAGGTGACGGTTCGGGCGGCTCTGGCCAGTCGCTCAAGGGCGAGTTCACCTTCCGCCGCGGGCCGGATCTTCCCTACATCACCGCCGCCGCAGGGAATGGCTACGAGGACGGCTTCTTCAAGTCCATGCCCGTGCGCACTCAGTCGAACGACCTGATGCTGATGATGGCCGACGGCAAGGTGCCGGCCTGGGGCCTGTGGTGCCCGGGCGTGGCCGGCATGGCGCGGGCCGGCGATCCTGATTCCGCCGACAGTCAGTTCTTCCTGATGCGCCAGTTCAACGACCAGTTGGAGAAGAAGTACACGCCCTGGGCGCGGGTAGCCGAGGGCGAGGAGGTCGTGCGCAGTCTGGCGGTGGGCCAGCCGCCGCCCAAGCCAGATCACATGTTGACCGTGCGCGTGATGTCCGATCTGCCGCCGGCCCAGCAGACCAAGGTCCAGGTGCCCGACACCCAGAGCCCGGGCTTCAAGGCGCTGTTGGCCTACGACAAGACCCTGCACGGCGGGTCATTCTCGGTGTGCGACGTGGATCTGTTCGCCAAACCATAAGGTTTCAGGCGCGGCCCGCGAGACAAGCCGCCCGGGCGCGTCTAAAAGCCTGCCATCGATCACAAGGAGGACGCGCATGTCGGCCGATCCCGAAAACACCCTCGTCATGACCCTGGACACCGGACCGGTCACCATCGCCCTGCGGCCGGATCTGGCGCCCGGCCATGTGGAGCGCATCAAGGAGTTGGCGCGCGAAGGTTTCTACGACGGGGTGGTGTTCCACCGCGTGATCCCGGGTTTCATGGCCCAGGGCGGCGATCCGACCGGCACGGGCATGGGCGGCTCCAAGAAGCCCAACCTGAAAGCCGAATTCTCGGCCCAGCCGCATGTGCGCGGCGTGTGCTCCATGGCGCGCTCCAGCAACCCCAACTCGGCCAACAGCCAGTTCTTCATCTGCTTCGACGACGCCACCTTCCTGGACCGTCAGTACACGGTGTGGGGCGAGGTGCTCGAGGGCATGGATCACGTCGACGCCCTACCCAAGGGCGAGCCGCCGCGCGCGCCGGGCAAGATCGTTTCCATGAAGGTGGCGGCGGATCAGTAAGGCTGACCTCTCGCCCTACCCTCTCCCCCGAGAGGAAGGGGACGCCCGTATCCTCCGCCGCCCCAATCAACCCTCGCCCCATTCTGGGAGAGGGTAGGGTGAGCGGCATGCGCCTGTCCGATTTCGATTTCGACCTGCCCGAGGACCGCATCGCCCTCAGGCCCGCCGAGCCGCGCGACAGCGCGCGGCTGCTGGTGGTCGAGCCCGGGCGCGCGCCGCGCGATCAGCGGGTGAGCGATCTGCCGGCCGAACTGCGCGCCGGCGATATGCTGGTGTTCAACGACACCCGCGTGATCCCCGCGCGGCTCAGCGGTGTGCGTCCGCGCGAGGGATCGACCGTCGCGGTGGAGGCCACACTGCACAAGCGCCTGTCGCCCAGCGTGTGGACCGCCTTCATGAAGCCGGGCCGGCGCCTGGCGGTGGGCGACCGGATCGAATTCGGCGGGGGGCCCGATCGCGCCTGCCTGCTCGGGCGCCTAGATGCGCGCATCCAGGCCAAGGGCGAGGGCGGCGAGGTGACCCTGGCCTTCGACCTGGCGGGCGAATACCTCGACGACGCCATCGCCGAGCGCGGCCTGATGCCCTTGCCGCCCTATATCGCCGCCAAGCGCGGCCACGATGAACGCGACCGGGCCGACTATCAGACCGTCTACGCCCGTCTCGACGGTTCGGTGGCGGCGCCGACCGCGGGGCTGCACTTCACCCCGGCGCTGCTGCAGGCGCTGAAGGACCGGGGCGTCGGCTTCGCCTTTGTCACCCTGCACGTCGGCGCGGGCACCTTCCTGCCGGTCAAGACTGAGGACCTGAGCCAGCACCGCATGCACGCCGAGTACGGCGAGGTGCCCGGTCAGACCGCACAGGCGATCAACGCCGCGCGCGCGGCGGGCGGCCGAGTGGTCTGCGTCGGCACCACCTCGCTGCGCCTGATCGAGAGTGCGGCGGGCGAGGACGGCCAAGTGCGGCCGTTCGCGGCCGAGACTGACATCTTCATCACGCCCGGCTATCGCTTTCGCGCCGCCGACGGCCTGATGACCAACTTCCATCTGCCCAAGTCGACCCTGTTCATGCTGGTCTCGGCCTTCGCCGGCTTGGCGCCGATGCGGACGGCGTACCGCCATGCGATCGACAGCGGCTACCGCTTCTATTCCTATGGCGACGGCTCCCTGCTATGGCGCGCGCCGTGACCCAGCCGGCGACGATTCGATGAGCGCCTTTCCCTTCCTGATCGACGCCGTGGACGGCACGGCCCGCACCGGCGTGATCCAGACCCCGCGCGGCGACATCCGCACGCCCGCCTTCATGCCCGTGGGCACGGTGGGCACGGTCAAGGCGCTGACGGTCGATCAGGTGCGCGCGGCGGGCGCAGACATCCTTCTGGGCAACACCTATCACCTGATGTTGCGGCCGAGCGCCGAACGGGTGGCGCGGCTGGGCGGTCTGCACCGGTTCATGCGTTGGGATCGGCCGATCCTGACCGATTCCGGCGGGTTCCAGGTGATGTCCCTGGCCAAGATCGCCAAGGTCAAGGAGGACGGCGTCACCTTTCAGAGTCACATCGACGGCTCGCGCCACGCCCTCAGCCCCGAACGGTCGATCCAGATCCAGGCCGACCTTCTGGGGTCGGACATCGTTATGCAACTGGACGAATGCGTGTCCTGGCCGGCCGAGCCCAAGCGCGCCCACGAGGCCATGCTGCTGTCGGCCCGCTGGGCCCGGCGCAGCAAGGCGGCGTTCGGCGCGCGCGAGACCCAGGCTCTGTTCGGCATCCAGCAGGGCTCCACCTTTGAGGACCAGCGTCGGGAATCGGCCGAGCGCCTGATCGAGATCGGCTTCGACGGCTACGCCATCGGCGGCCTGGCCGTAGGCGAAGGGCACCAGGCCATGTGCGACGTGCTCGACTACGCGCCCGCGATGCTGCCGGCCGACCGGCCGCGCTACCTGATGGGGGTGGGCAAGCCCATCGATCTGGTTGAGGGCGTGGCGCGCGGGGTCGATATGTTCGACTGTGTCCTGCCCACCCGCTCGGGCCGCCATGGCCAGGCGTGGACCTGGGCCGGCGCGGTCAATATGAAGAACGCCCGCTTCGCCGAGGACGACACGCCGCTCGATGAGGCGATCGATTGCCCCGCCAGCCGCGACTATTCCAAGGCCTATCTGCACCACCTGTTCAAATCCGAGGAAATCCTCGGACAGGTGCTGCTGTCCTGGCACAACATCGCCTTCTTCCAGACGCTGATGGCCGCCATGCGCGCCGCCATCGCCGAAGGTCGGTTCGAGGCCTTCCGCCGCGGCTTCCACGCGGGACTGAAGGGCGCGGGCGACTAGGGCTTGGCGGTCAGGGCCACGTTGGTGACGGTCGAGGGGGTGACCGGCGGGGCGGGGAACAGCTTGGTCGGTTTGGGACCGATGCCGATGCAGCCGAGCGACTGGGCCAGGCCCTTCAGATAGGAGCGCCGCTCCCGGCCGGCGGCGATGGCCGACTGCACCGCTTCGTCGTGCTGCTGGGCGCCGGTCATGTAGCGCACCCAGCTCTTCATCGGAATCCAGCCCTCGGCCACGTCCTTGACCGCCGCGACCCCGGCGTTGGCCGCGTACTCGGCCCCGCGATCGCTTCGGCTCTTGGCCGCCTTCTTGATGTCGATGTCCGGGCCCAGAGCATCGTCCAGGCGACCGAGCTCGATCGCCAGCGCGCCGCAGTTCAAGGGATTGGGCCGGGCGTAAACGTCGCTCTTGGCCTCCAGCAGCACGACCGGAATCTGTGTGCGGACGACATTGAAGTCCTGCAACGGCGCGCTGACCGCGCCGCCGATATTGGCGCGGGTGGTGTCCGTGGCGGTCTTGACCGGCTCGGGCGTAGCGCAGGCCGCCAGGGCGGCGCAAAGCACGACGGTCGAACACAACGACACGTAAGCGGTGCGCATGAGCGCGTCTCCCTGGGTACTATTTGGCCGTACTGTGGCCTTTAGCGCTTGTCCGGTCCAGGGGGTTCCGCCTATGGTCCCGCGCGCTTCGCCGCACCCTTGGCCAGCTTCGGGGGCGGGGCGACAGGGGCCGGTAGCTCAGCGGTAGAGCATTCGACTTTTAATCGAATGGTCCTGGGTTCGATTCCCAGCCGGCCTACCACCCATTTGACTCCCGCGCGATTACAGGCCCGCCGATACGGGCGCGCGTAACGTCGGGTGCGCGCCAAACCCAGTTTGGCGGTCTTGCGCCGTTCCCGTTCGGGTGATGGCGGGTCTAAGCAAGAATTCATGGGCAAGGGCGGCTTAGCGATTTCCCCGTTTCGACGGGGAACAAAGAATGTCGCCATCGGACTGCGATCTGGGCTCTCTCGCCGCCCGGACAGGCATCAAGAGGCGCGACGCTGGCCAAATTTCGGAATTCCGCATGCTGATCGTCGATGCGCAGATCCATCCCTGGGCGCGCGGGGAGGCTACCGGCCACCATCGCAAATCCCCGATCACCACGGAGATCTTGCTCCAGGAAATGGCCAGCGCGGGCGTCGACCGGGCGATTCTGGTTCCGCCGTTGTGGGATCGCGGGGGCAATGCCTATGCGCTGTCGGCGGCCAAGGCCCATCCGGACCGATTTGCGGTCATGGGCTTGCCGCCGGCGGGGGGATTCGATCCCAAAAACGGTCGCGGCCGATTGACCGAGTGGATGAACCAGCCGGGTATGGCCGGCCTGAGGTTCCTATTCAATGCGCCGGATCGGGCGGCGCCGCTGCTGGATGGCGCGCTGGAGTGGATCTGGCCCCTGGCGGAAGATCTTGGCCTGGTGGTCGCGATGCTGGCGCCCGGCCGTCTCGACCGGGTCGCCGGGATTGCAGAACGTCATCCTCGGCTGAAGCTGATCGTCGATCACCTTGGCGTTCCTCGCGGCGCATCAGGCCCCCGCGCCTTCGATCACCTGCCGGAACTGATCGCTCTCAGTCGCTTCGCCAATGTTTCGGTCAAGGCGGTCGCGGTCTGTGATTACGCCCAGGACGTCTACCCGTTTCCCTCGGTTGAGGCGCCGCTGCGGCGGGTGTTCGACGCCTTTGGTCCAGGCCGCGTCATGTGGGGCAGCGACCTGTCCCGCCTCAAACATTCCTATCGCGAGTGCGTCACGCACTTCACCGAGGGGCTCCCCTGGTTGTCGGACGACGATCTGCGCCAGGTCATGGGGACGAACATGTGTCGAATGGTCGGCTGGATGCCCCCCGTGGCCGCCTGAGCGGTCGTGTCGGGCGCTGCACTCGACGCCATCGGCCGTCCCGGCTGGTTTCACACGATAGCCCAACCTCCCCATCTCAGCGAAAAGTTATGGGGTGAATACTTTTGGCATGAGGCGGCCTTTTCCACTGCGAAGTAGCATCGGCCCGAAGTGAACGTGAGCCCGCACGGGCCGCGGCAAGGCGTTTGACATAGGGAGACATGACATGCGCGGGGTCGTATTGGCCGGCACTGCCGTGACGCGCCCGGACTGCGTCGGATCGCTTTATCGGCTGGAAGAGGGCGGGGCCTGGGAAAAGGTCGCCAGCATCCCCGCGGACGCCTCGGTCCAGGCGATCACCCCTCATCCGACCGAAAAGGACGTCGTGTTCGCCGCCACGCGCAAGGGCGTGTTCCGGTCGGGCGACGCCGGCCGCACCTGGGCCCAGCTGAGCGCCCCCACCGAAGGCCGTCAGTACTGGTGTGTCGCCATCAACCCCGACAATCCGAACCTGATGTTCGCCGGCGGCGGCCCTCCGGGCTTTTTCCGCAGCGAAGACGGGGGCGAGACCTGGCAGGCGACCCGGTGCGACCACCCCGAGCGTTTCAAGATCACGTTCGGGCATTCTCGCGCCATGAAGGTGGCGTTCCATCCGACCAATCCCGACATCCTGTATTCGGCGGTCGAGATCAACGGCCTGTTGGTCAGCACCGATGGCGGCGACAGCTGGCGGGCGGCCAACAACGGCGTGGACCATCTGTCCCACGTGCCCGAGCTGCAGAACCGGGAAGTCACCGACGACGACACCGAGGGCATGTACGACGCCCACTCGGTCTGCACCACCAAGGCCCGGCCCGACACCGTGTTCTATGGATGCCGCATGGGCATCTTCTCGACCGACGATCTCGGCGAGAGCCTGACCGATCTGGAGGTGCGCCGTTTCGCCCCGTTCCGTTACACCCGCGACGTGCGCGTTTCCGCCGACGATCCACGCACCCTTTACGCGTGCTTCAGCATCGCGTCGCGCAGCCACGCCGGCGCCATGTACCGCTCGACCGATCTGGGCGAAACCTGGAGCCGGGTCGACGAGGCCATGACCGCCAAGAGCACCATCATGGGCTTTGGCGTGCACGCCATGGACGGCCGCGGCGTGGCCTCGGTCACGCGCCACGGGCAGGTGTTTCACACCACCGACGGGTGCGCCACCTGGGCCGAAACCCAGCTGCCCCCCGACGCCGGCGACGCCTTCTGCGCCGCCATCCTTTAGCGCTGAACGTTCGGTGTGGGTTTAGCCATGGATTATCGCGACCATCCGGCCCTGCCGGCGATGATGGGGACCTATCCCAAGACAGACGCGCTCAAGGCCAAGGCGCTCACCAGCGACCTGTTCACCCTGGACTATGGCCCGGTCGATGTCGCGCAGAAGGCGTTCAAGGCGGTTGTGCGCGACTTGAAGTACGACGTCGCCGAACTGGCGATCGTCACCTTCCTGCAGGCCTTCGCCCAGGGCCGGCCCTATGTGCTGCTGCCGTTCGTGATGAACGGCGGCTTCCACCACAAGAGCATTCTGTGCCGGGAAGACTCGCCCCTGACGCCGCATGATCTGGCGGGGCGCCGGATCGGCGGGCGCGCCTACACCCAGACCACGCCCACCTGGGTGCGCGGCATACTGATGGACGACTACGGCCTGAAACTCGATAGCGTGGAGTGGCTAAGCCAAGAGGAGGCGCACGTCTCCGGCTACGAAAATCCGCCGTGGGTGCGCCAGATGGACTCGGCCCTCAGCCTGGAACAGATGCTGATCGCCGGCGAGGTCGACGCCGTGATGGGCGGACAACTGGCCGGCGACGCGCGCGTGCGCAGCCTGATCCCCGACGCCAAGCAGGCGGCGCTGGACTGGTACGCCCGCCACAAGGTCGTGCCGATCAATCATATGATCGCGGTGCGACGCGAACTGGCCGAACAGCGACCGGACATCGTGCGCGCGCTGTTCGGCATGCTGCGGGAGTCCAGGCGGCTGGGCGAGGGCGCGCCGGTGGAGGACGCCATCGACCTGCTGCCTTCCGGCTTCGACGCGGTCAGGCCGGGGGTGGAAATGATCATGCGCTTTGCGCTGGAACAGGCGCTCATTCCGCGCGCCTATGCGTTCGAAGACCTGTTCGGTCCGGTCATAAAAGCCTTGGCGTGAAGCCGAGCGGTCAGGGAGGAAGCCGATGCCGTCGCTGATATCGAAGATGGCCTTCGTCCGGTTGAGCGCGCCGGACCTGAGCCGAATGGAAGCCTTCCTGCTGGACTTCGGCATGATCACCGCGCACCGCGACGAGCGGCGCCTCTACATGCGCGGCATCGGGGCCGATCCTTATCTGCACGTGACCGAGCTGGGGCCGCCCGGCGTGATCAGCTGCGCCTACCAGGTCGATGACGAGGAGGTCCTGAAGCGGCTGGTGCGATCCGGCGACGCCTCGGAAATCGTCACGTTGGATGGCCCTGGCGGCGGCAAGAGCGCCCATCTGCGCGACCCCAACGGCTGTTGGATCGAGCTGGTGTGCGGGCGCGAGCCCGCGGAGCCCGTGGCGCGTCGCCCGGCCGTTCGCCCGCCGGACGGAATCAGCAAGATGTCGGGCTCGGCGCGCGTGGTGCGCATCGCCCACACCGCTTGCATGACGCCGAACCTCGCGCCGACCATCGCCTGGTACCAGGACAAGCTGAAGGTCATTCCCACCGACGAACTCTATATCGGCACGCGCGACAAGGTGCTGGGCCAGTTCAACCGCGTAGACCTAGGCGAGGAACTGGTTGACCACCACATCGTGTTCATCCTGCGCGGCGCGGCGGCGGGCCTGCATCACGTCTCGTTCGAGGTCGAGGGACCGGACGATATCTTCTTCGGCTTCAGCCACCTGGAGCACGGCGGCTACGACCATGTGCGCGGAATCGGCCGCCATGCCTTGGGCAGCCAGATCTTCGATTACTGGATGAGCCCGTTCAACCAGATGCACGAGCACTGGTACGCCTCGGAGAAGATGAACGCCTCCAGCGGCATGGGCTACATCCAGATCGGCGAGGGCATGACCCACGACACCGGCGAGAAGCCCCCCGAGCGCTTCACCAAGCAGGCGACGCCCTATGTCGGCTGGCCGGTGATGGCTTGATCCAACGAAATCAGGACCGTCCGGCGAAGGCGCGGTGGGGACGGCAAAGGGAGACCACGCCTTGATTATCGATTGCCACGGCCATTTCACCACCGCGCCAAAGGCCCTGCACGACTGGCGGCGCAATCAGCTGGACTGCGGCAGCCCGGTCTATGGCCAGCCGCTGCAGATTTCCGACGACGAGCTGCGCCAGGCCTTGGAAGGGCGCCAGCTGCACGAGCAGCGCACCCGTGGCCTGGACATGACGCTGTTCTCGCCCATCGCCGGCCAGATGGGCCATCATCTGGGCACGCCGCAGAACAGCATCGAGTGGTCGATCGTCTGCAATGACCTGATCGCGCGCGTGTGCGCCCTCTATCCGCGGAATTTCGCCGGGGTCTGCCAGTTGCCGCAGTCGCCGGGCCAGGACCTGAGCGCCTCGGTCAAGGAACTGGAGCGCTGCGTCAACGAGTTGGGTTTCGTCGGCTGCAACCTTAATCCGGACCCCTCGGGCGGCTACTGGACCGACCCGCCACTGACCGACCGCATCTACTATCCGCTGTACGAGAAGATGTGCGAGCTGGACGTGCCGGCGATGATCCACGTCAGCAGCTCGTGCAACCCGTGCTTCCATCACGTGGGCGCCCACTACCTTAACGGCGACACCACGGTGTTCATGCAGTTCCTGCTCAAGCCCGAGCTGTTCAAGGACTTCCCCGACCTGAAATTCGTCATCCCCCATGGCGGGGGCGCGGTGCCCTATCACTGGGGCCGATACCGCGGGCTGGCGCAGGACATGGGCCTGGCCAAGCTCGACGAGGGCATCCTCAAGAACGTGTTCTTCGATACCTGTGTCTATCACCAGACCGGGATCGACCTTCTGACCAAGCTGGTGCCGACCAGCAGCATCCTGTTCGGCTCGGAAATGATCGGCGCGGTCAAGGGCATCGATCCGGAGACCGGCTTTCACTACGACGACACCAAGCGCTACGTCGCCTCCACGCCCTTCCTCAGTGAACGGCAGCGCGATGCGGTGTTCTTCCAGAACGCCCTGCGCGCCTATCCCAAACTCAATCAATGGCTTCACCTGTGAAGCCGATCTCGACGGGTGAGACATGGACCTTGGAATAGCTGGCAAGGCGGCGCTGGTTTGCGCCTCGACACGCGGTCTTGGCCTGGCGTGCGCCACCGCCTTGGCGCGTGAGGGCTGCGACGTCTACATCAATGGGCGCGAGCAGGATAAGCTCGACGAGGCGGCCGAAGCCATTTTCGCGGCCACCGGCCGGCGTCCCAAAACCATAGCGGCCGACCTGAACACGCTGGAAGGACGCGACAAGATCGTCGCCGCCTGTCCCGAGCCTGACATCCTGATCAACAACAACGCCGGACCGGAGCCGGGCAAGATCGCCGACTGGTCTCGCGAAGACTGGCTGGGCGCGGTGGAGGCCAACCTGTTGGCGCCCGTGTTCCTGATCAAGGCGTTCGTTCCGGGCATGCGCGCGCGCAAGTTCGGCCGGATCGTCAACATCACCTCGGCCATGGTCAAATCGCCCAGCGCGACCATGGGCCTGTCGGCGGCGGTGCGCGCCGGCCTGACGGCGCTCAGCAAGTCGGTCCAGCGCGACAGCGTGGTGGACAATGTGACCATCAACAATCTGCTGCCCGAGCGTTTCGACACCGACCGGCAAAAGTACATGGCCGCGCGCATGGTGAAGAATGAGGGCATCACCACCGAGCAGGCGCGGGCCAAGATCGCCGCGACCATCGCCGCCAAGCGCCTTGGCGATCCGGCCGAGTTCGGCGACGCCTGCGCCTTCCTGTGCAGCGCCCAGGCCGGCTTCATCTCGGGTCAGAATCTTCAGCTCGACGGCGGCTCTTACGCCGGCCTGGTTTAGGAAAGACAGCCATGCGGTTCGCAACCTTCAACACCAAGGGACGCCAGACCTGGGGCGTGGTGCGCGATGACGGGGTGGTCGATATCGGCATGCGGCTGGAGGCCCAGTATCCGACGCTGAAATCAGTGATCGCCGCCGGCTGGCCCCAGGCGGTGATGGATTTGGCCAGCGCCGCCGCCGACTATCAGGAAAGCGAAATCCGCTATCTGCTGCCGGTACCCGATCCGGCGCACATCTGGTGCCTCGCGCTCAATTATGTGGAGCACCACGACGAGGTGCAGAGCGCTGGGCGGGTGCAGGAGTTGCCCAAACAACCCGCCTTGTTCATGCGTTGGGCTGACAGCTTCACCGGCCACAACCACCCGCTGATCCATCCGGGCGTGTCGGAGCAGTTCGACTATGAGGGCGAACTTGCCGTTGTGATCGGCAAGGAAGGCCGCAACATCGCCGAGAGCGACGCCTTGGACCACGTGGGCGGCTACACCATCCTCAACGACGGCAGCGTGCGCGACTGGCAGTTTCACACGCGCCAGATCACGCCGGGCAAGAACTTCTACCACAGCGGTTCGATCGGCCCGTGGATCGTGCCGCGCGACGAGATCGAGGATGTCTACAACCTGTCGATCAAGACCACCCTCAACGGGCAGGTCGTACAGGACGGCGCCACCGGCGACATGGTGCATAAGATCGAGAAATTCATCGCCTACGCCTCGACGATCCTGCCGCTGCAGCCCGGCGACATCCTGGCCACCGGCACCCCCAGCGGCGTCGGCTTTTCGCGCAAGCCCCCACTGTGGCTAAAGCCGGGCGATCGATGCGAGATCGCCATCTCGGGCGTCGGCGTGCTCAGCAATACGGTCGAGGCGGCCTCCTAAAGGCCGCAGACCAGGGCAAAAAAGGTGGCTGCGCCATCCCGCGCTTGATGCAAGGTTGCGCCTGAAAGGTGCGAGATGGAGTCCACACTACCGAGCTTTTGGCATCTGCGCGTGTTCGAGACCGTCGCCCGCCTGGAAAGCGTCAGCCGGGCCTCGCAGGAACTCCTGCGGTCCCAGCCGGCGGTGACCAAATCGATCGTCAAGCTGGAGAGCGTGCTCGGCGTCACCCTGTTCGACCGCGCGACCACGGGCACCTATCCCACCGCCGCAGGCGTGGCGGTGTTGGTGCGCGCTCGCAAGATCCTGGCGGCGGCGGAACAGGCGGTGCTCGAGATCGCCGACCGGCCGGTCGCCCAGCCCTTGGCGGTCGCCACCGCGATCACCCGCGCCCACATGCGCGCGGTCATCGCCATCGCCGAAGCCAAGTCGTTCTATGGCGCCGCCGGATTACTGGCGATCTCTGAGGCGTCGCTTCAGCGCGCGGCGCGTCAGCTTGAGCAGAACGTCGGCTGCAAGCTCTACCGCAACACCGCCGCCGGCGTGGCGACCACCAAGGCGGGCACCGAACTGGCCCGCCGGCTCAGCCTGATCGGCGGCCAGATCGAGGCCCTGGTCGCCGACGTGGAGCGGTTCAAGCACGCCGAGCAGACGGTGGTCGTAGGGGTGCTGCTGCTGGACCCGACCATCCTGCTGACCCGGGCCATCCGCGAGCTAAGCGAGACTTTCGAGAACGCCAAGGTGGTGGTCGTCAGCGGCGGCTATGACGCCCTGCTCAAGAAGCTGCACGCCAACAACATCGACTTCATCATCGGCATCCTCAAGCGGCCGGACTACGACGCCGAGGCCAAGGAAGAGGCGCTCTACCAAGACCGCTACTGCGTGGTCGCGCGCAACGGCCATCCCCTGGCAAAAGGCGGAGTCGTGTCGCTCAAGGGGCTGCGCGAATACGATTGGATCCTGCCTCAGCATGGCTCGCCCCGTCGACTGGCGTTCGAGCAGATCTTCCTGGATGGTCCCTCGCCGAGGGCCAAGGTGGAAACCTATTCACTATCGACCATCCGGTTGACCCTGGCCGAAAGCAACGCTCTGACGGTGTTGAGCTGGACCGAGGCGCTGTGCGAACAACGGATCGGTTTGCTCGCCCCGCTCAACTTCGAGGTGCCCCCGCCCGGCCCCGTCATCGGCCTGACCACGCGCAGGGAGTGGGAGCCGACGGCGGTCCAGGCCGCGTTCGTGGACGCACTGCGCAAAGCCAGCCGGGAATTGCTGCTTCGCTAGGGCATGGGGTCATTACCTCAAACGCCGCTTTCGCCCGATCACTTCCGTCTTAGTTCCATTACTTTGTCCTAAGCTGGCCTCCCCGCCAGCGGGGGGCTGGATCATAGTCAGGCCGTAAAGGCCGAAAAAACGACGTCAGAAGACGCATTGGCCAAAGGGAGGCTGTGTTGGTCGGCAAGCGCGTTGGCGTTATCGTTCCCTCGCTCAATGTCGTCGTCGAGGACGACATGCGACGCATGCTTCCGGACGATGTGGGCCTGCACATCACCCGTGTCCGGTTGAAGAAGACCCAGGGCCGCGTGACCCAGGCCGCACTGCTGGAGGCGGGCGCCGACGCCGTGGACAAGGCCACACTCCTGGCCGACGCCGGGGTCGACGCCATCTGTTTCAACTGCACCGGCGCGAGCCTGGCCGACGGGCCCGAGGGCGCCCGCAGCCTGCGCGACCGCCTCACCGCCTCGTCGGGCACGCCCAGCACCACCACCATTCTGTCGGTCGTGCGGCTGCTCCGGCTGGCCGGCGTCCGCCGCCTGGCGCACGTGTGTCCCTTCACCGCCGAATTCGGCGCCGATGAAGCCGATTTCCTGCGCGCCGAGGGCTTTGACGTGGTGGCTTCGCGCGGGCTGAACTTCACTGACGCCCGACTGGCGGCCAAGCTGACGCCGCAAGAGATATTCGATATCGCCAAGGATATGGATTCGGCGGAGGCCGACGGCCTGTTCCTGGCCTGCGCCAACGTGCGGGCCTGGGAAGCGACGGCGGCGCTCGAACAGCGCCTGGGCAAGCGGGTGATCACCAGCAACCAGGCGGTGACGTGGGACCTGCTGGACATGATCGGCCATCCTGCCGCCGAGGACATCGCCGGCCGCGCGCGTTCGCTGGCGCCCGCATGAACGCTCCTCCGCCATCGGCGTTTGAGGCCGGGCCCGCCAAGGCCTTGACCTTCCATCAGTGGTCGGTCGTGGCCGTCTCGGGTGCGGCGGCGGCCCTGGAGTTTCTCGACGGCTATATCATCGCCTTCGTGTTGGCATTCATAACCGGCCCGTGGAAGCTGCACTACGGACAGATCGCGATCGTCTTGCTCAGTTCGGGTGTCGGCGGCCTCGTGGGTTCGTTCGTCTGGGGGCATTTCGCCGACAAGATGGGGCGGCGCGCCACCTTGGCCGCGACCGTGGCCACCTGCGCCATCGGCAGCTTGGCCATGGCCGCCACGCCCACCGGCAATTGGGGCTATCTGGCGGCCCTGCGCTTCGTGGTCGGCTTTGGCGTCGGCGGGTTCTTCGTGCCGATGATGCTGGTGCAGGAATTTCTGCCCGCGGCCAAGCGGGGCCGAGCGTGCGGCATCGTTTCGGCGGCCGCGGCCGCCGGCTTGGTGCTGGGCGCGCTCAGCGGGGCGTTCCTGGGGCCGCTGATCGGTTGGCGGGGCATGTTCATGGTCGGGGGCCTGCCCCTGCTGCTGGCGGCGGCGATCTACCGCCTGATCCCGGAATCGCCGCAATGGCTGCTGACCAAGGGGAGGGACGAGGATGCGCGCCAGGCGCTGGCGTGGGCGTTCGGCCCGGGGGCGGGCCCCGCTCCCGCGGCGTCGCCGGCCAAGGCGCAATGGCGCGACCTGCTGCGCTTTCCTTCAAAGCTGCTGGCCGGATGCCTGATCAACCTCGGCGTGGTGACCGGCTATTATGGCATGACCCTCTGGTCGCCGACCCTGATCTCCCAAATCCAGGGCATCCCCGGCGCCAAGGCGGCCAAGCTGATGATCACCATCAGCCTTGCGGGCCTGGTGTCCCGGTTTGTCGTCTCCGCCCTGTCCGACCGCATCGGCCGCCGTCGCTGCGGGATCGCGGTGTCCGCGCTGACCGGCGCCGCTCTGATGCTGGCCGCCCTGGTCGGCCACGGCGACCTGCTCGACCGCCGCGACTTCTGGCTGTTCATGATCGCGGCCTTCGTCTTCGCCGACAGCACCTTCGCGGTGAACGCGGTCTACACCTCCGAGATGTGGCCGCCGCACCTGCGCGGCCGGGGATCGGGCGTCGCCTACGCGGCGGGCGGGATCGGCAAGATCATCGGGCCGCTCGGCTTCGCCCTGGCCGTCGGCTCCGCTGATGTGGTCAAGCCGGTGGCCACGGTGCAGGCGATTATCGTCGCCTTTGGCTACTTGGCGGCGATGTTCTGGCTGGCGGGAATAACCTATCTGCTCGTGCGCATCGATGCGCCGGCAACGGAGGCGCCGCCGGCGCGCGCCACGTCGGTCAAGGTTCCAGCCTGAAGTGGCGGACAGTACGCTTTCAAGCGGCGCGGGGCGCGCGCCACAGGCCCGATCGCGGGCGCCTGCGACATAGGTTTAGACAGCTGGACGAGAAAGATTCCATGATCGGCGACACGCGACGTTTTCGCAGCCAATTCGTGAGCGGTCGCCGAGCCCGCGTCGCGCTGCTCGCGGCGTTTGCGGCGGGCGCCCTGCTGGCCCAGGCGCCCGCCCGAGCTGGCACGGCCGACGATCCGGTGCTGGAAGTGGTGCAGACCGACTACCACGTGCCGCTGTTCAGCAATCAGTATGTCACCGTGGTCGACGTGAACATCCCGCCTGGCCGGGGCACCAACTTCCATAATCACCGCGACGATGCGCTGAACATCTATCTGGTGGATTATCCGCCCAAGTCTGCGGGCCAGGACTATGGCAAGCCCGTGGGCATCCTGCGCGGCGGCAAGAGCATGCCCAAGGCCGGCGAAGTCCTGTTCCAGAATTTCTCCAACAGCCCGATCATCAACAGGGGCGAGAACCAGGGCTCGCCCGGCGACGGGACCATGCACGTGATCGAGACCGAATTCACCGGTCGGCATGTGTTCGGCTACACGCCCGCCGAGCGCGACCCGGCCTATGTCAAGGTGGTCGACAACGACAAAGTCGCTGTGTGGCGCCTGACCCTGCAGCCCGGCGAGACCGCGCCGATGATCGTGCAGAAGGCCCCGGGGATGCGCGTGGTGATCCACGGCGGGGAAATCGCCGAGATCACGCCGGGCGCCAAGGATCGCGGCATGCTGCTGACCGACGGCAAGGTCTACTGGCAGGACGGCGGCGTGCGGCGCGCCGTCAAGAACATCGGCGCGACCCCCGTCATGCTGGTGGAAATGGAAATGAAGTAGGTCCGCCGGTCGCCGCGAGGCGGACGAACGGACGCCGTGGCGGCGACACGATCGCCACGGAATAACAAGGGAGTAGGCGTTATGGCCGACAGCCAGGCCCAAGGCTATTCGAGGCGCGCCGCGCTGACCTACGGCGTCGGGGCGGCGATCGTCATCGGCGGCGTTTCATTCAGCCGCTTCGCCCAGGCTCAGGGCGGCGGCGACGGGCTGCACCGCCTGGCCGAGCTCTTGGTGGCGCGTCCGCTCGATCCGGCGCTGACCGCGCGGGCGGCCACCGCCCTGGCCCAGGTCGATGCGGGTTTCCCGGCTAAGCTCCAGGCGCTCAAGGGCTTCATCGCCGCGAACCGGATCGCCGACGTCGAGGCGTTGAAGGCCGCTCCGGGCTTTGCCGGCAGCCTGCACGATACCGCCAAGACGATCATCGCCTGCCTCTACGAGGGCTTCGCCGGCACCCCCCGAGCGTTCCACTCGACCGACAACGTCCAGTTCGTCACCTACACCCAGGCGCTGATGTACCAGGTGAACCGGCAGTACGTGCCCATCCCCAGCTATTCGACCTGGGGGCCGGGCTACTGGGCTCAGGTTCCCATCGCGCCGGCCCTGAAGCCGCGCTCCGTTCCCCAGATTTGAGCAGGACCCATGGCCGTGGATTATGATGCCGACGTCATCGTCGTCGGGTCCGGAACAGTGGGCGCCAACGTCGCTCATGAACTGGCCAAGAAGGGCAAGTCCGTCATCATTCTGGAGGCGGGCGTGCGCGTGCCGCGCTGGAAGATCGTGGAGGCCTACCGCAACTCAGGCCGCAAGTACGACCGCAACGATCCCTATCCCAACATGCCGTGGGCGCTCACATCCTACGCTGACGGCTATATCGACAACACCGGGTCGTTTCCGTTCTTTCCCGGCGCGCTGAAGGTGGTCGGCGGAACGACCCTGCACTGGTCCTCGGCGGTATGGCGCTTCATCCCCAACGACTTCAAGATGAAGTCGCTCTACGGCGTCCTGCGCGATTGGCCGATCTCCTACGACGCGCTTGAGCCGTACTACGGCCGCGCCGAGCTCGAGCTGGGCGTTTCGGGCAGCGACACCGACGATCAGAGCGGGCAGGGGCATCCGGGCCCCTATCCGCCGCGCTCGATCCCCTATCCGGTGCCGCCCGAGCCGGACGTGCACGCCTCGCAGGTGTTCAAGAAGAACCTGGAGCCGCACGGCTACAAGTTCGTCCACGAACCCAATTGCCGCACCTGGAAGCCCATCAACGGCCGGCCAGCCTGCCGGGGCAACAACAACTGCGTGCCGATCTGCCCCATCGGCGCCCAGTACGACGGCACCGCGCACGTCGATCTGGCCATCGACCACGGCGCCAAGCTGGTCACCGACGCGACCGTGTTCAAGATCGAGCGGGGCCAGGGCGGCAAGATCGCGGCGGTGCACTACCGCACCTCCAAACACCAGGACGTGCGGCTCACGGCCAAGGCCTTCGTCGTCGCCGGGCATGCCCTGGAGACGCCCAAGCTGTTGCTGATGAACGACGTGGCCAATTCGTCGGACCAGGTCGGCCGCAACCTGATGGACCACACCGGCACCGAACTGCAGTTCCTGGCCAACGAGCCGATCTGGATGGGGCGCGGGCCGGTGCAGCAGGCCCGCATCATGAACTGGCGCGACGGACCCTTCCGCTCGCAGCACTCGGCGATCAAACACGACGTCCACAACGCCAATCCCATCGGCAGCATCACCCAACGGCTGATCAGCCAGGGCGTGATGGGCAAGGAACTGGACGAGCGGATCCTGGACGAATCCATGCGCTGGGCCCAGGTGACCACCTTCTATGAAATGCCGCCGCTGGCCGATAATCGCATCACGCTGCATCCGGACCGCCGGGACGCGCTGGGCTTCCCGACCCTGCGGATTCACTACGACGTGCCGCCTTACGTGCTGCAGGCCTTCGAATTGGCCAAGGGGCACTACGCCGAGATCACCCGGCTGATGCAGGGCGAAAAGCCCATCATCGGCGACTTCGCCAACCACTCGCACATCGTCGGCACCACGCTCATGGGCGACGATCCAAAGGACTCGGTCGTCGACAAGGACGGCCGCACCCACGACCATGCCAACCTGTTCATCGCCGGGTGCTCGATCCTGCCGACGTGCAGCGTGCTTAATCCGACGCTGACGGCGGTGGCTCTGGCCATCCGCTCGGCCGACATCATCGCCGCGGAGGTCTGAAGGTGGCTCGCTGCAAGTCCTTCGCCCTGGTCGGCGCCGCCATCGCCCTGGCCTTCGCCGCGCCCACGCGCGCCCAGAACGACCCGCTCGCCCGGGGGCGCTATCTGGTCGACACGCAGGGCCATTGCGCGGGTTGCCACAGTCCTCGCGGCGCGACGGCGGGGGCTGCGGGCGCCTATCTCGCCGGCGGGGTCGCCCAGGGATGGATCGCGCCCAATCTCACGTCTGATCGCGTAAGCGGCCTGGGCGGCTGGAGCGACGCGGAAATCGCACGCTATCTCAAGACCGGCCAGGCAGAGGGCAAGGCGAGGGCCGACGGGCCCATGGCCAAGGTGGTGCAGTTCAGCCTCAGCAAGCTCAGCGACGCCGACATCGCGGCCATGGTCGCCTATCTGCGCACCGCGCCGGCCATTCGCACGCCGGGCCAGACGGCGCCGGCCTGGGGCGTGGACCAGGCCAAGCCGATCGCATGGACCGACTTCGAGCAGCCCGAAGCGCCGAACAGTTCGCCCGCGCGGCTGGATTTCAGCACCAACGACGGGGCGCTGCTCTACAACGTGTCGTGCGCGGCCTGCCACGGCATGCACGGTGAAGGCGCCGCCGACGGGAGCGCCCCCTCGCTGATCCACAACGCCGCCGTCGGCGCCCCGCAGCCCACCAATCTGGTGAAGGTGATGTTGGAAGGCGTGGACCGCATGGGGCCCGGCGCCGAACACACGACGATGCCCGCGTTCTCGGCCCAAACCCATGGGATCGCCTCGCCCCTCAGCAGCCGTCAGATCGCCGCCGTGGCCAACTATGTGACCGAGAAATTCGGTTACGGCGACGCCCACCTGACCGAGGCGGACGTTTCCCGCATCGCGGCGAGCGCCAAGGCGCCGCCGGCGGGTCACTAGCGCTTCGGTCTGGGTCCGATTTCCGCCGGCCTATCAATCTTTCCCGACAACAGGTGGACGCTTACCCTTTCCGCGTCTCATTCACGAATTGCTGATCCCGGCTCTGCTATTGCAGCCAAACATCCAAGGACGGAAATTCGCTGTCGAACGTGGTCTAACCCAGTGTTGGGTACGCCAGGGGAGCTTGCTTGAAAGCCAAGAATCTTAGGACAGGCGCTAGCCGACGCGCGCCGGGGGGCGGGCGGCTAAAATTGCGTAGCCTTTTGCTGCCTCTAGCTTTGGCTGTCGTTTGTGGTCTGGGTGGTTGTACCCAACGCTATCCCGCGTTTCGCTATCGCTTGACCATGACTTTTGATGTCGATGGCGTTCTTCGCACGGGCTCCAGCGTGGTGCAGATCACGCCCGGCGTCAGTTACGGCCTTGAGGGGCAAGGGGGGGCGTATATAACAAGAGGAGAGGCGGCGGCCGTAGACTTGGGAGATGGGCGCTATGTCTTCGGACTGCTAAGTGGTGCGCAGTTCGACCCAGACAGATTGCGTGGCCCCCATCCGGTGTGGTGGGCTAACGCTGCCCTCGGGCCAATTCAAAGATTATATAGCATTTCCGGTGGAAGCGATAGCTTGGGCGCATTGCATAGCCTCACTGGCATCAAGGATGTCCCTCACGATACGTTGCCCGCACTAGTAACATTTAAAGACAACAATGATCCATCAACCATAGAATTACTTAACCCGGACGATTTAGCTGATGTGCTTGGGCCCAATGTGAAGCTCGTTCGGGCAACTCTCGAGATGGGCGTCAATAAGCCTGTCACGGAGGGGCTCACACAAATCCTCCCGTGGTTAAGCTTAGATCGAAACTACATTGACGGAAATGACAGCTGCGTGCCGCCAAATTGTTGGCAAAAAAATCAATTCATTGCTGGGGTTAAAAGGTGATCGATCCAAACTTGCTCGCTCTGGTTTGGCGATGGATCCGTGCAGTGAAAGCGCTGAGACCTGACCGAGCGGGCGTCATTTGATCGTAGGATTCCGTTCGCGGTTCTGCTGGGCCTCTCAATGGGCACCGGCCTTCCCGGCCGCCGCTGCGGCGCCTATTTAGGGAGCCATGCCGCGCTCAGCGACCCGACAAGACCTCGCCCGGATGATCGACGACGCCAGGACGGTGGTGGTGTTCACCGGCGCGGGCATTTCGACCGAATCCGGCATCCCCGACTTCCGCAGCCCGGGCGGGGTGTGGAGCCGGATGAAGCCGATCACCTTCCAGGAGTTCGTCGGCAGCGAGGACAAACGGCGCGAGGCCTGGACACGCAACTTCACCGGCGCGGCCGGGTGGGATCGGGGCCGGCCCAACGCGGGCCACCAGGCCGTGGCGCGTCTGGTCGCCTCGGGCAAGGCCAGCGCGGTCATCACCCAGAACGTGGACAATCTGCACCGGGCCTCGGGCGTGCCGGCCGACCAGGTGATCGAACTGCACGGCAACGCCAGCTATGCGGTGTGCTTGGCATGCGGCGAGCGGCATGAGCTGGCAGACCTCAAGGGGCCGTTCATGGACCATGGGGTGATCCCGGCGTGCCGCGTCTGCGGCGGCCTGGTCAAGAGCGCGGTGATCGCCTTCGGCCAGCCCATGCCTCTGGAAGCCATGTCGCGAGCCGAGGAAGAAACCCTGGCGTGCGACCTGTTCCTTGTGCTGGGCTCCTCGCTCGCGGTCTATCCGGCCGCCGGCTTCCCCCTGATGGCCAAACGCAACGGCGCCCGGCTGGCCATCGTCAACCGCGAACCGACCGATCAGGACCGCTACGCCGACCTGGTGCTGCACGACGAGATCGGGCCGGCGATGAGCGAAGCCGTTCCCGCCTAGACTTGCGGGCCAGCGCGCCTATGTCTGTCGGGTCCTCGAACCCAGGTGTGCTCATGACCCCGCCGCTTCTGCTGCAGCCCTTGACGATCAAGGGCGTGACCTTCCGCAACCGCGTGGCGATCTCGCCCATGTGCCAGTACAGCGCGATCGAGGGCGTGGCGCAGGACTGGCACCTGGTCCACCTGGGGCGGTTCGCCCTCGGCGGAGCGGGTCTGGTGATGGTCGAGGCGACGGCGGTGGAGCCGCGCGGCCGCATCACCCACGAGGACATGGGCCTGTGGAACGACGAGCAGGCGCGCGCCCTGGCCCGCATCGCCGATTTCCTCAAGGCCAACGGCGCGGCGGCGGGCATCCAGCTGGCGCATGCGGGGCGCAAGGCCTCCACCCATCGGCCGTGGGACGGGGGCGGACCGCTGACCGAGGCGGACGCGGTGTCCGGTTCGCCGTGGGAGACGCTGGCGCCCAGCGCCCTGCCGTTCAGCGACGGCTACGATACGCCCAAGGCCATGAGCACTGCCGATATGGGCGAGGTGATCTTGGCCTTCCGCGAGGCGGCCCTGCGCGCCCTGACCTGCGGCTTCGACGTGGTCGAGGTGCACGCCGCGCACGGCTATCTGCTGCACGAGTTCCTGTCGCCGGCGTCCAACCACCGCACCGACGTCTATGGCGGGGATCGCGCGGGACGCATGCGCTTTCCGCTGGAGGTGGTGCAGACCGTGCGGGCGGTGTGGCCGCAGGACAAACCCCTGTTCGTGCGCGTCTCCTCAGTGGACTACGCCGAGGGCGGCCTGACCCTGGACGACACCGTCGCCTTCGCCAAGGCGCTGAAGGCCTTGGGCGTGGACCTGGTCGATTGCTCGTCCGGCGGCAATGAGCCGTTCGGGCCCCAGGTCCATCCCGGCTATCAGGTTCCCTTCGCCGCCGCCGTGCGCCGGGAGGCCGGCATCGCCACCGGGGCGGTCGGCTTGATCCTCAGTCCAGAGCAGGCCGCGCAAATCCTTGACGAAGGCTCGGCGGACCTGGTGTTCCTGGCGCGCAAGGCGCTGGACGATCCTAATTTCGCCCTGCACGCGGTCGAGGCCCTGACCGGAGAATTCGACTACAGCTTTGCGCCGGCGCCGGCCAAAAGCGGTCTCGACCGTCTAGCCGGACCGCTCAAGCGCCTGAAGGCCGAAGCCGGATAAACCCGAACTGATATCCCCGCGTGCGGTTCGTATAGCGCCTCCGAAACTCTTGCGGATAGCGTCGGTCACAAGTCTAAGGGCTGGGCCTGCGGGTCCAGGCCAACGATCGACAGGGAGAGTGACGATGAAGCGCGGTTGGCTCGCGGCTGCCTTACTGGCGCTGACGCCCATGGCGGCGAACGCCCAGTTCTCGCCGGCGCCCGACACCGGGCCGCCGACCAAGACCACCTTCATCCGCCTGGGCAACGACGCCAACGCGATCTTGATCGAGCCGGTGACACCCGATCCAGTCAAGGGCCACATCGCCGTCGTCGTCACCCATCCGGAACGCAACAACAATTTCAACTACTTCACAGCGCTGACCCTGCCCAAGTACGGCTACCGGGTGCTGGCCATCAACTATTACGGGCCAGAGCGGTCGTTCTATGAGCTGCTGTCGCCGGTGGCGGCGGGGATCAAGGCCCTGCGCGCCTTGCCCGGCGTCGACAAGGTGGTCCTGGCCGGCCATAGCTCGGGCGGAGCCGAATTGGCGGCCTATGAGGACGTGGCCGAGAACGGCCCCGCGGCCTGCCAGCGGCCCGAGCGGATCTATAAGTGCACGACCAAGGAGGCCACCGGCCTGCCCAGGGCCGACGCGGTGATGTTCCTCGACGCCAATTCGGGCGCGCCTGAGCGGACCTTCGAATACAACCCCGCCGTCGACGCCCACGACACTCACAAATACGACGCGAGCCTGGACCTGTTCGCGCCGCAGAACGGCTACGATCCCAAGACCGGCGAGGCGCACTACGATCCCGCCTTCCTCAAGCGCTTCTTCGCCGCCCAGGCGCAGGAGACCAACGGGTTGATCGCCGAGGCTCAGGCGCGGCTGGACAAGATCGACGCGGGCCAGGGCGACTACAAGACCGACGAGCCCTTCAACCATGGCAGCCGTGGGCTGTTTGTCAGCGAGGTGCGGCCCGAGCTCGCCTATATCGGCCTGCTGACCAAAACCCACGCCCCGCACATGCTGCTCAAGGCCGACGGCACGCGGCCGGTGCAGATCCTGACCATGGACAAGCTGCCGGCCAACCAGATGCGTCCTGCCGACGCGCCGCACCAGTACGACGATCCTGACCTGTATTCGGTCAAGAGCTTCCTCTCGAGCTTCATCGTGCGCCTGGCGCCCGACTATCACTGGACTGAGGATGGGCTTTACGGCGTCGATTGGCACAGTTCGCCCTCGAGCCTGGCGGGCAGCATCGAAGGCATTCACGCGCCGACGCTGATCATGACCGCGACCTGCGCGGTGCACATCGTGTTCCTGGAGACCGCCTACGACCACGCCGGCGCGGCGGACAAGACCTTCGTCGGCGTCGAGGGCGCCAACCATGGCTTCATGCCGTGCCGCCCCGAATACGGCGACACCTACAAGCGGACGTTCGACTATGTGGACGGCTGGCTGAGCAAGCCGGGTCGGCTGCTTTAGGCGCCCTGGCTTGTTGTCCTAGGCGGTCGTCGGCGTGCGCACATACTGGTTGAACCACGCGATCATGCGCGCCCAGGCGTCTTGGGCCGCGGCGCGGTTATAGCGTTCGGGCGTGGCGTCGTTGAAGAAGCCATGCACCGCGCCCGGATAGATATGGCCTTCGTAGCGGATGTTGTTGGCTTTGAGCGCCGCTTCCTGCGCCGGCCAGTTCTTCACCGCGTTGGCGTCCAGACCGCCGTGCAGGATCAGCATGGCGGCCTTGATCTTAGCCACTTGGTCCGCCGGGGGGGCTGAGCCGTAGAATGGCGCGCCCGCCGCCAAGTCCGCGCCCATCCGCACGGCCAGGGTGTTGACCATGCTGCCGCCAAAGCAGAAGCCGGTCGCGCCGATCTGGCCGGTGCAGTCCGCGCGGCCCTTCAGCCAGCGCGCGGCGGCGATGAAGTCGTTGGTCATCTTGGGCTTGTCGATCTTGTTGAACATCAGGCCGCCCTTGTAGTCGTCGCCCGGATAGCCGCCGAGCGAGGTCAGGGCGTCGGGCGCGAAGGCCATGAAGTTCTCGAGCGCGAAACGGCGCGCCACATCCTCCGTGTGCGGATTTAGGCCGCGGTTCTCATGGATCACAATCACGCCGGGCAGCTTGGCCGGCGTCGCTTCGCGCGTATCGGCGCTGAAAGGCCGCACGAAATAGCCGCGGATCGAGCCGTTCCCGTCGGGCGAGGGAATGGTTTCGTAGCTGGCCTTGATCCGATCGTCGTTCCTGGCCACCTGCTGGCCCAAGGCATAGTTGGGCATCAGGGCGTCGATCAGGGCGCCGCTGGTGAGGCCGGCGGCGACCGCGAACCGCTTGGCGCCATTGGCGAACGCCCGGCGGCTGATCTCGCCGTGAATGAACCGTGTGTACAGTTCGACCGCTTCCGCTGGAATTTTCTTCCGTTCTTCGTCCATGGCTGCCTCCTGTGCGACGTGCGAACCTAACATCGCGCGTGCGACATCTGAAGCCGCGCCGACGCGACGTCGCCCTGCGCCGACAGGGCGCTTCCGGCTCGGCGGTTTGTCGGAACCAGGCGCTTAAGGAAGACCTAGACCAGCGCCCCGTGGCAGTGCTTGAACTTCTTGCCCGAGCCGCAGGGGCAGGGCGCGTTGCGGCTGGCGCGCTGCCAGCCTTCGGGTAGGGCGCTGAGCGGGAGGGCTTCGCGCTGCTCGGCCGACAGTCCGTCGGGAATGCCGGCGACGCCGAAGGACCGCTCGTTCTGGCCCGTGGCCGGGTCCATATGCACCTCGGTGATCACGCCTTGCGGAGGCGGCGCGGGCTCCGGTTGCTGGAACTGGAACTCCACCGTCATCAGCCAGCGCGTCACATTGTGGCGCAGGTCGACCAGCAGGGTCTCAAACAGGGCGAAGGCCTCGGTCTTGTACTCGTTGAGCGGATCGCGCTGGCCATAGCCGCGCAGGCCGATGACGTTGCGCAGGTGATCCAGGTGCATCAAGTGTTCGCGCCACTGCAGGTCGACCATCTGCAGCAGGAAGTTCTTCTCGATCTGGCGGGTGTACTCGCCGCCCAACACCTCTTCACGCTCGGCGGCGCGCTTGTCGGCGGCCTCGGTGATGCGGGTGATGAACTCCTCGTTGGCGATGCCGTCTTCCTGGGCCCAGTCGGCCAGGGGCAGCTCCAGGCCCAGCAGGGCCTGCACGCGCTCGTCGAGCCCGGCGATGTCCCATTGCTCGGCGTAGGCCTTGGGCGGCAGATGGCGGTTGACCAGGTCGATCACCGTCTCGCGCCGCATCTCGGCGACGATTTCCGACAGGTCGGCTGTTTCCATGAACTCCTGGCGCTGCTCGAACACGGCCTTGCGCTGGTCGTTGACCACGTCGTCGTACTTCAGAAGGTTCTTGCGGATGTCGTAGTTGCGCTGCTCGACCTTGCGCTGGGCGGTGGCGATGGCCGAGTTGAGCCACTTGTGGGTGATCGCCTCGCCTTCCTGCACGCCGAAGGTGCGCATGATCGCGTCCAGCCGCTCGCCGGCGAAGATGCGCAGCAGGTCGTCCTCGCACGACAGGAAGAACTTGGAGCGGCCTGGGTCGCCCTGACGGCCGGTGCGGCCGCGCAGCTGGTTGTCGATCCGGCGGCTCTCGTGGCGCTCGGTGGCCAGCACGAACAGGCCCCCCGCGGCCAGGGCGGCGGCCTTGGCGTCCTTGATCTCGGTCTCGAGCTCTTTCTGGCGCTGGGCGGCCATCTCGGGCGTGACTTCGATGCCGAGGCCGCGCTGCTCCTGGCGCCAGCTCAGCACGCGCATATCGACGTTGCCGCCGAGCTGGATGTCGGTGCCGCGGCCGGCCATGTTGGTGGCGATGGTGACCGAGCCGGGCACGCCCGCGTCGGCCACGATATGGGCTTCCTGCTCATGGTAGCGGGCGTTGAGCACCTGGTGCGGAATGCCCTTGCGAGGCTTGCCGTCGACCTCGAACTTGTGGGCCTTGAGCAGTTCGGACAGCTGTTCGGACTTCTCGATCGACACCGTGCCGACCAGGATCGGCTGGCCGCGCAGATAGCAGTCCTCGATCTGACGGATGATCGCCTGGTTCTTCTCGGCGGCGGTGCGATAGACTTCGTCGTCGTCGTCGATGCGCTGAATCGGCCGGTTGGTCGGGATCTCGACCACGTCCATGCCGTAGATGTCCAGGAACTCCTGCGCCTCGGTCGAGGCGGTGCCGGTCATGCCCGACAGCTTGGAATAGAGGCGGAAGTAGTTCTGGATCGTCACCGAGGCCAGGGTCTGGTTCTCGGGCTGGATCTCGACGCCTTCCTTGGCCTCGATCGCCTGATGCAGACCCTCCGACAGGCGCCTGCCGGTCATCATGCGCCCGGTGAACTCGTCGATCAGCATGATCTCGCCCGAGCGCAGGATGTAGTCCTTGTCGCGCTGGTAAAGGGTGTTGGCCCGCAGCGCCTGGTTGATGTGGTGCACCACCGAGATGTTGGCCGGGTCGTACAGGCCCGCCGTGTCCTCGGCCAGGTGGCCGCCCTGCAGCAGGATTTCCTCGACCTGCTCTGAGCCGACTTCGCTCAGCATCACCTGGCGCTGCTTCTCGTCCAGCTCGAAGGTCTCGGGGTCCTGAATCAGTTGTTTCACCAGGGTGTCGATGGTGCGGTAGAACTCCGAGCGGTCCTCGGTCGGGCCCGAGATGATCAGGGGCGTGCGCGCTTCGTCGACCAGGATCGAGTCCACTTCGTCGACGATGGCGAAGTTGTGCCCGCGCTGAACCATCTCGCGCGCGTCATAGACGAGGTTATCGCGCAGATAGTCGAAGCCGAACTCATTGTTGGTGCCGTAGGTGATGTCCGAGCCATAGGCCTTCTGGCGCTCGGCCTGGGACAGACCGTTGACGATCACCCCGACCGTCAGGCCGAGGAACCGGTAGACCTGGCCCATCCAGTCGCTATCGCGGGTGGCCAGATAGTCGTTGACCGTGATCACGTGCACGCCCTTGCCGGCGAGCGCATTCAGGTACACCGGCGCGGTGGCCACCAGGGTCTTGCCTTCGCCGGTGCGCATCTCGGCGATGCCGCCCTTATGCAGCACCATGCCGCCGACCAGCTGCACGTCGTACTGACGTTGGCCCAAGGTGCGGCGCGAGGCCTCGCGCACGACCGCGAACGCGTCGGGCAGGATGTCGTCGAGGGTCTTGCCGGCCGCGAGCTGGGCCTTGAACTCTTCGGTTTTGCCGCGCAGCGCCTCGTCGGACAAGGCGGCGTAGGCGGGCTCCAGAGCGTTGATCGCCGACACGCGACCCAGCATCGCCTTGACGCTGCGATCGTTGGAGGAACCGAAAATCTTTTTGGCCAGGCCGAGCATGAAAGGTCCAAAGTCAGGGTGAAAACGGCACGCCGGATAGGCGGGGCCTCGCGCGGGACGGCCAGCAAAAACCGCTCGACTTGCGCGCGCGCGAGACTTAAGCACCGGCCGTTGGCCTGTCAACGCAATGGCCTTTTTCGCAAAGGCCTTGATCGGGCGCCGCGTAAAGCGCCTCGCGCGGGGACAAGATCATGACCCTAGCCCAGTTCCGAGTTCAGGTCTCGGTCCTCCTGGCGGCGATCGCCGTCGGGGGTTTGGTGCTGGCGGGGTGCAGCCGTCCGGTCATCGTCGAACGCGCGCCCCAGGCCGGCGATTTGGCGGTCGCCAGGGTCAACGGACACACGGTGTGGAAATCCGACGTGGTGCGCGAGGCCGAGGCTCAGGGCCTGATCGGCCAGGGCGCCTCGCTCGATGTGAACACCGACCTGTTCCACCGCACCCTGGACGAGGTGATCGACCAGAAGCTGCTGGCCGGCGAGGCGGCGGCGCGCAAGCTCGACAAGGACCCCGCCGCCCAGCGCCGGCTGGAAGCCGCGCGCGAGCGCATCCTGTCGGACATGCTGGTCGAGACGGTGGTGGAGAAGGCGGTCAACGACGACGCTGTGCGCACCCTCTATGAGGAGCAGATCAAGGCCGCCAAGCCGTCGGACGAATTCCACGGCCGCCAGATCGTTGTGGCCAACGCGGCCGACGCGGAGGGCATCCGGAAGCTGCTGTCCAGCGGCGCGGCCTTCGACGCCTTGGCCCTGCAGCGCTCGAGCGACGCTCAGACCCGCTTCAATGGCGGCGACATGGGCTATTTCACCCTGGACGTGATGCCCCCGGCCTACGGAAAGGCGCTCAAGGACGCCAAGACCGGGGAAATCGTCGGACCGTTTCAGAGCGACTCCGGCTGGGTTCTGGTCAAGATCGAGGATCGGCGCCCGGCCCAGCCTATCAGCCTGGACGCCGCCCGGCCGCAGATCGTACGGTTCCTGACCTACGACGAGGTGCGCGACCTGCTCGACACCCTGCGCGGCCGCGCCAAGGTCGAGACCTTGATCGCGCCGGCCAAGGACGCGGGCAAGGCGCCGGCCTCGGCCCCGCCCGGCCAGACCCCCTAGCAGACTCCCCGATTCATACTGAAAGACCCAAGGCAGGCCATGACCACCGACCCCTCCGCCCCCGGCAAACCCGGCCTGCAGATATCACCCCTGGCGGTCGGGTTTCCCGCCATCCCGCCGATTGGCGGGGTAGAGCTGTCGGCCGTGCGCGCCGGCTTTTACAAGCACGAGCGCGACGACCTGATGCTGGTCCGGTTTCGGCCGGGCACGAGCTGCGCGGGGGTGTTCACCCTGAGCAAGGTCGGGTCGGCGCCCGTGGACTGGTGCCGCCACGCCCTGCGCGCCACTCACGGTCAGGATGTGCGCGCCCTGGTGCTGAACGCCGGCTGCGCCAACGCCTTCACCGGCAAAGCTGGAGCCAAGGCGGTGCAGACGGTGTGCGAGGCGGTGGGCAAGGCGATCGGGTGCAAGCCTGAGGGCGTGATGGCCGCCTCCACCGGCGTGATCGGCGTGCCGCTCGAGCCGGCCAAGATCATGGACCCGTTGCCCGACTTGGTGCGCACGCTCAGCCCGGAGGGCTGGGGCGCGGCCGCGCGCGCCATGATGACCACGGACACCTTCCCTAAGGGCGCCCACGCGACGGCCAAGATCGACGGGGTGGTGGTACACATCGCCGGTTTGGCCAAGGGCTCAGGCATGATCGCGCCCAACATGGCGACCATGCTGGCGTTCGTCGTCACGGACGCCGATATCGCGCCCGGCGCCCTGCAGCAGTTGCTGCAGCGGGGCGTGGTATCGACCTTCAATTCGGTGACGGTCGATGGCGACACCTCGACCAACGACACCCTGCTGGCCTTCGCCACGGGCGCCTCGGGCGCGCCGCGCATCGACAAGGCGTCCGACCGGCGGTTGGCCGATTTTCGCGCCAAGCTGGGCGTGGTGCTCCAGAACCTGGCCCTTCAGTTGGTGCGCGACGGCGAGGGCGCGACCAAGCTGGCGCAGATCACGGTGCAGGGCGCCAAGTCCGAGGGCTCGGCGCGCAGGATCGCCCTGACCATCGCCAACTCGCCCCTGGTCAAGACGGCCATCGCCGGCGAGGACGCCAACTGGGGGCGGATCGTGGCCGCCGCCGGCCGGGCGGGCGAACCGCTGGATCGCGACAAGCTCTCGGTCAGGTTCGGCGAGCTGTGGGCGGCCAAAGACGGGGCCGTGGCGCGCGGCTACGACGAGGCCAAGATGTCGGCCTATATGAAGAAGCGCGAGCTGGAGATCGTGGTCGATGTCGGCGTGGGCCACAAGCAGGCCACGGTGTGGACCTGCGATCTGACCAAGCGCTACATCGAGATCAACGGCGACTATCGCTCGTGAGCGACAAACCCATTGTCCTGGTCGTCGCCTGCGCCCTGGTCGACGCGGACGGGCGGGTGCTGATCTGTCAGCGGCCCGAGGGCAAGCAGTTGGCGGGGCTGTGGGAGTTTCCGGGCGGCAAGGTCGAGCCCGGCGAGACGCCCGAAGCGGCCCTGATCCGCGAGCTCAAGGAAGAGCTGGCGATCGACGTCAAGGCCGCCTGCCTGGCGCCCTTCGTGTTCGCTTCGCACAGCTATGAGGCGTTCCACCTGCTGATGCCGCTCTATCTGTGCCGGCGCTGGGAGGGATTCGTGAAGGCGATCGAGCATCCGGCGCTGGCGTGGGTGCGGCCCGACAAGCTGGCCGACTACGCCATGCCCCCCGCCGACGCGCCGCTGGTGGCTTATCTGCGCGACTTTCTCTGAGCGGCGCTCACGTCTTGATCTGGGCGATGGCCTTGATCTTGGGGTCCAGGGCGAAGTCGGCCGGCGCGATGAAGCCGCGACCGTCCCATGGGATGTCGATGCCGACCTCCGCCAGGCAGTGGGCCGCATACTCCGAGCAGATGTACTCGTCCTTGCGCTTGAGGAAGTTGGGCGTGACCCGCCCGCTGCGGTCCAGCGCGATGCGCAGGGCGATCTTGGCGATCTCGCCCGGGGCGAAGCGGTCGCCCAGCAGGTCGACCGCCGTGTCGGCCAGACGCTTCATCGCCGCCCCGCCCGGCTTGCCCGCGTGATCGGCGTAGTCGACGTGCCGCGCCAGGAGGATCTGGCCGGGATAGGGCTTCTGGCCGGTGCTGCTCTCGGTGCAGAACCGCTCGATGGGGATGGCGCGCACGCCGTACTGCTGCACGCTCTCGAACACCATGATCCGGTTCAGTTCGGGCCAGCGATAGGCCAGGGCCACATGGGACCACGGGCTCCTGGTCGCCCACTTTATCAGGCGCGAGAACGGGTCATTGCCCGAGCACAGCAGGATGTCGCCGTCGCGCACGCGCGCATGCACGGCCGCCAGCGGTTCGGGCTTCATTTGGTTCAAGGCGTCGTCGGCGATGGTCATCGGTTTCCACGGCTGAGCTTCTGCTTCGAAACTTCACCGTAGGCCGATTAGTTCCGCCGGAACGGCCAGCGGGTCACGCCGCCCGCGAACAGGGCCCACCACATCAGGACCGGTTGAAACGCCAGGCGCGGCCCGTGGTACCACCAGCTGTCGGGCAGGGGCGGGGCGTGGATGCGCCACAGCGCCTGGTAGATGTTGGCCGGCCATACGCACAGGGCGTAGATCGCCAGCATCAGCCCCGCCAGCCACCGCGTGCGCGGGATCAGCAGCCCCACGGCGCCGGCGATCTCGCAGCCGCCGGTGAACAGAATCACCAGGCGCGGCGCGGGAATGAACGGCGGCATGATCGCCAGGAAGCTGTTGGCCGCGTGCAGATGCAGGGCGCCCACGCCCAGGTAGATCGCGACCAGGAGCAGCCGCAGCGTCACGCGCAGGCGGGCGTGGTCGTCGGGGCGCTGGATCATCCGTCCTCGCGCTTCAAGGGCTGTTCGCGCGTGTGCAGCGCGTCGGCCAGCCGCATCTTGGCCGACCCGGGGCGCAGCGGCTTTTGCTGGTCGGGGTGGGGCGCCCAGCCGGTCATGACCACCAGGTCGAAGGTGGCGCGCACGCGCCCGTCCGGGTCGGAAAAGCGCTCGGCGTAGATCTCGCACGCCCGCGCCAGCACCGCGCGGCTGAGGGGCTTGCTGGCGCGGTCGACGAGCACATTGGTGTCGCCCATGGCGCGCAGGTCGGCGATCAGCTTGAGCGGATGGCTGTAGCGAACGGTCACGCGGTCGATGTCGGACACGGGCAGGGCGAAGCCGGCGCGCTGCAGCAGGGCGCCGCCGTCGAAAGCGTCGGCGAAGGGCGAGACGCGCAGGCCCGCGCCGCCCGACACTTCCGCTTCGGCGGCCAGCAAGGACTGCCGCAGCTCCATCAGGCTGGCGGCGCCCAGGAGGGCGCCGATGAACAGGCCATCGGGCTTCAGCGCGCGGCGGATCTGGATCAGGGCGCCGACCAGGTCGTTGGTCCAGTGCAGGGTGAGGGCCGAGACGATCAGGTCCAGGCTCTCGTCCGCGAAGGGCAGGGCCTCCTCGTCGGCCTGCAGGCGCGGGCCAGAGCGGCCCCGTAGCATGCGGCCCGACAGGTCCGCCTCGATCAACAGCCCAACCCGTTCGGCGGCTGAACTTTGCGCCAGCGCCGCCGCGAACGTGCCTTTGCGCGCGCCGAGGTCGACGGCCACCGGAAAGCTGCGCATGATGGCTTCCAGACGCTCGACCATGTCGGCTGCGGCGCGGGCTTTCAGGAAGTCGGCGTGGCCGAAGGTCGACGCCGCGCGGTCCAGGCGCAGGCGGTGCAGGGCGCGATCGAAGAGGCGGGGCGGGGCGCTCATGCTCGGTAAGGCGAAGGTCTGGTCCTTGGAACTGGCGCACTCATGCGCCGCCGCGCCGATCCTGGCAAAGGGTCTGTGGCGCTCAGGCGCGCGCGCGGCCCAGGATCTGGTGTTTCCGCATCACGCCCTGGACGGCGCGGGCCGGTCGCTGAGCGCGGGCCTGTCGCCCGAAGCCTGGGCGCGCACCCGCTTTTTGGAGGCGCCGGTGTGCGATGGCTGCGGATAAGCCCTCTTTTTGATTATCAAATCATACAGACGGAGATGCTCGCCTCGTCCTGTCCGAAGCTGGCGTTGTTCGCTTGTCGGCAAGCTCCACCAGAGACATAGTTCTGGTCGCGGGCCAACGCGGGCTCCTGAGCACTTAACGGTCGCTGATGGCTGGAAGACTAGTCGCGTCGAAGGCAGCGAATGCGCTTATTGCGGCAGCAGATATCAAACCTGCTGTTCGCAGATTTATGCCAACAATCGGCTTTTCACTCGATCTGCTGCGGGCGTTCCAAGAAGGAAAGCTGTGGGTAGGCGGTAGGCTTCTCGTGTTTGAAGATAGGATTCAATTCACGGCGAATTGGGGTAACCGACTTATCCAAACCGGAACTGATGGGTTTGAACTTCCCTGGCGCGCCATATCTGACGTGAAATGGAAAGCTGGGCTCCTCACAAGCATTATCGAACTTGAACACGATGGCCGTATCGAAGCAGTGCGTTGTTTTGGTTCTAAAAAACTCCTCAAAGCCATACAATCTCTGCGCGCTGCCAATATCAGCTAGCGGATGATAGCGGGAGCGAAATCCTTTTGGCTTCAAAGCCTGCGAGGCGCGCAGGACTTGGTGTTTCCGCATCATGCGCTGGACGGCTCGGGCCGCACTCTGACTGCGGGTCTGCCCTCCGAAGCGTGGTCGAAAATCCGCTTTCTCGATGATCCTGTTTGCGACGGGTGCGGAACGCCGTTTGACTATGACCTTGGCCTCGGCGTGCGCTGCGCGGCGTGCGAGGCGCGCCCGCGCGCCTTTGGCCGGGCGCGGGCCGCGTGCCTGTACGACGAGGCGTCGCGCGATCTGATCCTGCAGTTCAAACACGCCGACCGCCTGGATCTGGCGACCCTGTTCGCCGGCTGGATCAGCCGCTCGGCCGCCGATCTCTTGGCCGAGGCCGACGCGATTACGCCGGTGCCTATGCCGCCCTTGCGCCTGATCCGGCGGCGCTACAATCAGGCCGCCGAGATCGCCCGGCCCCTGGCGACGCGCCTGAAGATTCCTTATCGCCCGGGCCTGCTCGCGCGCCGCGGCGGCGAGAGCCAGGCCGGGCGCTCGGGCGCGGGCCGCCGGCGCAACGTGCAGGGCGCCTTCTCCGTACCCAAGGGCGCCAAGGTCGAGGGCAAGCGCATCCTGTTGATCGACGATGTCTTCACCACCGGGGCCACGGCGGAGGCCTGCGCGCGCGTGCTGCTCAAGGCCGGCGCGGCGGCGGTGGACGTGGCGGTCGTCGCCAGGGTGCGCGAAGCGGCCGACCTCTCTATATGAAGGGCAGTATCAATCAGTCGGTGGACCGTTTCATGGCCAAGGTGACCATTTATACCCGCCCGTTCTGCGGCTACTGCGCCCGCGCTGTGGCGCTGCTGACCCAGAAGGGCGTCGCGTTCGAAGAGATCGAGGCGGGCATGGACCCGGCCAAGCGGAAGGAAATGACGGAGCGCTCGGGCGGCAAGTCGACCTTCCCGCAGATCTTCGTCGGCGAACGGCACATCGGCGGCTGTGACGACATGATGGCCCTGGATCGCCGGGGCGAACTCGATCCCCTGATCGCCGCATGACCTTGCGCGTCGCCCTGGTCCAGACCCGCACCCCGGCCACCCAGGCCGCCGCCCTGGCCGAGATCGAGCCCCTGATCCGCCAGGCCGCCAGCCAGGGCGCCGAACTGATCCTGACGCCCGAGGGATCCAATCTTCTGCAGCGCAGCCGGGCCGAGATCGCCAAGGTGCTGCAGCCGCCGGAAACCGATCCGTTCGTCGTGGCGGTACGGGCGCTGGCCACCGAGTTGAAGGTGTGGATCCTGATCGGTTCGGCCCTTGTGGCCAAGGGCGAGGGCAAGGCCGCCAACCGCGCGATGCTGATCGCGTCGGACGGCCAGGTGGTGCAGACCTACGACAAGGTGCACATGTTCGACGTGGACCTGCCGAGCGGCGAGCGGTACCGCGAATCCTCGCTGTATGAGCCGGGCGAGGCGGCGCGGCTGGCTCAGACGCCGTGGGGCCTGTTGGGCCTGACCATCTGCTACGACATGCGCTTTCCCCACCTCTACCGCGCGCTGGCCAAGGCTGGGGCGTCGATCATCGCCGTGCCCGCGGCCTTCACCCGGCCCACGGGCGAGGCGCATTGGGAAGTGCTGCTGCGCGCCCGCGCGATCGAGAACGGCGTGTTCGTGCTGGCGCCCGCCCAGGGCGGCCGGCACGAGGACGGCCGCGCCACCTGGGGCCACTCCATCGCCATCGACCCCTGGGGGCGGGTGCTGGCCGAGATCAAGGGCGACGAACCCGGCGTGGTGGTGGTCGACCTCGACCTGGACGCTGTGGCCCAGACGCGCCAGGCGATCCCGTCCCTGGCCAACGAACGCGCTTTCGCTGCGCCGCCTGAGGCCGCGTCTTGATCAAATACGCCCTGACCTGCGAGCACGATCACGCCTTCGAGGGCTGGTTCGGCTCGTCGGCTGACTACGAAGACCAGCACGCGCGCGGGCTGTTGCAGTGCCCGCTGTGCGGCTCGGCGGCGGTGCGCAAGGCGATCATGGCCCCCGCTGTGGCCGGAACCAAGCGCCGGGGCGTCGGCCCTTCGCCCCAGACCGTGCACGAGATGGCGATGCAGGCCGCCGCCAAGGTGCGCCAGGCGGTGGAGGACAACTTCGACTATGTGGGCGACGCCTTCGCCAAGGAGGCGCGCGCGATCCACGAGGGCCAGTCTGAGGAACGCGGCATCTACGGCGAGGCCACGCGGGCCGAGGTCAAGGCCCTGGTGGAGGACGGCGTGCCGGTCGCCGCCTTGCCCCCCAAGCCCAAGGCCAAGGACGAACTGAACTGACCGATGGCCGAGGACGCCTCAGTCCTTGTGGCCCGGGCCGATGCGCTGGCGGCGGCCGGCCGGTTCGACGACGCCAAGGCCGCCTATCTGGCGGCGCTGGCGCTCAAGCCCGATCATTTGCAGGCGCTCAATAACTTTGGCGCCCTGGTCCACGCCCACGGGTTCCGCAGCGCCGCGCGCACGCTCTACGCCGAGGCGGCGCGCCATCACCCGCACGATCCGCTGGCGCAGGTCAACCTGGCCAACAGCCTGATGGAGACGGGCGAAACCGAGGCGGCGCGCCTGGCGTTCGAGGCAGCCCTGCGCGCGCGGCCCGATTTCGCGCCCGGCCATCGCGGCCTGGCCCGTCTGGCCTCGGCGGCGGGCGATCACACCTCCGCCGAGCGACATCTGCAGGCGGGATTCGCAGCGCAGCCGGTGATCACCCAACCCTTCTTCGGCGCCAAGTCGCCGATCGAAGTACTGCTGCTGATCTCCGGGGTGGACGGCGACATTCCGCTGGGCCCCGTTTTGGACCCTGGGGTGTTCAAGGTCACGGCCCTGGCGCCGCAGTTCTTCGCCCCCGACCAGCCCCTGCCGCCGCACCATGTCGTGTTCAACGCCATCGGCGACGCGGACCTGTGCGCCAAGGCGCTGGAGGGCGCCGAGCGGCTCGTTCGCCGCACAGATCGGCCGGTGATCAACGCTCCTGGCCGCGTGCTCGCAACGGGGCGGACCGCCAACGCCCGCCGGCTGGCCGGGCTGGAGGGCGTGATCGCGCCGGCCAACGTCCTGCTCGGCCGCGACGAAGCGGCGGCGGTGGACAGCGCGGCCGCGCTGGAGGCGCTCGGCCTGTGCTTGCCAGTGGCCGTCCGCGCGCCTGGCTATCACACCGGCCAGCACTTCGAGCGGGTCGACGCTATCGAAGACCTGTCGCCGGCCTTGGCGCGCCTGCCGGGCGAGCAGGCGATGGTGATGCTTTTCTTCGACACGCGCGGGCCGGACGGCGCCTACCGCAAGTACCGGGCGATGATGATCGACGGCCGGCTTTATCCGCTCCACCTGGCGGTCTCGTCGGCGTGGAAGGTGCACTACTTCACCGCCGACATGGCGCGTTCGCCCCAACACCGCGCCGAGGACGCCGCCTTCCTGGCCGACATGCCCGGCGTGATCGGCCCGCGCGCCATGGCGGCGCTCCAGCGGGTGCGGGCCGCCTTGGGGCTCGACTATGGCGGGGTGGACTTCGCCCTGTCGGCGGACGGCGACCTGGTGCTGTTCGAGGCCAACGCCACCATGGCCCTCCTGCCGCCGCCTGACGACCCGATGTGGGACTACCGCCGCGCGCCGGTGCAGGCGGCGCTGGATGCGGTCAAGGCGATGATCGTGGAGCGGGCGCGGACCTAGGCGGTCGGCTCGGCCGCGGCGTCCTTGTCGATCGTCATCATATAGTTGACCTCGACGTCGCTCGAACGCGACCAGCGCCCGGTGAGAGGGGCGTAGCTGACGCCGAAGGGGCCGGCGACCTGCACCGGATCGCCCGCCACCATGTCCAGCACCTCGGCCGGCCTGATGAACTTCTTCCAGTCGTGGGTGCCGACGGGTAGCCAGCGCAGGATGTACTCCGCCCCGATCACCGCCAGCGCCATGGACTTGGGCGTGCGGTTCAGTGTCGCCAGGATCATCACCCCGCCCGGCGCCAGCAGGCGCACGCAGTCGCGCAGGAAGGCGCCCGGATCGGCAACGTGCTCGATCACCTCCATATTGAGCACCACGTCGAACAGCGGCTCGCCCTGTTCGATCAGGGCCTCGGCGGTGGAGGCGCGGTAATCGATGTCGAGACCCTGTTCGGCCGCGTGGGCCCGTGCGGTGCCGATGTTGCGTTCCGAGGCGTCCACGCCGGTCACCGCGAACCCCAGCCGCGCCATCGGCTCGCTCAGCAGACCCCCGCCGCAGCCGATGTCGAGCAGGCGCAGGCCCTCGAACGGACGGCGCGCGGCCATGTCGCGCCCGAACCTCAGCGCCGCTTCGTCGCGGATGAAGGCCAGGCGCACGGGGTTGAACTTGTGCAGAGGCCGGAACTCGCCGTTCGGGTCCCACCATTTTGCGGCGAGGGCCGAAAACCGGGCCACTTCGGCGTCGTCGATGCTCGATGGGGAAGATGCGGCGGACATGTCTGCGGCTATCCTTCAAGCCTTGGCAATTGCAGCCCGCGCCCAGCGCCGCTAGAAGGGCGCCCTTGCGCTGGAAGGCGGGATCGCTCCCGCTCCGGCAGCCATAGCGGGAGAACTGCTGCGTGTCGCGGCTGGTGATGAAATTTGGCGGGACCTCGGTGGCGGATCTGGAGCGGATCCGCCGTGTGGGACGCCTGGTCGCCGCGGAGGTCGCGGCCGGCCATCAGGTGGCGGTGGTGGTCTCGGCCATGTCGGGCAAGACCAACGAGCTGGTCGCCTGGACCGACGGCGCGGGCGCCGCGGCGGCTGGCCTGACCCCGTCCGACGACGAATACGACACGGTGGTCGCGTCGGGCGAGCAGGTCACGGCTGGTTTGCTGGCCATGACCCTGCGCAATATGGGCCTGAAGTCGCGCTCGTTTCTGGGCTGGCAGGTGCCGATCATCACCGACGACGCCCACGGCCGGGCGCGGATCGACGAGATTCCCGCCGATAATCTTCTGGCCGCGTTCGACGCGGGCGAAGTGGCGGTGATCGCGGGCTTCCAGGGCGTGACGCGCGACGGCCGCATCGCCACCCTCGGGCGCGGCGGGTCTGACACCAGCGCCGTGGCCGTCGCCGCGGCGGTGGGCGGGGCGTGCGACATCTACACCGACGTGGACGGGGTCTACACCACCGATCCGCGCATCGAACAACGGGCGCGCAAGCTGGCCAAGGTCTCCTATGAGGAGATGCTGGAAATGGCTTCGCTGGGCGCCAAGGTTTTGCAGACGCGTTCGGTGGAGCTGGCCATGGCCCAGCGCGTGCCGGTGCGCGTGCTGTCGAGTTTCGTCGAGCCGGGCGAAGCGCCCGGGCAGGGCACCATCGTGTGCGACGAGGAGGAGATCGTGGAAAAGCGTATCGTGAGCGGCGTGGCCTATAGCCGCGACGAGGCCAAGGTCACCCTTTACGGCCTGCCGGACCATCCAGGCGTGTCCTCGGCCATCTTCAGCCGCCTGGCCGACGCCAACGTCAATGTCGACATGATCGTGCAGAGCCACGCGCGCACCGCCGGCTCGGCCAACATGGAGTTTACCGTGGGCAAGCGCGACGCCGCGCGCGCGGTGGAGATCGTCAAGGGCGCCCAGGCCGAGATCGGCTTCGACGAAGTGGCGGTCAACGAGGATGTGGCCAAGGTCTCGGTGATCGGCGTCGGCATGCGCAGTCACGCGGGCGTGGCCAAGACCATGTTCGGGGCGCTGGCCGAAAAAGGCGTCAACATCCAGGTGATCTCGACATCGGAGATCAAGATCAGTGTGCTGATCGACGCCGCTTACACCGAACTGGCCGTGCGCGCCCTGCACGCCGCCTATGGCCTCGACCAGCTCTAAGGTCAGCCGTCAAGGTCAGGCCGCAAGGCTATCGAGCGCCTTGGACAGGTCGGACAGGACGAAGGGCTTCTTCAAGGTCAAGGCGCTTTGGAACGGCGCCTCGATGCCGAGCGCGCCATAGCCGGTGGCGAACATGAAGGGCAGGCCCCGGTCGGACAGCACCTGGGCCACCGGAAACGAGGCTTCGCCGCTGAGGTTCACGTCCAGTATGGCCAGATCGGCCTCGGCCGTGCGCGCCAGGTCGAGCGCGCTGTCCAGCCGGCCGGCGACGCCGACCACCGTGTGGCCAAGGTCGGCGAGCATGTCCTCAAGCAGCATGGCGATCATCATCTCGTCTTCGACAACGATGATGCGCCGGCCGGCGGCGATCGCGCCTGGGGCCGTCATCGCCACGCCTCCGCGCCCATCGGCGGCGGCGCGTCGATTTGGGCGGTGATCCGGCAGGTCAGGCCCGCCAGGGCGAAGGCGATATCGACCGTGCCGTTCAGGTCGGCCGGCAGGCCGCGCCGCAGAAGGCGCATGCCGAAGCCGGACCGTTCCGGCGTGTTCACCGGCGGGCCGCCGGTCTCCGTCCAATCGAGAGTCAAGGTCTGAGGTCCCGCATCATCGTTTGGGCAAAGCGCCCAGACCAGCTTAACGGTTCCCCGGTCGTTGGACAGACTTCCGTACTTTACCGCGTTTGTCGCCAATTCGTGCAACGTCATCGACAGGCAGATCGCCGCCTTGGGCGATATGCGCAGGGGCGGCCCTTGCATCGTGATCCGCGGCGGGCTTTCGCCCAAATAGGGGCCGACCGCGCCCTGCACGATCTCATGCAGGTCCGCGTCTTCCCAGCGCGTCTCGTTCAGCACGTCATGGGCGGCGGCGAGCGCCTGGATCCGACCCGACAGCGCTTCCTGGGCCTGGGTCGCCGAACCGGCGGCGCGGAAGCTCTGGGCCGCGATCGCCTGGACCATGGCCAAGGAGTTCTTCACGCGGTGATTGAGCTCGTTGACCATCACCTGCAGCCGCCGCTCGGACTGAAGCGCCTGGCGATAAAGCTCGTCGTAGCGCTCAGCTTCCTGGCGCAGCGAATTGTAGAGCTGGATGTTCTTGAACGCCGTCGCGGCGGAGCGCGCCAGGGCCGCGAGCACATTCACCACTTCGGGGCTGTGCTCGCGCACCTCGTCCCAATAGGCGCCGATGGCCGCGAAGGGCGCTTCGTCTCCCACCGGGGTCATGATCAGACTGCGCACATAGGTGGGCCGATAGGCGTCGTGGGGAATGCGCGGGTCCGCGAAGATGTCGGGCACAACCGCCGCGCGGCGGTTGAGCATGGTCCAGCCCGAGATGCAGGCGGTGACCGGGAACTTCTGGCCGGCCCACAACGGCGCGTCGGAGTCCTCGGCCAGATAGTGGCAGCGATCCTCATCCCGCAGCACCACCGCCACGCCGCGGGCGCCCGACAGGCCTCGCGCCGATCGCCGCACGATCTCGATCACCTCGGCAGGATTGCGTGTGGCGCTGAGCAGTTCGATAGCGTGCGCCAAGCGCTCGAAATCCGCGCCGGCTTCGGGTGGGGCCATCGTATCGACTCGGTCCGGGGAGCGCCCGCCATAAGCCATAGTGGAGCACCTTGGGTGAACTCAACTCAGAGCATAACCGCCGAGGGATACCAGACAACCGTCACCGCTGCTGCGTTGGGAGCAAATTCGCCGTAGCTTCGTCGCAGACCCCAATCAAACGACCTCAATCCAGACAGGGCCTCTCCCGCCATCGGCCGCGACAGGCTAGAAGGCGCTCAACCAAGGAGACTCGATGGCGATCACAGGCCTTGCCGCTCGCGGACCGCGCAGCCTCTTGCGCCAGATTCGCGAAGCCCTGGCGAGCGGGGGCCCGGCCCAGGCGCGGCTCGACATGGTCGTGCGGATCATCGCCTTGTCGATGGTGGCCGAGGTCTGTTCCCTGTACCTGCGCCGCGCCACCGGCGATCTGGAGCTTTTCGCCACCGAGGGCCTCAATCCCGACGCCGTGCACAATACGCGGTTGAAGCCTGGCGAGGGTTTGGTGGGCGAGATCATGCGCCTGGCTCGGCCGCTCAACTTGGCGGATGCGCCCAACAATCCCTCGTTCTCCTACCGGCCCGAAACGGGCGAAGATCCCTACCACGCCTTCCTCGGCGTGCCGCTGCTGCGTGGCGGCCGGGCGATCGGGGTGATCGTGGTGCAGAACCGCACCGAGCGCGTCTACACCGACGATGAGGTCGAGGATCTGCAGATCATCGCCATGGTCCTGTCCGAGATGGTGGCGGGCGGCGAACTGGTCGGCGAAGAAGAGCTCAAGGGCGTCGAGATCGCGCCGCACAAGCCCGAGCGTCTCAAGGGTCTGAAGCTGGCGGAGGGGCTGGCTTACGGCGAGGCGGTGCTGCATGAGGCGCCGGTCGCCTCCGAGCAACTGCTGTCGGAGGACGCCACACGCGAGGAAGAGCGGTTGGCCGAGGCGATCGGCGCTTTGCAGGCCCAGATCGACACCATGCTCGATGGCCAGCACGGCATCGTCGGCCCGTCGTTCGAGGTGCTCGAGACCTATCGCATGTTCGCCCATTCCAGCGGGTGGAACCGTTCGCTGGAGGAGGCGGTGCGCTCGGGCCTGACGGCCGAAGCCGCGGTCAACCGGGTGCGCTCGGAACACCGGGCGCGCCTCAGCCAGGCGCGCGACCCCTACATGCGCGAGCGGCTGCACGATCTGGAGGACCTGAACGACCGGCTGCTGCGCCACCTGTCGGGCAAGGGGACGGGCGCGCGCATCCTGCCCGACAACGCCATCCTGATCGCGCGTAATCTCGGGCCCGCCGACCTGCTGGAATACGACCGCACCAAGCTTAAGGGCGTGCTGCTCGAAGAGGGCTCGGGCTTCAGCCACGCGGCGATCATCGCCCGGGCGATGGACATTCCCCTGATGGGCCGCCTGCCGGGCCTGCGCGACCGGGTGTCGGAGGGCGACCGGGTCATCATCGACGCCGACAGCGGCGAGGCCTATCTGCGGCCGCGCCCTGACGTGATTGAGGCGGTGCTGTCACGGATCGAGACGCGCAACCAGCGCCGGGCCGAATTCGCCCGCCTGCGCGACACACCGGCCATCACCCGCGACGGCGCCAAGATCACCTTGCTGATGAACGCCGGCCTGGCGGTTGACGTCGACATCCTGCACGAGACCGGGGCCGAGGGCATCGGCCTGTTCCGCACCGAATTCCAGTTCATGGTGGCCGAGCAGCTGCCCCGGCTGGAAGCGCAGACCCAACTCTATTCCCACGTCATCGACGGCGCGGGCGACTTGCCGGTGACCTTCCGCACCCTGGACCTGGGCGGCGACAAGGTGCTGCCGTATCTGGAGGCCGAGCGCGAGGAAAATCCCGCCCTCGGTTGGCGTGCGGTGCGGCTGGGCCTCGACCGTCCAGCCCTGCTGCGGTTGCAGCTGCGCGCGCTAATCTGGGCGGCCAAGGGACGCGAGCTGCGGGTGATGTTCCCGCTGGTGACAACGGTCGAGGAATTCAAGGCGGCCCGGTCCCTGGTCGATCACGAAATGGCCTGGGCCGAGCGGCGCGGCCGGGCCACGCCGAGCGTGCTGCGCGTGGGGGTGATGGTCGAGGCGCCGGCCCTGGTGTGGCACCTGGACGCGCTGTTGCCGATGGTCGATTTCGTGTCGGTCGGCACCAACGACCTGATGCAGTATCTGTTCGCGGCGGATCGCGGCAACACCCGTGTCAGCGAGCGCTACGACTTCCTCTCACCGCCGGCGCTGCGGGTGATGAAGACGATCCAGGACGCCTGCGCGGAATCCGGCACACCGGTGTCGGTATGCGGAGAAATGGCCGGCCGGCCGTTGGAAGCCTTCGTTCTCGTGGCTCTCGGGTTCGACCGCCTGTCCATGCCGCCGTCAGGCGTCGGGCCGGTCAAGCGTATGGTGCTGTCGCTCGACCGCGAGGCGGCTCGCCGCGGCGTCACGAATCTCCTTAAGGTTTCCTCAGGGTCGCTCCGATCGGAGATCGAGACCCTGGCCCGTAAGCTTTATGTCGCAGTTTAAGCCGTTGAATTTGGTGGAATTGCTTGGTATCGACAAAGCGTTCTTAACAAAATTGACGGTACCTTCGCCCCAAACATGGGGCGGACGGTCTTGGGCAAGACGTTTCGAACGGAAACAACAGTGGTCGCGCATGAGGGGACTGGCGCGACAGCTGGGGAGATCGGGCCGATGGTTCAGGCCGTCGGCGGTGAGATCAGCGAGGGGATCGTACCGTTTATGAGCGGCGGTGAGGGGTTTGGCGGGGCGCTGCGGGCGCTGCGCGAATCTCGTGGTCTGAGTTTGGAAGACGTCGCCGAGGTCACTCGGATTCGTCGCGCTTACCTCGCGGCGCTCGAGGAAATGCGTCTCGACCAATTGCCTTCTCGTCCCTTCGCCATCGGCTATGTGCGCGCCTACGCCCAGGTTTTGGGCGTCGACCCTGACGCCGTGGTGGCCAAGTTCAAGCAATGTGCTCCGTCCGACGACGCCCCTCTGCAGGCGCCGACCGGCGTGCGCCGTCAGCGCGATCCTCGACTGTCGGTGGCGGCGGGCGCCGCGGGCGTGGTGGTCACGGCGGTGCTGATCTGGAACGTGGCGCAACATGCGGTCGCCGGCGACGGCCCCGCATCGCCGCCCGCGCCGGTCCTGGCGGTCGCGTCTCCGGTGGCGCTGCACGGCCCGGTGCCGGTCGGTGCGGCCCAGCCCGCGCCGCCCGAATCCGACGTTCCCAAGCCCTACATCACGCCGGGCCTGGCGCCCGTCTCGGCCTCCGCCGCGCCGCAGACCGACGCTATCGCCGAGCCGGCGCAATTCGTCGCCAAGGGCGCGGTCTTTGGCGCGCCGGCCGGCCAGTCGCCGGTGACGCTTCAGGCCGCAAAGCCCGCCTCGCTTGTTGTGCGCGGCCCGGACGGGACGGTCTATTTCGCCCGGCAGTTGGCTGCGGGGGAATCCTATCGCGCGCCGGTTGCGGTCAAGGGCCTCGTGGTCGACGTTTCCGAGCCGCAGGCGTTCTACGTCTATCTGAACGGCGCGGCGCATGGGCAGCTCGCGGCGAGCCAGACCCCGGTCGAGAAACTGGCCAGCTAAGCGGGCCCTCTGGCCTGGGACAGGCATATCGCCGTTCGGCCAACTTGGCGCTATGATGCCCCGATGAGCGCGTCGAACCAGACCGAAAGCGTGACGGGCCGGTTTTCACGGCGCCGCGCGGCCGGTCTGCTGACCGTCGGCGCCATCCTGGCGCCCTGGTGCGCGCGCGCTCAGCCCGCTGCTTCCGCTGCGCCTCTTGCGCCCGCCACGCCGCCCGTCGGCGACGCGGCCGCCCCCGATGTGGTCGCGGCCAAGGACCTGCAGGACCGCATGACCGTGCCGGTCATGGTCGATGGCAAAGGCCCCTACGCCTTTATCGTCGATACCGGCTCGAACCGGTCGGCGGTGTCCGACGCTCTGGTCCAGACTCTGGGGCTGGTGTCGGCCGGCCAATTGGTGGTCCAGACGGCGACAGCCCAGGGCGTCGCCGACAGCGTCAATGTGGGGCGGTTGAGCGTCGGCGTGCGCGAAACGCGCGATTTGCGCGCGCCGGTGTTCAAGCGCGAAGACATCGGCGCGGACGGGCTGCTCGGGATCGACGCCCTGGCCGACCAGAAGATCGTGATGGATTTCCGGGCCAAACAGATGAGCATCCTGGCCTCCTCGGCCCGCGACGGACCGGGCGAGGTGGTGGTGTCCGCGCGCAGCCGTTATGGCCAGCTGATCCTGGTGGATTCGTCCTTCGACGACACCGACCTTTACGTGGTCATCGACACGGGGGGAGAGGCGTCCATCGCCAATTCGCGATTCCGGGCCCTGGTTCAGCGCAAGCGGCGTGAGCAAGTGGCGGTCGGCCAGGTGATCAGCGTGACCGGCGTGGCGGCCGACGCGGACTTCGACGTCCTGCCGCGCGTGCGCGTGGGCGGGGTTCAGCTGTTCAACCTGCCGGTCGCCTACGCTGATGTGCATGCGTTCGAGGAGTTTGGCCTGCAGTCCCGTCCGGCCATGCTGCTGGGCATGGACGTGCTGCGCCACTTCGACCGGGTGTCGGTCGATTTCAAGGCGCGCCGGGTGCGTTTCCTGCTGCCCGCGGACGCCTTGCCGCCCGATCAGGTTCCGATCACCGTCGGCTGACCGGTCCAGGGGGTTCGACAAGGCGGCGGCGCCTGCGCTAAGAGCGCGTCTCTTTGCAAGGATGCCCGATGCGCCTTCCCCAGGCCAAGCTCGATCAGGTGCTCGACCGTTTCCACCAGGTGGAGGCGCGCATGGGCGCGGCCTCGGATGGCAACGAGATCGTACGCCTGGGCAAGGAGTACGCCGAGCTCAAGCCCGTGGCCGACGCGGTCGCCGCGCTCAGCCGCGTACGCGCCGAGCGGCCGGAGCTGGAGGAAATGGCGCGCGCGGACGATGCGGATATGTCGGCCCTTGCGCGCGACGAGCTGGAGGCGCTGGACGCGCGCCTGCCGGGCCTTGAGCGGGACGTGGCGCTGCTGCTGGCGCCGAAGGACAAGGACGAGAACGCCTCGGCCATTCTGGAAGTGCGCGCGGGCACGGGCGGGGACGAGGCGGCCCTGTTCGCGGGCGACCTGTTCCGCATGTACCAGCGCTTCGCCGCCGCGCGTGGCTGGCGGGTGGAGGTGGAGAGCGCGTCCGAAGGCGAGATGGGCGGCTACAAGGAAATCATTGCCTCGATCACCGGCGACGGGGTGTTCGGCCAGCTGAAGTTCGAGAGCGGCGTTCACCGGGTGCAACGCGTGCCCGACACCGAGACTCAGGGGCGCATCCACACCTCGGCGGCGACCGTGGCTGTGCTGCCCGAAGCCGAGGACGTAGAAATCGAGATCAACGACTCCGATCTGCGGATCGACACCTATCGCTCGTCCGGCGCGGGCGGCCAGCACGTCAACAAGACTGACTCAGCTGTGCGCATTACCCACCTGCCCACGGGCGTGGTGGTGACCTCCTCGGAAAAGTCGCAGCACCAGAACCGCGCCAAGGCGATGAAGGTGCTCAAGGCCCGGCTCTACGACATGCAGCGCACGGCGCTGGACAACGAGCGGGCCGAGGCGCGCAAGAGCCAGGTCGGCTCGGGCGACCGCTCGGAGCGCATCCGCACCTACAACTTCCCGCAAGGCCGGGTGACCGACCACCGCATCAACCTGACGCTCTACAACCTGCCCAAGGTGATGGAGGGCGAGCTCGACGACGTGATCAACGCCCTGATCGCCGATGACCAGGCCGCGCGACTGGCGGCGCTGGAGGACAGCTTCGACTAGGGGGCGGCACCGCCCGTGTTCGCGCTTCCATGGCCGCGCTTGGACAGGACGACGGCCAGCCACTGCAGGCGCGGCACCTCCGACACGATGGCGATCACCACCACCGTCAGCAAGGTGGAGAACAACGCGCCGGTGATGCCGAAGATCGCGTTCCAGAACCCCAGCGAAACCAGCACGATCACCGGATCCACGTCCAGCCGCTCGCCCTGAAGGCGCGGCAGCAGCACGCTGTCGATGGCGATGACGGTGGCTTCAAGGGCCACGCCCATCAGCACGGGGCGCAGGCCAAGATCGTATTGGGCCGCGCATAGGGCCACCGGCAGGATCACGGCGGCGGCCGGCCCGATGATCGGGATGAACGAGGCGAGGAAGGCCAGGAAGGCCAGGAACAGGGCGTTGTCCAAGCCCGCCAGGCGCATGACCACCCAGAAGATCAGCGCCAGTAGCGCGCCTTTGAACGCCTGCAGGCCGACATAGCTTTCCGCCCCCAGCCGCACCCGCTGGAACACGCGCTCGGCGTGACTGCGCGACTCGGCCGTCTTGAACAGCCGGTCCAGCTTGCTGGCGAAGGTGCGCCGCGACGCCAGGATGAAGCCGAGGTACACGATCACCAGCAGAAGGCCGGTGGCGAAGCGTCGGATGGCCGACAGCAGGCCGAATCCCAGGGACTTGAAGTCGATGGCCTCGCTCAGCGGCTTGTCCGACAGGGGCAGGCCCAGGCGGTCGGACAGGTCGTAGACCAGGTCCTGGCCGCGATGGGCGGCCTCGGCCAGGCTCAGGCTGAACCGTGGCGCGGCCCGCCAGATCAGGGCGCCGGACGCGCCGAGCAGGATGATGATGAAGGCGAAGGCCGCGCCCACCCGCACCCATTCGGGCGTGCGCGGCGCCCACCGCCCAACCTGGTCCGCCAGGATGTCGATCAGGAACAGCGAGAACACCGCGACGATCAGCGGCGTCAGCAGTTCCTGCAGCCAGTGGGCGGCGGCGAAGCAGCTCAGGACCGCGATGATCAGAACGCTGTTGGTCAGCACGCTGTTCGCGCCAAGGCGCGAGCCGGCGCCGGAGTCGGCGCCCGGCCCTTTGGCAGGTCTGTCATCCATGCGGAATAATGCTCTTTCGCCCACACCTTGAGCGCTCATCCTAGGCTTAGCCTCGGCAACGCGCCAGCGGCTCGCGTCGCGGCGCCGCAGCCCGCCGCGACTGGCGTGGCGGCTCGGCCCGCGCTAAGCCCTTGCCATGGCTTCGTTCGCGAAAACCTGTTCCAGGCTCGGCGTCGGGCGTCCGCCGCGCGCGGCCCTGGAGTTCCTGCACACGCGACTGCCCGGCTGGCGGGCCTGGGCGGCGGTGTTCGCGGGCATGCTGATCCTGATGTCGACGGCGTTCCTGGCCGGGCGGCCTTCGGTGTTCTTCGACACGGACGGCTACTACCTGATGGGCGAGAACCTGACCCAGGTGATCAAGAGCCTGCCGGAGGCGGTCGTCACCGGCGGGGCCAGCCTGCACAAGCCGGTGTCGGACGACGACCAGATCGACGTGGCCATCATGGGCGCCCGCTCGCCCTATTACGGCCTGCTGCTTTACGCGGCCGACAAGATCGGCGGGGCGTGGCTGCTGGCGGCGATCCAGGCTCTGGCGGCGGCGTGGATGATCTATCTGGCCTGGCGGGCGTGCGCGCCCAAGGCCCCGTTGTGGAGTTATCTGGCCCTGGCAGGGGGACTGGCCGTGGGCGCCACCCTGCCGTTGTTCGCCACTTTCATGATGCCCGACGTGTTCGCAGGTCTGGCGGGCCTGGGCATGGTGCTGCTGCTGGCCTATGGCGACCGCTTGAGCCGCGTAAGCAAGATCGGCGTGACCGCCCTGATGGCGGCCAGCTTCAGCTTTCACACCTCCCACTCGGCCACGGTGCTGCTGTGTCTTGCGCCGGCGATGGTCTTGCTCTGGCTGCTCAAGGCGCCGGCGCGCCAGACGGTGCGGGGCGCGGCCCTGGTGCTGGCGGCGGCGCTCGTGTCCATGGCGGCCGGCAAACTCTATGCCGGGGCCTTCGAGATGCGCACGGGCCACGCGCTGGGCCGACCGCCGTTCCTTATGGCCCGCATGCTGGCCGACGGGCCCGGCCGCGCCTATCTGGAGAAGGTCTGCACCGGACCCGACACCCCGTATGTGGTCTGCCGCTTCAAGGGCGATTCCCTGGCGCGCTCGGATGACATCCTGTGGGAGGACAAGCCGGGGCTGGGCGTGTTCGACATGGTCAAGCCGCCTGATCAGCTGTTGATGGAGCAGCAGCAGGGCGACTTCATCCGGGGCGTGATCGCCTTCGATCCGGCCGGGGTGCTGGGCTCGGCGCTGCGCAACTGGTGGCGCCAGTTGACCAAGGTGTCGTCGCACGACCCCTTGCGCGATCCGCGCGCGTTCCTCGCCAACGAGTATTGGCAGACCACGCGCCTGGTCGACCTCATCCCCAACGCCCGCGCGTGCAAGCCGATCGGACCGGGTTGCCGCCCGCTGCTTAGTCCCACGCCGCTCAAGTGGTGGCACGTGGCGGTGATCTTCGCCTCGGCTCTGTACGGGGTGTGGCGTCTGACCCGGGCCGACGTGATGGCGGCCTTGCTCGATCGTGAGCGGCCTTGGGCCCATCCGGTCGTGCGTCTGGCCGCCGCCTGCGTGATCCTGGCGGCGCTGGTGGCCGTGAACGCGGCGGTGTGCGGCATATTGTCGGGACCTTTTTCGCGCTATCAGGCGCGGATCGTGTGGCTGGCGCCGATGGCGGCGGGTCTGATCGCCTGCGCCCTGGGCCCCGCGCCTTTGATGGCCCGGGTGCTGAGCCGGGTGCGCCTGCGGGTGTCGGGGGCTTCGGCCCAGGCCGGCCGCGCCGGCTGATCGGCGCCGCGAGCCTTGTTCGCCGCCGCCGGTCATGCCAAGTGCGAACCGGTTGCGTTGCGCTTTTGAGGATGATTGCCGCATGACGGAAACGCTGGTCCAGGCCTGGACCCGGGCGCGCCGGCGCCTCGAGGCGGCCGGAATCGACGGGCCGGTGCTCGACGCGCGCCTGCTGGTCGAGGCCGCCGCAGGCGCCAGCCGATCCGACATCCTGACCGATCCGCACAGGGCGCTCAGCGCCGAGCAGGTGCAGACCCTCGATTCCTATCTCGACCGGCGCATCGCGCGCGAACCGGTCAGTCATATCCTGGGGCGCAAGGGTTTCTGGACCATCGAGCTGAAGGTCACGCCAGACGTACTGACGCCGCGGCCCGACACCGAGACCATTGTCGGCGCGGTGCTCAAGTGCCTGAAGGAAGACGGGGCCGCCGACATTCTCGATCTCGGGTCCGGTTCGGGCGCCATCCTGCTGGCCATACTGTCCGAGCGGCTCATGGCCCACGGCGTGGGTGTGGATGTCTCTGCCGCGGCGATCGAGGTGGCGCGCGAGAACGCGGCGCTGCTGGGGCTGCAGGACCGCGCGGCGTTCCTGCACGCCTCATGGACCGAGGGTCAGCCCGATGACGCTTTCGACATTGTGGTCTCGAACCCGCCGTACATCCCCACCGGCGACATCGCGGGCCTGGAGCCCGAGGTGGCCGAGCGCGAGCCCCGGTTGGCGCTGGATGGCGGGGCCGACGGGCTGGACGCCTATCGTCTGCTGGCCCCCGAGGTGCTGCGCGTGCTCAAGCCGGGGGGGCTGTTCGCCCTGGAAATCGGTCATGACCAGGGTGCGGCGGTCAAGGCGATGATGACCCAGGCCGGGGGCGCGGCGGTGCAGGTTCTGGGCGATCTGGGCGGGCGCGACCGCGCGATCTTCGGTCGCAAGCCGGGCTGAAGCTCAATTTCAATAAAGGCCTTGGAAAACCTCGACTCATTCGTTAGATCAGGATTGTCTTCACCCAAATCGTCGGACTGAGCGTTCTAAAAAGGAGCGCGGAGGCAACCGGCTCGGCGCAACCGAAGTTTACGGTGCGCCGCATGGGAACCGGGGGTCGAGAGGCTCGCGGCCGTCATCGGCCACGAGCATAGACTCCCGAAGAGACATTTCGATCGCAGCGCTTGGGACGGTCCGCAAGCGGCGTCGATACGGTCAGCGATAGATGAGAGATTTCAAGGGTATGAAGCGGCAACGCGGCCGCAACCGAGGTGGAAACACCGGCGGTGGCGGCGGTGGCAAGCCTCAGCAGAACATCAACCGGGCCTTCGATTCCAATGGCCCGGATGGGGTGAAAATCCGCGGCAACGCCCAACACGTGTTCGAGAAGTACCAGCAACTGGCGCGCGATGCGGCGTCAGGCGGCGACCGGGTGCTCGCCGAAGGCTACCTGCAGCACGCCGAGCACTATTTCCGGGTGCTGCGCGCCTTCCAGCCGCAGCGTCCGCCGTCCGATTTCCTCGGCCGCGACTCGTTCGGCTCGGGCCTGGATATCGACTTCGAGGACGACGGCGCCAACAGCTTCACCGACGGCGAGGTCGGCGGCGAGGGCGAGGGCCAAACCTCGGCCGAGGGCGAGAGCTTCGAGAGCCGCGGCGAACAGCAAGGCCGCGACCAGAACCGCAACGACCAGAACCGCAACGACCAGAATCGCGGCGAGCAGCGCGACTGGGGCCGCGAGCGGCGCGAACAGCGCCAGCGCGACGAGCAACGGCCGCGCGACGACCGCCCTCGCGACGAACAACGCCCCCGCGACGACCGTCCCCGGGACGAGCAGCGTCCCCGTGAAGACCGTGCTCGTGATGACCGGCCCCGGGACGACCGTCCGCGCGACGATCGCCCCCGAGACCGCTTCCGCAACGAGAACCGCTACGACCGCGCCGATCGGCCGCGCGAGGAGCGCGATCCCTTGGCGGTGGTCGAGCCCGAAGCCGCCGCGCCGCTTGGCGACAGCGGCCATCAACTGCGCTCGCAGGATGGCGGCCTGAGCCCGGCGCCGGCCTTCCTCCAAGCCCGCGCCGACCGTCCGCCCGAGGCCATCGCCGAGGAAAGCGAGCCGCGCCGGACCCGCCGTCGCCGCGCCCCGCGCAGCTTCGAGGGCGACGCCGGCCCGGCTCCGGCCGAAACCGAAGAGGTTTGAGCGCCCGCCGATGGCGGGGCCTTGTGTGGCGCCATTGCCACACCTAAATGCAGCCCCAGAGTGGGTCGGCGCCTGATAGGGTCGGCCCGCCATGTCGCCATCGAATGGGGCCTGCATGAACATCGACGTCTATTCGGATCGCGCCAAACAGGCGATCCAGTCCGCCCAGAGCCTGGCGCTCGCCCGCGGGCATCAGCAACTCGGACCCGAACACCTGCTCAAGGTGCTGCTCGAGGAAAAGGACGGGCTGGCGCGCCAGCTGGTCCAGTCGGCGGGCGGCAAGCCCGAGGTGGCCGCCGCCGAGACCGACGCCCTGCTGGCTAAGCAGCCGCGCGTCGATGGCGGCTCCGGCCAGCTTTACATGAAACCCGATACGGCCCGGGTGTTCGCCACGGCCGAGAGCGCCGCCAAGACGGCGGGCGACGCTTTCGTCACCACCGAACGGCTGCTGGCGGCTATCGCCAAGGACGGCGGCGACGCGGCGAGCGTGCTGAAGAAGGCTGGCGTCACCCCATCCAGCATCGATGCGGCCGCCCAAAGCCTGCGCAAGGGCCGCACGGCGGACAGCGCCAGCGCCGAGGAAGGCTATGACGCGCTCAAGCGCTACGCCCGCGACCTGACCCAGGCCGCGCGTGACGGCAAGCTCGACCCGGTGATCGGCCGCGACGAGGAAATCCGCCGCACGATCCAGGTGCTGTCGCGCCGCACCAAGAACAATCCCGTCCTGATCGGCGAGCCGGGCGTAGGCAAGACCGCCATCGTCGAAGGCCTCGCCCTGCGCATCGTCAACGGCGACGTGCCCGAGAGCCTGGTCGACAAGCAACTGATGGCCCTGGACATGGGTTCGCTGATCGCGGGCGCGAAATACCGCGGCGAATTCGAGGAACGGCTCAAGGCCGTGCTGAACGAGACCCAGGCGGCCGAAGGCTCGATCATCCTGTTCATCGACGAGATGCACACCCTGGTCGGCGCGGGCAAGACCGATGGGGCGATGGACGCCTCCAACCTGCTGAAGCCGGCGCTCGCGCGCGGCGAACTGCACTGCATCGGCGCGACCACGGTCGACGAATACCGCAAGTACGTCGAGAAGGACGCGGCGCTCGCCCGCCGTTTCCAGCCGGTGTTCGTGGAAGAGCCGACGGTGCAGGACACCGTCTCCATTCTGCGGGGCCTGAAGGAGAAGTACGAGGTGCACCACGGCGTGCGCATCTCCGACAGCGCGATCGTGGCCGCCGCCACGCTCAGCAATCGCTACATCACCGACCGCTTCCTGCCTGACAAGGCCATCGACCTGATCGACGAGGCGGGCAGCCGCGTGCGCATGCAGGTGGATTCCAAGCCCGAGCACCTGGACGAGATCGATCGGCGGCTGGTGCAGCTGAAGATCGAGCGCGAGGCCCTGCGCAAGGAGACCGACGCGGCGTCCAAGGCGCGGCTGGACGACCTGGAAACCCAGATCGCCGACCTGGACGAGGAGAGCCAGGCCCTGACCGCGCGCTGGCGCGCCGAAAAGGACAAGGTCGGCGCGGCGGCCCAGGCCCGTGAGGCGCTCGACCGGCTGCGCGCCGAACTGGTCCAGGCCCAGCGCCAGGGCGACCTGCAGCGCGCTTCGGAGATCATGTACGGCCAGATACCGGCCTTGGAAAAGCAGCTCGAGCAGGCTGAGGCCGCCGCCAAGGACCAGGTGACGCCCGAGGTGGTCGACGCCGAGCAGATCGCCGCGGTGGTCAGTCGCTGGACCGGCGTGCCGGTCGAGAAGATGCTCGAGGGCGAGCGCGAGAAGTTGCTGCACATGGAGGACGCCCTACGCCTGCGCGTGGTGGGCCAGGACGACGCCCTCGTCGCGGTGTCCGACGCCGTGCGCCGCGCCCGCGCCGGCCTGCAGGACCCAAACCGCCCGATCGGCTCGTTCCTGTTCCTGGGTCCCACGGGCGTGGGCAAGACCGAGCTGACCAAGGCCCTGGCGGAATTCATGTTCGCCGACGAGCAGGCGGTCACCCGTATCGACATGTCGGAGTACATGGAGAAGCACGCGGTCAGCCGGCTGATCGGGGCGCCCCCGGGCTATGTCGGCTATGACGAGGGTGGCAGCCTGACTGAGGCGGTGCGCCGACGGCCCTATCAGGTGGTGCTGTTCGACGAGGTGGAGAAGGCCCACCCGGACGTGTTCAACGTGCTGCTGCAGGTGCTTGACGACGGCCGCCTGACTGATGGGCAGGGCCGCACGGTCGACTTCAAGAACACGCTGATCATCATGACCTCCAATCTCGGCTCGGACTATCTGGCGGGCCTGGAGGACGGCGAGAGCGTAGAGATCGCGCGCCCGCACGTGATGGAGGCGGTGCGCCGCCACTTCCGGCCCGAGTTCCTCAACCGGATCGACGAGATCATCCTGTTCCATCGCCTAGGGCGGAATCAGATGGACTCGATCGTCAAGATCCAGCTGCAGCGGGTCGAGGAGCGCCTGGCCGAGCGGCGCATCAATCTGGCGCTCGATCCGTCCGCTTTGCACTGGCTGGGCGAGCGCGGCTACGACCCGGTCTATGGCGCGCGGCCGCTCAAGCGGGTGATCCAGAAGGAACTGGTCGATCCTGTGGCCCGCAAGCTTCTGGCCGGAGACATCCGCGACGGCGAGGTGGTGGCCGTCACGGCGGGCGAGGGTAAGCTCGATTTCGGCATGGCCAAGGTCAACTGAGGGCGGTCCTCGTCGCCAGCGGCGTCCGGCTCATCCGCGCGAACGCGGGATGAGCCGGGCGAAGCCTAGCTGTCAGTGCGGCTTGAGGTCACGGTCGCGCCGTCGGCTTTGGTGGTCTAGGCACGCACCGCCGCGATGGATGATCTCACGGAGGTTCCGTCCGGACGCGTTCCGGTCTTGTCTCTTATCGGGCCAGACGCATCGAAGCGGGGCCTAGCGCCTTACAGCGCTAGACCGCAAGGGCCGGGTCGTCCTGACGCTTGCCGGTGCGCCACAGGACCAACACCCCGACGAACACCAAGCCGCTGCAGAGGGTCGACAGGGGCAGGCCGACCGCTTTGTTGTCGGCGAACCAATCGCCGATCGCGGTGCCGGCGGTGCGGGCCACGCCCACCACCAGCCAGTAGCCGAGGATCACCGACATGACCTTCTGCCGATAGAGCAGCAGCGCGCCCGCCAGCACCAAGGGTAGCACGAGAGCCGCGAGATTCTCGCCAATGGTCTTCTCGAAATAGTCGCCGAGCACCGTGCCGAAGATGCCGGCCAGCAGCATGGTCACCCAATAGCGCGCGTCGGTGTCGGGCATGGATTTGGGCGTGAGATGCTCGTTCTTGGCCCGGGCGGCGGAATAGGCCCACAAGGCTAGCACGGCGATGGCCGCGCCGAAGCTGAGGCTGAGGACCAGGCGGTCGATATGCATGCCATGCCGCCCGGCCATGTAGTCGGCGATGTTGGTCGCGCCGGTGCGCATGATGATGATGCACAGCCAATAGTAGGCTTCGTGCGTCAGCTTGTCGAAGCGCTCGGCGATGAACACCAGAAGGAACAGCCCGATCAGGATGGGCAGGCCGCCCAGCAGGCCCAGGCCCGCTTCGTGGGCGTAGAAGTCGCCCATGTTGGTGCCGAAGATGCTGGCCAGGGCGATCCCGGTCCAGTAGCGGGGGTTGATGGTCGGCAGATGCCTGGCCTGCATGGCGTTCCTCTTGGCGGGTCCCGATGACCCGCGGAGCTATCGGACGGCGACTTTGCGGAAATATTGCCCGCTGTCACGTTGGCTATCTTCAATCAAAGGGCTGGGGGCCTGGGCGAGCCTCCGCTAGGCTGGGACGATGTTTGAGGGCTGGGACAACTTCTACCTTTTGATCGGCGGGGCGGCCGGATCGCTGATCGGCCTGCTGTTCATTGTCGCCACCCTGTTCTCCGGCCGCGACCGCACGCGCATGCTGCGCGCCGCGGCGGTCTATACCACGCCCACGGTGTTCAACCTGTCGGTGGTGCTGGTGCTGAGCGCTATGGCTCTGGCGCCGGGGCTCAAGTCTGGGTTCGTGGGGGCCGCGTTGGCCGCCGCCGGCCTGATTGGCCTGGCGCACGGCGTGACGGTGATCTGGCGCTTCCGATGGCTCAACGCCAATGAAAAACCTCATTGGAGCGACGCTTGGTGCTATTGCGCGGGTCCCGTCGCGGCCCATGTGGGACTTTTGTCCTGCGCCGCGCTGGCGTGGTTCGACGCGCACGCGGCGCCGCTGGCCCTCGCCGTGGTGCTGATGATCATGCTGCTTCTGGCCATTCGCAACGCCTGGGACCTGGTCACGTGGATGGCGCCTGTGCGCGGCGCGGGCGAGGAATTGTCCACCACGCCGCCGGCGGACTACCCGGCGTCATGAGCGTAACGTCCTGGCCGAGCCAATCGTCCAGACCTTGACGCCTTCCACGGCGCACACCCCCCCGCAATTTCCTCTATCGACCGCAGCTGTCGACAGGGGCCTGGATGATCGGAGGCTCATCGTCCCAGGCAGGAACGACGCCGGCGACCGGATGTAAGGCAGGCGATGGGTCCGAATCGAACGAATGCCGCCAAGGTCAGAAATGGTGCGAGCACATCGCCAGAAGCAGAATGATCGGGATCGGCACGCCAATGAAGTAGAGCAGGATCGAGCGCATGGGATTTGTCCTTGTTCGCCAATCCAACGCGCTGGCGCGGCCCTCGGTTGCTGTCGACCGTCGCGGCGCAAATCGTCGCAGGATTCTATCCCCGCTTAAGGCCTCGGGGTCGTGTTGCTAACGTGATCGCCGAAGCGGGCGGGGCCTGGGCATGATCGATAGCGAAGACATTGTGCGCGAGCTGCGCACATTGCTCCCGGGCGCGAGCCGTGGATCGGCTTTAGGGCTGGGCATGATGCTCGGCATGGACGTGATCGCCGCGGGCGACGCCACGCGCTGGCTTCGCCTTGGTATTCCCCATCCGCCGTTAATGGCGTGCCTGATCGCCAGCTTGCTGCTGCTGATCGCCTTACTGGAGCTCGAGCACGAGCGTCTGCGTAAGATGCGCAGACAGAAGACCGGCCGCTGAAGAGGCCTGGGCGCGCGGCGGCTGATTAGACCTTGGCCACAGCCAGATCGCCATCCGCCGACGTCGGGCGAACCTGCCCAGAAGCGTGGCCGTAAAAGCGGAACTTGAACGGCGGGAACCACAGGATCTTACCCAAGCCGCGCGCCGCGCGGTCCAGGGCGTAGGCGCGGTCAGGGGCGCGCAGTGCGCATTTCCCCGCCGCCAGGACGCCGTAGACGACCAGCTGGGCGAGACCGACCGCCATCCAATAGAGGACTTTAAACGGCCGTCCGCCGGCGGCGCTCATCACCGTCGGACCCTGGCCGTAGGCGAAGGCCCGCCTCAGCGTGTAGCCGAGCCTTAGCCGGTCGGGCGAGGGATCCTCCCATACCCACGCCTGCGCCGCCCAGGCGAAGCGCGCGCCGCGGTCTTTCATGCCGCCGAACAAGAGGTCGTCCTCGCCGCCGGTCTGGTTTCGCGCGCTGTCGAACGGGCGCTGGGGATCGGGCAGGGCGGCGCGCCGCACCAGGCTGTTCCCGCAGCCGTAAAAGCCCGTGATCGCCCCCGTTTCGGCTGGCCCCACGCGCGAGAAGAACTGCTCCAGATAAGGCCGGTGCTGAATGACGCCGGCGGGCGCTCGCCCGCGCACGGGTCCAAACACCACGTCCGATCCATGAGCCTGCATCGCGCTCAGCAGTTCGGCCAGCCAGTGCGGCGGCGCCTCCTCGTCGTCGTCGAGAAAGGCGATCAGCTCGCCCCGGGCCTGCGCCAGGGCGGCGTTGCGAACATTGGCCACGCCGGGCCGCGGTTCATGAACGTAGCGCACCGGGCAGGGCGCCTGGGCGGCAAGCCGCTCGGCCACGGCGCGGGCGGATGGCGCCTGGTCGTTGTCGGCGATCACCAGCTCCACGCGGGTGAAGTCCACGCCCTGCTGGCGCAGGACCGAGCCCGCCGCAAGCGTGAGCGGTTCCGCGCGTCGCTGGGTCGGGATCACCACCGAAACAGTCGGCCCAGCCATGGCGGCTCAAGCCTCGGCGGGGGTGTGCGGACGCCGTCCGTGGCCGCAGAGCGCCTCGACCACGCCGCGCACGCGCCCGCCGATGGACAGCTCGGTCGCGGCTATATGGTCTATCCGGCGCAACATCCGCGCCATCGCCTGCGAGCGGCCCGCCGCCAGGGCCAGGGCGCGCGGGCCGATCTGGCCGATTGAGCCCGCGCCCGCCCGGTTGGCCACGCCCGCCGCGCACGCGACGCGGCTGGTGCAGAACGGTTCTTTGTAGTGCCCGTGACTGGGGCCCATGTCGAAGTGGCTCAGCCCCGCCTCAGGCAAGGCGGCGATCGCCCGCAGCATCAGGGTGTTGCCCGCGCCGACCGCCGCCGCTTCTGGGTCGGCCGCCGAAATCCATGAATGGAAGTGATCGCCCAGCCGCACGCCGAAGTGTCCCGCGACCACCCGGCCGCCGGCGCGTAGAGTCATCATCAGGCCCTCCAGCGGACCCCCGCGTGCTTCGAACAGATCGCGCATCAGGCCCAGCGACCAGTCGGGACGCAGTACGTCGTGCCTGCCCGTCATGATCAGCTGCCGGCGCTTCCAGTGGATCAGAGTCTCGAAGGCTTCGCGGCTGCGGTCGTCCACGATCAGGCTCACCTCGCCCATTTCGCGGTCCAGCTTGTGCTCGAGTCGCCGCCAGTTCTTGGCCCGCTTGGTGTTCGCCGCCCGGATGTTCTGCAGATAGGCCTCTGCCCCATCCGGCCCCAGGTGGATGGCGAAGCCCTCGTCGACGGTCTGGGCGACCGCGCTGAAGCTCGCGAACGGGTCGATCAGATTGCTGAAGCGCAGCGTGCGCAGGCCGGCGGCGGCCAGCAATTCCGGTCCGTCTAGGGGGGCGCCCGGATCGCCCGCCAGGGCGTGGTAGTCGGAAAAGGTCGCCCCGATCGGTCGGGCGAAGCCGGTCGGGCGCCGATGATGCGGCAGGAAGCCGACGGCGCGGCCGTCGCGCCGCGCGACCGCCACATAGGCGTCGGACCGGCGCCGGCCCACCGCCTCAGCAAAATCGGGGCCCAGAAGGGGGCTGCGCAGGGCGGGCGTGGCCGCGCACAGCGCCCGCCAGGCGTCGCGATCGGCGGCCGTCAGATCCTGCGGGCGGATGTTCTCGACAGAAACCATGGTGCGGGGGCCAAACGATCGAACTCGACGAGACTAGCGGCTTCAGGTTAGGGAACAGTTGTTGGCCGGCGCCCGGGCGCGGCCCGGCTCGAGCGAGGGCGCATGACTCCACAATCGACCAAAGGCCCGCCCTTCGCGATGAACGACGCCCTGATCGACGAGGCCGCCGGCGCCTTGGATATCGCCGGGCGGCTGGAGGGTCCCAATGGCTTGCTGCTGTTGGACGTCACCCCGCCGCGCGCGCCGCTTGGGCCGGAGTTGGCCTATGCGGCCCAGGCCGCGGTCGGGCTTCACCGCGAGATCCAGGACGACGACGACCTGTCCGATATCGAGGAAGCGCTGGAAGACCCGCTGAGGGCCGACGATCAGCGGGGCATCGACGAAGCCTGCGACCTCTACCGCCGACTGTTGGCCAGCCGCCTGAAGGCGCTGCTGCTGCAGCCCGATGGGGGCGAGCGTCTGGCTCAGCTCCAGGCTGTCGGCCAGCGACCCTAGCCGCCGCGGTGAAGATCCCCGTCGCGCCAGGCCTGGCTTTAGACGACGACGAACTGGCGTTTCGCGCCGCGCGAGCGTCCGGGCCGGGCGGCCAGCATGTCAACAAGACCTCCACCGCGATCGAGCTCAGGTTCGACGTGCGTGGCTCGCGCGCCCTGCCCGAGGACGTGCGCGGAAGGCTGGAGGCTCTAGCCGGCTCGCGCCTGACCCAGGACGGCGTGATCGTCCTGTTCGCCCAGGGCTTCCGCTCGCAGGAGCTCAACCGCCAGGACGCGCTGGAGCGGCTGCTGGCCCTGATCCGCCAGGCGGCGCACAAGCCCAAGGCGCGCAAACCGACCCGCCCGACCTACGGCTCCAAGGTCCGGCGGTTGGAGCGCAAGGCCGGCCGGGCGGGCATCAAGTCGCTGCGCTCCAAGCCCGGCCTGGATTGACGCGAAAGCGACTGGCCCCAATGTCCGTGGCGCTAACCCAGGCGGCCGCCGCGCGCGCGGGCGCGTCATGCTTGCTTTGTCCGGATTTCCTATTCAACGCATGCGTGCATCGCCGCCCCAGTGAGCGATATTATGCGCCAACACGCCGCATGCGGTTACTCGGGTTCTTCCTAGAATCGTCAGATGTGAGCAATATTAACCTTAGTAAATATTTATGGTTAACGGCCGGTAATTCGCGGGGAGGGTTAATAAGAGATAAATTTTCTTACGGCTGCTCTTCCCGTCTAGGTTTATTTTGTGTTAATCGTGTTCCCGTCGCAGGCGAAATGCGTACGACGCGGGTTGTGTGATTGGGCGGCGCTTCGTGTGCGAGGCGACAGGGTGGCGGAGCGGCGGCATGGGCAGGCTTCAGGTTCTGGACTCGCTCGACAGCGATTGGTGGGGGCCCTTGCCCATCTTTCCGGCCCTCAAGGCCATGCCGAAGTCTCCGGTCGAAGGCCTGATCGAACGCCGCCTCGGCGCGGCGCAAGGCTTGATGATCAGCAAGTTCGCCCCGGGTTTCGATGACGAGTGCGTGGAAGGCCTGCGCCGCATCGTGGCTGATGTCGTGGCGGGCCGGCGCGGACCGGTGAAGTATCTGGTGTTCGACTTCGCCCATCAGATCGAGCGCGATTCCGAGGCGGGCGAAGGGTTCGGGCAGCTGATCAACGCGGTGGCCAATCTGGTCCTGACCGCGCCGATGGTGACGGTGGCGTCGGTGCGGGCGGACCTGACCGGCGCCGATCTGGAGCTGGCGCTGGCCTGCAATATGATCGTCGCCGAGGCTGGCCGGCGGTTCTCTTTCGCGACCGATCCGACAACTTCCCTGGCCACCTACGGCTTTCTGTCGCAGAAGATCGGCTTCGTGAGGACCGAGCGCCTGATGGAGCGGGGCGCGGTGCTCGATGCCCGGGAGATGAGCGAGCTGCTGCTGGTCAAGGCGGTGCTGGCCGAAGGCTCCGGCGTCTCCGGCGTCGAACAGCACTTGGCGCGCCAGTTGCGCCGGCACAATTCCGCATACGGCATCTATCGCGCACAGCGCATCGCCCACCCCACGATTTCCGACGATCTGGACGAGGCGCGCATCGCCTGATTTACCGGCCGGATTTAACGCCGAGCGCCTTGGCGCCGTCAGGCGACCGACTGGACAGGCTGGTCGGCGAAGGGGTCGGCGGCGAAGGGGGCGGCGGCCGACAGAAGCGGCCGGATGTCGGTCAGGGGCTTGGGCTTGCTGAACACGTAGCCTTGGACCAAGTGCACGTTCCACATTTTCAGCGCCGCCAGCTGTTCGAAGGTTTCGACGCCCTCGATGACCAGATCGACGTCAAGCAGCTGCGACAGCACCGAGACCGAGCCTATCACCGCCTGCGAGGCGCGCGACTTGATGTCCATGGCGAATGAGCGGTCGATCTTGATCTTGTCGACCGGGAACTGGCGCAGATAGGACAGGCTGGAATAGCCGGTGCCGAAGTCGTCGAGCGAGATCTTGCAGCCCATGGCCGAGATGTCGCTCAGCATGGCCAAGGCGTCCTTGGCCTCGATAATGGTGCTTTCGGTCACCTCGACCTCGAGCCGCCCGGGCTCCAGACCCGACTCGCGCAGGGCGTCGCGAATGTCGTTGACCAGGTCCTTGCAGATCACGAACTGCTTGGGCGAGAAGTTGACCGCCACGCGCACGCGGCGTGGCCACGAGGCGGCGTCGCGGCAGGCCTGACGCAGCACCCAGTCGCCCAATGGCACGATCAGGCCGGTTTCCTCGGCGATCTCGATGAATTCGCCCGGCGGCACCAGGTCGCCGTGAGGCCGGCGCAGACGCACCAGGGCTTCGCACGCCACCACGCGGCCGGTGTGGGTGTCGACCACGGGTTGATAGTGCAGCTCAAGGGCGCCGTTGGTGATGGCGTCGCGCAGGGTCTGGCCGATCTCGCGCTTACGCTGCAGCGCCGCGTCCATCGACGGGTCGAACAGGCGATAGACGCCGCGCCCGTCGGCCTTGGCTTGGTACAGGGCGACATCGGCCGAGCGCAGCAGGTCGTCGGCGTTGTTCACGTCGCCCGTGGTCAGGGCGATGCCGATGCTGGCCCCCACCGATACGATATGACCGTCGACCCGGTAGCTTTGGCTCAGGCGCTCGATGATGCGGTCGGCGATGGCGCCCACCGCGTGGTTGTCGGTGGGCGTGCGCAGCAGCACCTGAAACTCGTCGCCGCCGAAGCGCGCGACCAGGTCGTCGGCCTGCAACGCGTGGCGCAGGCGGTTGGCCACCATGCGCAGCAGGTCATCTCCTACCGGATGGCCGCGGGTGTCATTCACTTCCTTGAACTGGTCGAGGTCGACGCTGAGCAGGGCCAGTTGCCAGCCCGGTTCGATCGGCTCCTGCAGGGCGGCCTGCAACTGGCTGTGGAAGTGCATGCGGTTGGGCAGGCCGGTGAGATCGTCGAAGTGGGCCATGCGCTCGATCTTGAGCGAGGCCAGCCGCTGGGCGGTCACGTCCTCGACCAGCACCACGAAGCCGCCGGTGGCCTTGGGCTCGCAGCGAAAGTCGAAGGTTCGGCCATCGATGACCTCGCTGAACGTCGAGGAGGTCTGGCGATTGACGTGGTCTTCCCAGGTTTCGACGAACAGCGCGCGGCGCGCCGGGGCCAGGCGCCCGGCCCGCGCGATCATGTCAGCGAGTTGGCCCACGCGCACGGGGCCTGACGTCTCGCCTAGGTGGAAGAATTCCTTCAGGCGGCGATTGATGACGCTGATCGTGCCGTCGCTGTCGCCCATGCACAGCCCATGGGACATGCTGTCGAGCGCCAAACCAAACAGGGTGCGCTGGATGGCGGCTTCGCGGCCATTGATCAGGGCGTTGACCAGGATCAGGTTCAACGCCTTGGTGGTGGACCGGACCGAGGTCAGCACAAGGCCGATGATGGCGGCCAGGCCCCAGTACCAGACGCTGTAGTCGAACAGCAGCTCCAGCGCCAAGGGCGCGCACAGGCCGATCACCTGGCCATAGACGATGGCCGGACGACCGGCGTTGCGCGACGCCACCGCGCCGATGCAGCCCATCAGGATGACGATACCGTAGAGGTTGGTCAGTTCGTCGTGACGTTGGTGGAACAAGATGGCGGCTGTCATGCCGACAGCCGTCATGTAGCCGACGGCGCCGATGCCGTAGAGGCGCTCCCATTTGAACGCCTGCGCTGTCTTGCCCAGGGCGTCCAGGCGCATGTAGCCGTAGAACACCGCAAGCCGAAGCGCGATCAGGCACAGCAGGACAATCGTGGAGCCCAGGAACAGCGGGTCCCCGGTGCGCGCCCACGACACGATCGGGACCAGAAGACCGCCCAGGATACCGGACACGAAAGAGCCCACGGTGCCGAACAGCGTCTGCACCAGGTCCGCGTGGACCTCGGCGGGCAGCGTCGTATTGGGCGAACGCGAGGCGTTGATGTCCGTCATAAAGCCTTCCGACGCCGATACCTTGAGAGTTATCGGCCGGATCAACTTAGTGAACGCGCCTTGAAGGCCCGTAAAAAACGTTGGTTAACCAGCTCTTAGCTGGCGAGCATGCGTTTTTGCGCGGCGGCAAGACGCTCCATATGGCGGATATCTTGCGGCGTTACATCGAACGAGCAGTCGACCCACAGATCGGTGATCTTGATCAACTCGTCGTAGGAGACCGGGAAGAACCGTCGGCGCGCCCGCGCGATCGCCAGTCGCCGTTCATAACGCTCGGCGCCTCCTTCGGTCATCCACGCGAGCGCAGTCGGCACGGCTTCCCCGTTGGGGGCCAGGATATCAACGACGCCCATCTCGAGCATCTGCTGGCCGCTGTAGACCTTGCCCGAGCCGATGATCTCCTCGGCGCGCGCGTCGCCCAGACGGCGCGATAGGAGCGACACGGCGCCCATGCCAGGGAAGGTGTTGAACGCCACCTCAGGCACACCGATGCGGGCGCCTTCGTCTGCCAGGATGAAGTCTTCCGCCAGCGCCGCTTCGAGCCCGCCGCCGAGCGCCTGGCCCGTGATGACCGACAAGGTCACGATCGGCAGGCCGAACGCGGTGGCCAGGCCATGCACCACATCGATACAGGCGTGGGCGTAGGCCTTGAGCTGGTCCCGTTCGCGGTCCTTGATCGACTGGGCGAACATGGCCAAGTCACCGCCCAGGTTGAACACGCCGGGCTTGCGTGACGCCATGACGAAGTAACGCACCGGGTAGATGTCGCGATGGCTCGATTTCAGCAACTGGCGTAGGGATTCGCGCACCGACGCCATGTCGATGAGGGTCTGCAGGGAATAGAACGGCGGCCCGTCTTCCTTGTAGTACATCCACACTGAGCACGAAGGCGCGTCGTACTCCACGTCGACGTTCGAGAACGTCCAACGCGGGAAAGCTGCAGGGTCCCGCGGGCTGAAGCTGAACGCCATCTGTATAGGCCCACCAACCAAACTCATGGTGGAAACTGTGGGCGGCAAAGCTTGAGCTATGGTGAACAACCGCCTAAGAGCGCCGCAGCAAATGACCGAGCCAGAGGGACTAGTCCTTGAGCTGAACCACCGTATAGCTCATCGGAATGCTGGTCGGGATCAGGTTGCCGATCGCGCTTGGAAAGATGCTGACCGTGTAGGTGTAGTTCACGGTGACGATCACGCCGGTCTGGCCGTTTTGCAGCGAGGTCTGGGCTGCCGTGATCTGGCTGGCCGTCAGGGGCGTGGCCAGGGGATAGGCGTAGGTGACCACGGGCGTCGTGCCGGTCATGCTCACCTGGAACATCTCCACGTTGACGCTCGAGGCGGTCAGCTGGGGCTCCAGGTTGGCGATCGAGTCCGTCGGCGTGTAGAGGCCCATCTCGGTCAGGCAGGTGCCCGTGGGGTTGTCCTGGCAATCGGCCCAGGAGATGGCGTATTGCGACGCCAGGGCGTTGGCCGCGGTCATGGCCTGGAAGGCGTGGCCGATCTCGTAGATGCCCGCCAGGATCACAATCATCATCGGCGCGATGATCGCGAATTCCACCGCCACAACACCGCGGGCGTCGCGCGCGAATGACCGGCGCCGGGCTGCCATTACTGGCCCTGCCGGCGCACGATGGCGCTCGAATTCACTGTCCAGTTGGTGGCGAAGCCGGGGACGAAAGTCTGGAACGTGTAGTTCGCGCGCAGCACCAGGGGCGTCCAGGCCGTGCCGTAGTTGGTCAGGCCGTCGGTGATCGTCACCGCGCCGCTGTTCAGATTGGCCAGGGGCTGAATTTCGACGATCAGGCCGGTCGCGGTAATGCCCGTGCCCGAGCCCGACACGATCGAGGTCTTAAGCGCTGAACCGGAGGGGGTAACGGGGGTCGTGCCCGTGCCGAACACGGCGCGCAGGCTCTCGGCCGTCTTCACGGTGGCGGCGTCCAGCGCCACCTGGGTCATGTAGTACATCCCCAGCTGCATGGTCGCGAGCAACAGCAGCATGAACGGCAACGCAAGCAGGGCAAGGTCGACTGCGGCCGCGGCGCGCCGATCGCGGATGAAGGCGCGCGCCAGGCGTTGCAGCCTTTCGGTGTGGCGCGGCCCCTCGATCATGACGGCGTCAACGGATCGGCCGTGAAGCTGAAGCCGGTGTAGGAGATGGTGGATCCTGGCGCTGCGCTGGTCGTGGGTATGGTGACGTAGAAGGTGGGCGCGCCGCCATACAGGCTGCCGACCGCCGATACCCTCACGTCGTCGATCAGCCCGCCGATGTGGTCCTGCGAGGCCGATGCGCCGACCGCGCCGATCGTCAGCCAATACTGCCCCGCCTTGGTGATCTGCACATAGGTGGTGCGGGTCGTCCACGAGGACGAGTAGTTGCAGTAGTCCAGCACCGGGTTGACCTGCGCCGTGTTGTAGCTCGACGTGCTGACCGTGTCGGGCGCCGCCGTCGGGGTCGTCGTGGTTGTGCCGGTCGGGTTGTAATAGGACGTTGCGTTATTCAGACCGGCGCCGATGACCGGATAGCTGGCCTCCATGCTTTGGGCCATGAACACAGCGACGGCGTTGGTGTCCGCCGGCCAGTTGCCGCTCGCGCTGGTCAGCAGGTTGGTGCCGGCGGTCGAGGTGGTGCTCGTATAGGCCGACAAGGCGCCCGAGGACGAGGGCGCATAGGTGCAGTTGGTGGCGGCCACGCCGGTGAACCTCACGCCAGACAGATAGTGGTAGCTGATCGCGTAGTAACCAGGATCGAGGTAGAAATAGCGGCTGATCGAACGGCGCGAGGTGGTCTGGCTGCCGCTCGTGGCGCTGTCGAGTTCAAGCGATTGGCTGCCGGCGTCGACCAGGCCCGTGCCCCTGACGATGCCGACCTGATCGTAGGGGCCTGTGGCCCAGCCCAGATTCGCCTGGGTCGGCCATCCGCCGTGGCTGGCGCCGTAGTCGGAGTCGAGCACGGCTGATGTCTTGACCGGCGAGGTCGCGGAACTCGGGCTCTCGAAGCTGTCTTCGTACAGCAGCGGCGAGGAGCTCCACGCGCTGGGGAAGGGGTCGCTGATGCTGCCCGAACACGCCACGTGGCACACTTCGATCGCGTCGACCTGGGCGCCGTAGCTGTCGTTGCCCCCGTCCGCGGCGAAGCTGAGCCAGTAGTAGCCGGCCGTGGTCACGTTGATGGTCACGCTGCGCTGGACCCAGTTGGGGCCATAGACGCATTCGTCGATCAGGTTCGAGCCCGCCAGGGTCTGGGTGCCGTCCAGTGTGGTGTGGGTGGGCGCGACGCCGTTCTGGTCCGCGTCGAAATAGACGTTCATCTGGTTCGAGCGGGTGATGTTCGAACCCCTCGGCGAGCCCGATTCGCTACCGTCGTTGGCCCAGGCGAGGTCGGCGGCGGTGCTGGCGCAAATGTACATCGGATCGTAGTTCGGGTAGTCGATCCGCGAGGCGTAGGCGAAGCGAATCTCATAAACGCCGGGCGAATAGAAGGTCTTGTTGGAGATCGACGAGTTACCGGCCGAGCCCGAGGCGTTGTCGCAGTCCAGTTCGGCCGAATGGGTGCCGTCGGCCACGGTCGATTTGATCAATCCTACTGTATCGACCTCCAGACAGTACCCCATGATGGTCCACTCGGAACCCGAGGTGCCGACGTAGCCGACCACATTGCTGAAGGTGCTGTAGGTCGTAGGCGACAGGTTGTTCTTGGTGCCGTCCGGCTGGAAGGTCGACCAGCAGGTGCCCGAGCAGGCGGAGTTCTCGAAGCTTTCCGACAGGACCACGCTGCCGGGGGTGTTGCCGCCAGAGTTCTGCGTCTGGGTCTGGCCCTGGGCGCAGGTGATCGTCACGCTGACCGGCAGGTTGTTGATCGAGACGATCGGCAGGAACAGGGTAGGTACGGTCGCCGCCAACGAAACCTGACCATTGCTGCCCAAGGCCGTGTAGGTGAAGGGCGTGGCGTTGGTCTGGGTCAGCGAGAATTGCTGGTTCGCCAGGCTTTGGGTGGCGAAGGCGTTGACCTGGGTGGCGTAGGTCTGCAGCCCGTTGTTGTTGCCGAAGGCGACCTGATAGACAGTCGGGCGGGTGGAATACTGGCAGGTCATCGTCGCCACGTTCGACAATTCTTGGCGGGCGACGAAGGCGCGCGAAAAGTCCAGTCCCGCGCCGAGGAAGGCGATCAAGGCGGTCGCCGACAGCGCGAAGATCACGGCCACGCTGCCCTTGGAGTCTCCCCAAAGTTGACCGAGGCCCCGTCGAGGGCTGTTCCTGGTACGATCGGTCATGTGAACGCCCCGTCAATGTCTCGACGAAGGTGCGACTCAGCCGGAACTTGAAGCGCGACCTAGATAGATTTCAGGGGGGCATTTTCGCGCGCCGTGGTTGCGACTCCATTAAGCCAAGCTGGGAAAATTGCTGCGCTTGTGGGGGAGGCGTCCCGCCCCCGAGTCATGACTTCAGGGTGAATCGGATCGGCTTGGCGCCTTCCCACAGCACCAGCTTGCCTAAGCTCGCCAAATGTTCGGCGCCCTCGACGATGGTCAGGAAATGACTACCGGCCAATTGGCCCATCTTGCTGGCGAAGCGCACCCCGCCGTAAGCCAGGAGGAACTCCGTTTCGCTGATTCCGCCGGGATAGAGGATCATCTGCCCTGGCGCCGGATAGCTGGTGTGGTTCTCGAACGGCAGGTCGGGATTGAGGTCGCCCAGCGGAATCCAGCACCCTTCGCCGCTCCAGCGCACGTGGATCAGGCGTTCCGCGTAGGGCAGCTGCGCCTTGAACCAGGCGCAGGTCTTCGGCGCCAAGGCCTCTTCCAGGCGGCCGACCAGGCGGAACGGGCCCGCTTCGATATCCAGTAGGGACATGGGGTTCTCCTGCATCGCCGATCCGGCCGTCCCGGGCCGTATCGCCTTGATAGGGCAGCATGGCGGGGAACCGGAGGCGAGGGAGCGCCCATCGGCCGCGCTGTGCGTCAGCCGCTGCACTTGACCGATTTTTGCGCCCGGGTCGCCTGCCTTTCCGGCGTCGCGGGCAAAAAGTGGAGAGCCGCCCTTGGGCGGGCGACTCCTGCACCGCTGGGGGCAGTTGCGACCTCAGTGGCCGTCCGCGCCCACCGTCTCGCCTCGGGCGGCGAACACCCTGTCTACGTCGCGGTTGTTGAGATTGCATTCCTTGGCGATCTTCAGCCAACGCAGGGAGCGCGCCTCGCCGACCAGGAAGGCGTTGGGATCGTTGGGGTAGCCGCGAATGTGCGCGACCTTCATGGCGATGTCGTCGAAATTGCCATGGTTGCCCATATAGCCAGACACGTGGGCGGCCGCCGATGCGGCGATCAGCTTGTCGATCGACTTGTCGTACGCCTCGTGCAGCGCCGGCGTCAGCCCGTTGCTCGAGGTCACCCCGCCATGGAACACGACCGTGATGGGCTTGCCCTGGTAGGCGGTGGGGATCAGCAGCGACAGAGCGCCGGGCGTGTGGCCGGGCGTCAGGAACATCCGGATCGTCGCGCCGCCGATGGTCAGGGTGTCGCCGTCCTTGACCATGACATCGACGTGGGGGACCGGGCCCGTCGGGCTGTTGGGCTTTTTCCCCGCCGCCTGCTGCACGGCGAAAGGATAGTCCGGGGGGGTCATGTAGACCTTCGCGCCGTACTTATCGTGCAGATATTGGGCCCCGCCGTAGTGGTCGCCGTGTCCATGGCTGACGATCGCCGCCTTGATCCGGGCGGGATCCGCTCCCAGCGCCCTAAGCCCGCCGGCGATGTACTGTTCGGCCTCGTCGGGGTTGTCCAGGGTGTCGATCACGACAATCCCTTCCGGCGTGTCCAGAGCCCAGGCGGATACGCGGCCCATGCCCACGAAATAGAGGTTGTCGGTCACCTTGGTCGGCGGGGGATCCTTGATGATGTCCTGCGACAGGCCCGAGTCCTCGCGCTGGCAGACGTTGAGGATGGGCACCTTCCAGAAGTTCTCCTGGTGGGCCAGGGCCAAGGCCTTGAGGTAGTGCGGCTGGGGAATGCCGTCAGCCTTGCGAAAGGCCGACAGGCCCGGCTTGGCGGCGGGGGCGGGCTGGGCGCTCGCGCCGGCGGCGGTCAGACAGACGAGCGCGCCCGCGGCCGCGCAGACTCTCATTGGCTTCATCGATAGTCCTCCCAGGGCGCCATCCGCTCTTGTCCGACGGCCGATGCGCGCAAGCCTTGCCTGTGGAAGCACCCGGACCGGGCAAATGCAAACGCCCTTACCGTTCGATTACAGGAGGCGGATCTGCAACGAAGAAGCCCCCGGCCTGACAAGGCCGAGGGCTTCCGTTTTTTGGGCTTGGGTGAGGCTCACGCCCCACTGACGCCCAGCATTTGTCCGCGAGGGCGCTGGGGTCAGCGAAGACCTTTAACCTCAACGGAGAGTTCCAGCGCGCCTTTGGTTGACAAATGAGACACTGGATCACCTCCTTTCAATGGTTGCTCGACGCAGCCAATGTAGGAACGGACGGGCCGAGCCGAAAGTCACAACCCCTTGTTCGGGCGGACCCAATTTAGCGGATGATCAAATGTTAGGCGCGCGTTTGCGCCCGTTTCGGCCGGGCCTTAACGCAGGAGGTGTGGCGCGTCGCCCGGCGGCGTCTGGGTCAGGGCAAGGCCCTTGGCGGGCTCGGACACCAAGGCGTCGATGCGGGCCTTCTCGACCTTAAAGGCGGCCAGTTCCTTGCCGCCCAGAACGGCGCTGGCCGGGGTCTTGACGTCGGCCGGGTTGACCTTCTTGCCGCCGATGATGATCTCGTAGTGCAGATGTGGACCGGTCGACAGTCCGGTCGAGCCGACGTAGGCGACCACCTGCCCCTGATGCACATGCTGGCCCGGTTTCACCGCCCAGCCGGACAAGTGGCCGTAGCCGGTCTCGTATTGCGCGTTGTGGCGGATCTGCAGCCAGCGACCATAGCCGCCCGCCCACTGGGCCTTTTCGACCACCCCGTCTCCGGCGGCGAACACCGGCGTGCCGACCGGGGCGCCGAAGTCGATTCCGGTGTGCATGCGGGTGAAACCCAGGATGGGGTGGAAGCGCATGCCGAAGCTCGAGGTGATGCGCGCGCTGTCGAGCGGCGTGCGCAGCAGGAAGCCGCGGATGTTCTTGCCCATCTCGTCGAAATAGTCGGCCTGGGTCGCGCCCGGGGCCTTGAACCGGTAGAATCGGCTGGCGCCCGCCTTGGCCTGGATCTCGGCGTAGAGCAGATCTCCGGTCTGGACGGTCCGGCCGCTTTCGGTGACCTGGCGGTCGAACACCATGCTGAACTTGTCGCCAGGATGGATGTCGCGGCTGAAGTCGAGCTTGTGCGCGAACAGCTTGACCACCTGAGCGGTCAGCTCGGGCGTGGCGCCGGCTTTCTCGGCGGATTCGTAAAGCGACCCGTTCAGGGCGCCCTGCGCCACGTAGGTCTGAGCGCTGACCTTTTCGTTCAACTGGCGCAGATGCAGCACGCCGTCGAAGGCGCGCGCCAGGGTCACTGCGCTGGCGGGACCGGTGCGCAGGGATAGGCCCAACAGGCGGGCCGGGCCGCCGGCGCCTTGAGGACGCGCGATGGCGGCCTCGAACGCCAGACCGGCCTTGATGTTGACCGTGTCGAACGCCTGGCCCAAGGCGCGCACCGCCTGCTGGGCCTCCTGCTGGCCGACGCCGGCGCGGCGCACCGCCGATTCGAAGGTTTCACCCGGCGCCACCTTGATGGCGATGCTGATCGGTTGGGCGAAGCCGGGCTGGGTCTCGGCCTGGGCGAAGGCTTGACGTTCGATCTTTGACAGGGCGGAAGGATCCAGGTCGCCCGCGGCCGGCGCGCTCTGATGGCGGCTGGCGATCTGCCAGGCCAACACCACGGCGGTGCAACCGGCGAGAACCACGACAGCCCGCGGAGCCAGGCGCACAGCGGGCTGACGCGGATCGAATTCCTGCATTCTTCCCCCGACTAGACAGGCGGCGCCGGCCAACCCAACAAGGCCCTTCCATAGGGTGGCCTAAACCGGACCTGGTGTTTAGACGCAATTGAGAACTGTGACAATCCGACCGTCCCCAGAGCGCTGCTCGAGTCTTTTTGGGCATCCCCTCACATCGCCATCATCTTGGCGATCCCCGAGCTTATGGGGGACGATATGGGCCAGTCGTGCTCGCCGTGCGGGCCGCCCGTCCTAGGCGATGGAGCGAGCAAGTCGCTCGGGGCTGGCGTCCAAGGCCTGCGCAGCGGCGGTCATGAGCGCCTCGGCGTTGACCGGCTTGGCCACCTGGTCGTCGAACAGGCCCGCGGGCAGATCGGTAGTGACGTCAGCCGTGAAGGCCAGGATCGGCGTGTGCCGATTGGGTCCCTGTCCGCCGCGCAGGCGCCTCGCCGCCGATATCCCGTCCTCATTGGGCATTTTGAGGTCCATCAGGATCATGTCGAACTGCGATTGCTGCGCCAGCCGCACCGCCTCCGCGCCGTCGGCGGCCTCGGTGATCTGAGCCCCGTAGGCGCCAAGCATGGCGCTGACTAGGGCGCGGTTGGCGGGGTTGTCATCGGCCACCAGCACGCGGCTGCCGGGTGGTATGGCCCTGAGCGCCGCCTTCTTCGCCGCCTGCGGCGCAACGCAAATCGGCGCGGGGATCGAGAACCAGAAACGCGAGCCCTCGCCCGGTCGGCTTTCCAGGCCGATCTCGCCGCCCATGGCTTGGATCAAAGCCTTGCAGATCGCCAGGCCCAGGCCCGAGCCGCTGCGGACATGCACGGAATCCTCGTCCTGGGTGAAGCGATCGAACAGCCGCGCGGCGCAGTCGTCTTCGATGCCGGGGCCGGTGTCCGACACCGAGCCCTCGAGGCGCTCTTGCTTGGCGTCATAGGTCAGGTCCAGTCGCACTTCGCCCGCGTCGGTAAACTTCATGGCGTTGCCCATGAGGTTGAGCAGGACCTGGCGCACGCGGTCGCTGTCGATGCGCACCCACTGCGGCAGGCCATCCAGGCCGCCGACCTCCAGATCCAGGTCTTTTTGCGCGGCTTGCAGGCCGAACAGGGCCGCCACCTCGCGGGCGACGGCGGCGGGATCGGAGGGGCGGGGCTTGATCGACACCCGGCCGGCTTCGAGCTTGGAGAAATCGAGGATGTCGTTGACCGTGGTCAGCAGGGCCTCGCCGCCGCTGAGGACGCGGTCCAGATAGACGTGCGTCGTGTCGGACAATTCGGGTTGAGCGTGGATCAGGCGCGCGAAGCCCAGCACGGCGGTGAGCGGTGTGCGCAGTTCGTGACTCATGTTGGCCAGGAACTCGGCCTTGGCCTGAGTGGCGGCTTCCGCGTCAGCGCGGGCGCGCTGCAGGGCCAACCCAGCCTCGTGGCTCGCCGTCACGTCGCGCACCATCGAATTGAACCCCTTCACCGCGCCAGTCTTGCCGTCGAGGATCAGGGTGGGCCGCCCTTCCAGATGGATTTCCCGCCCATCCGCGCGCGTGATTGCATAGCGGATCGGCGCCGGCGAATGCAGGACCCCATCGGCGGCCTGTTGGCGCACCTGAGCGACCAGCGCGTCGCGCATCGTCGGGTCGATGAAGTCCTGCCAGAATTTGCCGATGATCGCCTCGGGCGGGTAGCCCGTCAGCTCGCGGCACGCGGGCGAGATGTAGGTGACGCGGCCGTCAGTGTCGTATTGCAGCATCATGTCGCTGGTGTTCTCGGCCAGCAGACGGTAGCTCGCCTCGCTGCGCGCCAGCGCCAACTGCGCCAGGCGCTGTTCGGTTATATCGACCAGGGTTCCAATCGCGGCGACGATCTCGCCGCGCGGTCCGTATTTCGCCGCCCCGCCCGTGCGGACGTAGCGAATCTCGCCGTCCAGCCGCCGGATCCTGATGACCTCTGGGGTCATGGGCTCGCCCGTGGTCAGCAACCGTTCCAGCTGTTGGGCGCGGTCGTCGCGGTCCCCATCGTGGATCATCTGCTGCACCGCCTGCAGGTCCACCGGCTGGTCTGGCTTGAGGCCGTAAATGGCGTACATCTGCGGGGACCAGGTGAGCTGGCGCGTGCGCGCGTCCACGCGCCAGTGGCCCAGGCCGCCGATCTGTTCGGCCACGGCCGCGCGCTGAGCCTGGGCCTGGGCCTCGTAAAGGGCCTTGGCGAACTCGGTCACGTCTTGCAGCACGCCGAACATGGCGATGGGCGTGCCCTGTCCGTCCAGCCGGCAAACGGCGCGCGCAACCACGTGCCGCTCTTCGCCGTCAGGTCTGCGAAAGCGGATTTCGATGTTTAGTCCGGTGCGCGCAGAAACCGCTTGTTCGACCGCGGCGGCGATCTTGTCGCGCTGGCCGGGTTCGCACAATCCCATCACGCCTTTGAGGCCTGGGGTGAACGTCTCGCGGTCCACGCCGTAGATCTTGTACATCGCGTCCGACCAGACCGATTTGCCGGTGGTCAGGTCCATCCGCCAGCGGCCCAGTCCTGCAACCTCTTCGGCCAGCGCGAGCAGATCGTGCTTTTCCTCGATTTCCAGTTTTGACCGACGAAGCTCGATCTCGTTCACCACCAGCGCCGCAAGATGCTTCAAGGCGTCCAGCTTGGCCGACTTCGGCGTGGGCCGCTTTTTGGTGTCGATGACGCACAGCGTGCCAAGATTGGCCCCATCCGGCGTGGTGAGAACCGCGCCGGCGTAGAACCTTATGCCGGGCGCGCCGGTCACCAGCGGATTGTCGCGAAAGCGCTTATCGGCGGCGGCGTTCTCCACCACCATCACCGAACTGGCGGCGCCTTCGATGGCGTGCGCGCAGAAGGCCCATTTGCGGTCGGTCGAGCAGGCGTCCAGGCCGACCTTCGCCTTGAACCACTGCCGGTCGGCGTCGACGAGCGAGATCAGGGCGATTGGCGCGTCAAACAGTTCAGCCGCAAGGGCGACGAACCGGTCAAAGGACTCTTCAGCGGGCGTGTCCAAGATGCCACAGCGCTGCAGGGCGCTGAGGCGCTTCATTTCCGCTAGATGCATTGGGCGCTTTCCTATCGGGCGAACCTTGGCCCGGACGACTGCATGAAGCGTTAAACGGGGGTGCGGCAGGCTGCCGCAGGTCCTCAGGGCAGGCGCCTAGGGGCAGGCGCTCAGGTGCGACGAGGACTATCGCGGCCTAAAAGCAAAACGCCCGCCGAAAGGGCGGGCGTCAGGCGTCTCGGGCGTCAGGCGTCTCGGCCGGTCGGCCTGGGATCAGGCGGCGACCGAGCCTTCATGCGGGTCGCGCAACACATAGCCGCGGCCCCAGACGGTTTCGATGTGGTGCTGGCCGCTGGCGGCGGAGGCCAGCTTCTTGCGCAGCTTGCAGATGAACACGTCGATGATCTTCAGCTCGGGCTCGTCCATCCCGCCGTACAGGTGGTTGAGGAACATCTCCTTGGTCAGGGTCGTGCCCTTGCGCAGGGAGAGCAGCTCCAGCATCTGGTATTCCTTGCCGGTCAGGTGGACCCGCATGCCGTTCACTTCCACAGTCTTGGCGTCCAGGTTGACCGTGATGTCGCCGGTCTTGATGACCGACTGGGCGTGGCCCTTGGAGCGGCGGACCACCGCGTGGATGCGGGCGATCAGTTCGTCCTTGTGGAACGGCTTGGTCATGTAGTCGTCCGCGCCGAAGCCGAGACCCTTGACCTTGTCCTCAATGCCGGCGAGGCCGGATAGGATCAGGATCGGCGTCTTAACCTTTGAGACGCGGAGAGAGCGCA
>DATKPD010000086.1:0-51184 GCA_035524315.1 Caulobacteraceae bacterium
GGTGCGTTCCAACCAGCCGTGGCCCTATCAGCTCAAGCGCTGGAAGCGCGAGGGGATCAAGACCGTCGTCAACCTGCGCGGCGGTTTCGACGCCAGCTTCTTCGCGCTGGAGAAGGACGCCTGCGAGCGTTATGGCCTGAACCTGGTCAACTTCACCGTCACCTCGCGCGACGTGCCGTCCAAGGCGGCGGTGCTGGCGGCGCGCGAGCTGTTCCAGACCATCGAATATCCCGCTCTAATGCACTGCAAGTCGGGCGCGGACCGGGCGGGCGTGATGAGCGTGCTCTACGCCCACTTCCGCCTGGGTCAGCCGATCCGCCAGGCGATGGAGCAGCTGTCGCTGCGGTATCTGCACGTGAAGGCCGGCAAGACCGGGGTGCTCGACTACACCTTCGAGCGCTACCTGGAGGACGCTGAACCCAAGGGAATCAGCTTTGAGGACTGGGTGATGAGCGACGCCTACGACCCGCCCAAGATGAAGGCCGAGTTCCGCGCCGGCATGCTGGGCTCGGTCCTGACGGAAAAGCTGCTGCGCCGGGAATAGAGACGCCGGCCTATTCCATCGACGGGTCGAGCAGCTTGTCCGCGTCGATGATGAAGTAGCGCGCGTGGGCGTTGTCGACGGTGGCCTGGGCCTTGGCCTTCCAGGCCTTGTAGGCCTCGTCGTAGTTGGGGAAGCCGCCGATGAACTCGATCGTGGCCGGGTCGCGGAAATGCGGCGGTCCTTCGAGCGACTTCAGCTCGCCGCCCAGGACGATATGTAGGTGGTGCTTTTCTTCGGACATGTTCGCAGTTCCAGACGAGCGAATCCCGGCGACAAGCGCCGTCCCCCGGTCGTTAGGCGCCCCCGGCGACAAAATCAATCGAGGCCGGATGCGCCGCGGTGACAAAACGCCGGGCGGCGCGGAATCAAGCGCCGAATTCAGCGCCCGGCGATGGCCATGTCCTCGACCATCAGCGACGGCGAATTGTGCGAGCCGCGCAATTCCAGGTCCGAGCCGGCGATCACCCGCGCATAGAGATCGACGAGGTTGCCGGCCACGGTGATTTCGTTGACGGGAAAGGCGATCTGCCCGTCCTGGAACCAGAAGCCCGACACGCCGGTGGACCAGTCGCCGGTGTTGGCGTTGAGCGAAGGGCCGAACATCGAGGTCACCAGCAGGCCTTGGCGCGCCGCGCCCATCAGGCCGGCCAGATCCAGCTCGCCCGGCTCGACCGTCAGATTGCTCACGCCCACGCCCGGCGGGCCGGCCAGACCGCGCGAGGCGTGGCCGGTGGTTTCCAGGCCCAGTTGCTTGGCCGAGGCGGTGTTGAGCAGCCAGGTGGTCAGGACGCCCTTGTCGATCAGGCGGGTAGGGGCGTTGGCCACGCCCTCGTCGTCGAAGGGGCTGGAGCCCAGGCCGCGCACGCGGTGCGGTTGGTCGACGATGTTGATCGCCGGCCCGAACACAGGCTGGCCGAGCTTGGTCTTGAGGAACGAGGCCCCCCGGGCGATCGAGGGCCCGGACACCGCGCCGAGCAGGGGCGAGATCAGTGACATGGCGCTGCGGTTCTCGAAGATCACCGCGGCGGTCTGGCTGTCGATCTTGCGCGCGCCCAGCCGCTGAACCGCGCGGCGGCCGGCTTCGGCGCCGATGGCCTCGGGCGCCGGCAGGTCGGTCTGCCAGCGGGTCGAGCGTCCATCGCCGCCGCGCTCCATGCCGCGCTCGTCGCCGGCGATGGCCGAGGCGTAGAGGGAAAAGCCCGAAGCGCGATGATGGCCGACGAAGCCGCCGCTGGTCACCATGCACACCTGGCTGGTCGACCAGGACGCGCTGCCGCCGTCCGAATTGGTCACGCCCCGAACGGCGCGGGCCGCATCCTCGGCGGCGCGGGCGCGCTCCTCAAGGTCGGCGGCCGAAGGCTCGGCGGCGTCGTAGAGCTCAAGATCGGGAAAGGGGCCCTTGGCCAGGCGGTCTTGCGGCGCGAGGCCCGCGTAGGGATCCTCGGCGGCCATGCGCGCCATGTTGATCACGCGCTCGACCAGTTTGGCGCGGCCCTCGGCCGAGATGTCCGAGCCCGACACGCTGGCCTGCTTGTGGCCGATGAACACGCGCACGCCCAGATCGCGAGCTTCCTCGCGCTCGACCTCTTCCAGGTCGCCCAGGCGCACGTTGACGGAGAGGGATTGGCGTTCGGCCGCGACGGCCTCGGCGGCCTCGGCGCCCGCCTTGAGGGCCGCCGCGACGACGTCATGCAACAGGTTCTGATCCATGCGGCCTTATGGGCCAGCACCGCCCCGGCCCGCAAGGGGCCGGAACGGGCGGTCTCGGCTAAGCTGTTTGGTAGACGGCGGCCACGTCGTGGGAATCGTTGTCGATCACCACCCGATGGCCAGAGATAGTGGCCCAGCTGAACTTGGGCTTTTCACCGCCGACCAGGCGACATTGCCTTCGACGCGGTGTGCAACCTTGTCGCGGGCAGCGACCGACCGCAGCTATTTCCAGATCGGCTTGCCATCGCCCGGCAGGCCCAGGCGCGCCCACTTCTCGCTGACCGCGCGCACCACCTCGGGGTCCATGGCGATTTTCTCGCCCCACTCGCGGTGGGTTTCCGGCGGCCATTTGTTGGTGGCGTCCAGCCCGATCTTGGAGCCGAGACCGGACTCAGGGGAGGCGAAATCGAGGTAGTCGATCGGCGTGCGCTCGACCAAGGTGATGTCGCGGGCGGGGTCCATGCGGGTGGACAGGGCCCACATCACGTCCTTCCAGTCGCGCGCGTCGATGTCGTCGTCCACCACGATCACCCACTTGGTGTACATGAACTGGCGCAGATACGACCACACGCCCAGCATCACGCGCTTGGCGTGGCCGGGATAGGCCTTCTTCATCGACACCACGGCGATGCGGTAGCTGCAGCCTTCAGGCGGCAGCCAGAAATCGACGATCTCGGGAAACTGCTGGCGCAGCAGCGGTATGAACACCTCGTTGAGCGCCTCGCCCAGCACGCTCGGCTCGTCGGGCGGGCGGCCGGTGAAGGTGGTGAGATAGATCGGGTCCTTGCGCATGGTGATCGCGGTGATCTCGAACACCGGGAAGCGTTCGACCGAATTGTAATAGCCAGTGTGGTCGCCGTACGGCCCCTCGTCGGCGTAGTCGTCCAGGTGCACCAGGCCCTCCAGCACGATCTCGGCCTCGGCCGGCACCATCAACGGCTGGGTCTTGGCCGCGACCAGCTCGACCTTGGCCCCGCGCAGCAGTCCGGCGAACTGGTATTCAGACAGGGTGTCGGGCACCGGGGTGACCGCGGCCAGGATCACGCCCGGGTCGGCGCCGAGCACCGCGCAGGCGGGCAGGGGCTCGCGCTTTCCGGCGGCCTTCCACCGGCGATGGTGCTGGGCGCCGCCGCGATGGGCCAGCCAGCGCATGATGGTCTTGTTCGGCCCCAGCACCTGCATGCGGTAGATGCCGAGGTTGAAGTCGTCCTCGGCGCTGTCGCTGGGCCCTTTGGTCACAACCAGCGGCCAGGTGATCAGGGGCGCCGGCTCGCCTGGCCAGCAGGTCTGGATCGGCAGCCTGTTCAGGTCGATGTCGGCCCCGGTCAGCACGACCTCCTGCACCGGCGCGTTTTTCACGGTCTTGGGCCGCATCGACATTACGGTTTTGGCCAGGGGCAGCATTTCCATCGCCTCGCCCAGGCCGCGGGGCGGCTGCGGCTGGCGCAGGAAGGCCAGAAGCTCGCCCACCTCGCGCAGTTCGCCGGCGGTGGTGCGGTCTTTGCCCTCCAGCGTCACGCCCATGGCCACGCGCGCGACCGTGCCGAACAGATTGACCAGGCACGGCATGGACGAGCGCTGGCCATCGGCGCGGATGACGTTCTCGAACAGCACCGCCGGGCCGCCATGGGCCAAGAGGCGGGTCTGGATCTCGGTCATTTCCAGCACGGTGGATACGGGCTCCTTCACCCGCACCAGCTGGCCGGCGGCTTCCAGCATCGCCATGAATTCGCGCAAAGATCGGTAGGCCATGTCCCCTCGCTTCGACGCACACCTACGACGTTCGCGCGCCGTGCGCCACGGCTCGCGGCGCGCCGCAGAGCCGGCTATAGACCTTGGCCGTGAGTCCGCGCCCGCCCATAGCCTCGCCCGTCCTTGTGCTGGGCGCCGCCAGCCTGATCGGCCGGTTCCTGCTGCCGCGCGTTGTGGGCATGGGCGCCGAGACCTTCGCACTGAGCCGCAAGCCGCCGCGCGCGACCGGCGACGCGGTGCGATGGGTGCAGGCCGACCTTGAGGCTTCGGGGCTGCAAGCGGTCCTGCCGGCGTGCGCGACGGTGATCAGTCTGTCGCCGATCTGGCTTTTGCCAGCGGCTTTACCAGCGATGAAAAGCGCGGGAATGCAGCGAGTTGTGGCGTTTTCCTCAACCAGTGTGTTCACCAAGGCCGCGTCGGATGACGCCTATGAACGCGGGGTCGCTGAACGGCTCGCCGCGGGCGAGGCCGAGGTGGCCGCGTTTTGCGCGCGCGAGGGCGTCGACTGGACGATCCTGCGGCCAACCCTGATCTATGCCGAGGGCCAGGACCAGAACGTGACCCGACTGGCGCGCCTGATCCGGCGGATGGGCGTGTTGCCCTTGATGGGCAAGGGCGATGGCCTGCGCCAACCGGTGCATGCCGACGATCTGGCGACCGGCGCGCTCGAGGCGGCGATGCGGCCGCGGGCCCGGGGCCGCGCCTACGACCTGCCGGGCGGCGAGACCCTGACCTATCGCGCCATGGCCGAGCGGGTCTTCGCCGGCATGGGCCGCCGGCCGAGAATCCTGACCGCGCCGCAGTGGCTGTGGGCGCTAGGCTTTACCCTGGCCAAACCCTTCTTGAAGGGCGCCACGGCCCAGATGGGCAAGCGGATGAGCGCGGACCTGGTGTTCGACGCGGAGCCCGCGCGGGCGGACCTGGACTGGCGGCCACGCCCGTTCCGGCCCGATTTCACGGAACTCCGATAGCCGCGTCGATCGTCATCGGCTTCAACACGCGACTGGGGATCAGTGATCCCAGCAATTCCGGTCGTAGACGATCTTATTGATGATGCGGCTGTAGCTGCGATCCTTGTACTCGCTGCTCTTCACCAGATCCTTGAGGTGGTGAATGAACCGCGTGCGCCAGGACTTGCGCTTCCACAGCACGCCGGCGCCGGGCAGGTTGAGGTACATCTCGACGTAGCACTGGAATTCCTTGCGGGTCCAAGGCTTGAACGGTCCGTCCCATGGCTTCAGCTTGCCGACGTAATGCACGATCACCGGATCAATCTGGCGATAGGCCGGCAGTTCCATGTACTGGCGCAGGAAATTGTAGCGGATCGGCAGCGCCACCGTACGGTCGATGCACACATGATTGAGCGCGCTCTGGTCGTGCAGGCGGCACGCCTCGGGCTTGGCGGCCAGGAACTGCAGCGCCTTGGGCCCGATGTCGCGCCAGGTGGCCGGGGCGGCGACCATCACGCCTGAATTAAAATACTGGCCCCAATGCTTGGGCTCGAAGCCCAGGCCGGCTAGGTACCGGCGATATTCTTCCGAGCGCGGCATGCCGTCGGCGGAATGGTGCGCGACCCAGTCGGGCACCACGCCCACCTTGCCGGGCTCAAGCGGAAAATCGATCAGCTCGGTCAGGCTGCGGCGGATCTGCACGTCGCCGTCGCAATAGATGGCGCGGTCATAGTCGTCGCCCACCAGATGGCCCAGGAAAAGCCTATAAAGGGCGAACTTGTTGACGTGGGTCTTGAAGAAACCGTCCGGCACGCTCTCGTCGATCAGGGTTTCGATCCAATCAGGAATCGATTTGATCTGACAACCCGAAAGCTCTTCCAGTCGGCGGCGGCTGGCGTAATCGAGAACGTTCTTGTTGAGATAGATGATAACGTCGATCAGGCCGTCCGAATGATCGACAGCCTGCTTGGCCGCCACCAATGTCGGGAAGAGATAGCCTTCATCGCAAATAAAACACAAACAAGTTTTCATATCGTCCCTCGTTGATTTTTTCAGCAATAATCAATCAGACAATGATCGGCGCGTTATTTTGGGACAACTGGGGCAGCATAACTCTGTACCTGTTAAAACAATCTAACCCTCGTGTTTTCGGCGCCGCGCGGGCCGCCGAGGAGGGCAGTTATCGCCAAGGTACGCCCGAAAGGCGACGTTACGCTGAAGGCGGAATACGGCGCTAAAGCGGCGTCAGATCCTCACCAGCCGCCCACGCCGGGAACGCCCGCGCCCGATCGCCACACGCCGGCGACAAGGCCCGCGAGCAGGATCAGCGCCGCCTCGCGGTTGGACTTGAACAGGCGCAGGGCCAGAGGCCCGTCGTCGATCCGCACGCGTGCGGCCTGGCGCGACAGTTGCGCCGCGTAGAGGCCGGCGAAAGGCAAGAACAGAGGGCCCAGACCGGCGCTCCAAGCCGAGGCGAGGGCCATCAGGAAGGCCAGGATATAAAAGCCCAGCACCGCGCGCGGCGTGGCCGGGCCCAGACGCAAGGCCGATGACTTGACCCCCGCCAGAGCGTCGTCCTCCATGTCCTGGATGGCGTAGATGGTGTCGTAGCCCAAGGTCCAGAACACCCCGCCGAGGTAGAGCAGCATCGCCGGCCAATCCACCCGTCCAATGACCGCCGCATAGCCAAGCAGGGCGCCCCAGTTGAAGGTCAGGCCGAGCCAGGCCTGCGGCCACCAGGTGATGCGCTTCATCAGGGGATAGGCGGCCACCAGGGCCAGAGACAGCACGCCCAGCCAGATTGCGGCCGCGTCCATGCTGACGAGCACGGCCAGGCCGATCAGGGCGCAGGCGGCGATGAACAGGAGCGCCTGTTTGACGCTGATCTGGCCGCTCGCCACTGGCCGCATGGCCGTGCGCGCCACCTTGGCGTCGAAATCGCGGTCAAGGATGTCGTTCCAGGCGCAGCCCGCCGCGCGCATGACGAAGGCGCCCAGGAGAATCCGCGCCATGAGCCCTAAGTCTGGCCAGCGCCCGGCCTGCGAACAGGCCAGGGCCACGCCCTGCCAGCCCGGCAGCAGCAGCAGCCATGCGCCGGCCGGCCGGTCGAAGCGGCCGAGCTTGAGCCACGGGCGCAGGCCCGCGGGCGCATGGCGATCGACCCAGTTGGTCGGTGCGGCGTCGGGCAGGGCGGCGGACATGACCTGCTTTTGCGACGGAAACACCTTGCCCGCCACCGCGAAATCGAATTTGGCTGGGCCGTCAGCCGGCCGGCGCGTTATGGAAGCCGGCGACGAGGGGCGTGAATGCGGACACAAACAATGTCGGGCAAGGCTTGGATCAAGGCGAGGCGCGCGGCGGTGCTGGCCGCGGCCCTCACGCTGGGCGGATGCGCGTTCTGGCATCACAAGTCCGAGCCGCCGATTCCGCCGGGCGCCGATCCCAGGACCACCTGCCCCAAGGACAACCCCTGCAGCAAGATCGCCAACCGGCGGCAGTACTTCAACCAGCGCGAAAACCGCTACTACTACTTCGATCAGACCACCGGGCGGTACTTCTGGGAGAACGGCGAAGCGCGGTTTCCTCAGCCAGCCGGCTAGCCGGCCGGGGAATCACCGTTCCAGCCGTCCGTCCGACAGCGCCTCGGCCTCGAACGGGAACAGCACCTTGGGGTCGGGCTGTTTGATATGCTCGGGCAGCTTGGGATGGGCCAGGGTGTGCAGCAGGTGGCGCATGACGTTGATGTGAGCGCGCTTCTTGTGGTCGGCGTGCACGCAGGTCCAGGGCGCGGCGGGTGTGTGGGTGCGGACCAGCATCTCGTCGCGGGCATGGGTGTAGGCGTCCCAGCGCTTGATCGCCTCGCGGTCCATCGGGCCGGTTTTCAGGCGCTTGAGAGGATCGTCGATACGCTCCTCCAGCCGCTTGCGCTGTTCCTTCTGCGAGACGTCCAGCCAGTACTTGATCAGCCGCACGCCCGAAGCGATCAACATGCGCTCGAAGTCGGGCGCATCGACCAGGAACTGCTCCTGCTGAGCGGGGGTGGAGAAGCCCATCACCGTCTCGACCCCGGCGCGATTGTACCAGGAGCGGTTGAACAGGATCCATTCGCCGGCGCTGGGCATGTAGCGCACGTAGCGCTGGAACCACCACTGGGTCACCTCGTGGTCCGAGGGTTTAGGCAGCGCAACGACTCTGGTGGCGCGGTTGGACAGATGTTCGGTCAGTCGCCGGATCGTGCCGTCCTTGCCCGCCGCATCGCGCCCCTCGAACACGATCACCGCCTTGTAGCCCTTGTCCATGGTCCAGCCCTGGGTGTTGACCAGTTCGACCGACAGGGCGTGGAACTCGTCGTCGTTATCTTCGTCTTTGGCCATCGGGTCTCCAGGGCGCGGGCGGCGGCGCGAAAGCCGTCGCCTATTCAATGCGCGCGCACTAAAGAAGGCGCCATGATCCGCTTGTTTGTCGATGGCGATCTTGGCGCCGGCGCGCGGTTGGAGCCGCGGCCCGATCAGGCGCGCTATCTTACCCAGGTGATGCGGTTGGGCGTCGGGGCCGAGATCGCGGTCTTCAACGGCCGTGACGGCGAATGGCGCGCCACAATAGTGGAAATTTCCAAGCGTGGATGCGTGTTGGAGACGCCGGAGCAGATCCGGGCGCAGGCCTTCGGCCCGGACCTGGAGCTGGTGCTGGCGCTGGTCAAGCGCGGGCCGCTCGAAACCATCATCGAGAAGGCGACCGAACTGGGGGTGCGCCGCATCCGGCTGGTCACGACCCGGCGCACCAACGCCGATCACGCCAAGCTGGAGCGCTTGAGCGCCATCGCTGCCGAAGCGGCCGAGCAGACCGGGCGGCTGGACGTGCCGGCCGTTGAAGCGCCGGCCAAGCTCGAACGCCTGCTGGAAGGGTGGGACGCGGGGCGGCGGCTGATGTTCTGCGATGAAGCGGGCGACGACCCCGCCGCCGAATGGGGTGGTCCGCGCGGGCGGGCCAAGCCGGCGTTCGAAGGGTTGGTCGGCCAGGGGACCGGGCCGTGGGCGGTGCTGATCGGACCGGAGGGCGGGTTCGACGCCGACGAGCGCGCGCGCCTGCGCGGGCTGGATTTCGTCACGCCAGCGTCGCTCGGCCCTCGCATCCTGCGCGCCGACACCGCCGCGATCGCGGCCCTGACCCTGTGGCAAGCGGCGTTGGGCGATTGGCGCGGGTCTTGAGATTGGATCGAAGGACGACTAATTGCCCTTGCTGAGGCGGTTGGACGCAGGTGCGACCGTCTGAAAGGCGCCCAGGCGTCGGCGTAGTGGGAGCGTGGCATGGCCGCAGCCTCGGTTGACGACAGGCCGCTGACCGCTGAGGGCCTTGCCCAGCATCTGGCCGAGGGCTGCAAGCCCAATGGTCCATTCCTGATCGGCGCCGAGCACGAGAAGTTCGTCTTCCACACCGCCGGCCACACGACGGTTCCTTATGAGCCGGAGGGCATCAAGGCCCTGCTCGAAGGGCTGATGCCGTTCGGCTGGCAGGGCGTCTACGAAGACGAGACGCTGATCGCCTTGTCGCGCGGCAAGGCCAGCGTCAGTCTGGAGCCCGCCGGACAGTTCGAGCTGTCGGGCGCGCCCCTGGAATCGATCCACGACATCTGTCAGGAGACCGGCCGTCACCTGCAGGAGGTCAAGGCCGTGGCCGACCCCCTGGGCGTCGGCTTCCTGGGCCTCGGCTTCGCCCCCACCTGGCGGCGCGAGGACTGCCCGATCATGCCCAAGGCGCGCTATGGCATCATGCGCGCCTACATGCCCAAGGTCGGCGGCAAGGGCCTGGACATGATGCTGCGCACCTGCACGGTGCAGGCCAACCTCGACTTCGCGTCCGAAGCGGACATGATCAAGAAGTTCAGGGTCAGTCTGGCGCTGCAGCCCCTGGCGACGGCCTTGTTCGCCAATTCGCCGTTCGTCGAGGGCAAGCCGTCAGGGTTGCTGTCCAGCCGCGCCAACGTGTGGACCGACACCGATCCGGACCGCACGGGCATGCTGGACTTCGTGTTCCAGGACGGGTTCTCGTTCCAGACCTATGCCGACTACGCCCTGGACGTACCGATGTATTTCGTGCGGCGCGAGGGCCGGTACATCGACACGGCGGGCCGCTCGTTCCGCGCCTTCATGAAGGGCGAGCTGCCCGAATTGCCGGGCGAGCGTCCGACGCTGGGGGACTGGAGCGACCACCTGACCACCCTGTTCCCCGAGGTGCGGCTGAAGCAGTACCTGGAGATGCGCGGCGCGGACTCCGGTCCCGCCACGCGGATCTGCGCCCTGCCGGCGCTGTGGGCCGGGATCCTCTATGACGACCAGGCGCTGGACGCCGCTGCGGCCCTCTGCCGCGACTGGACCGCCGAGGAACGCGGAACGCTCAGGAACAATGCGGCTCGCCTGGGTCTCAAGGGCGAGATCGCCGGTCGGCCCGTCCAGCATGTCGCGCGAGACATGGTGGCCATCGCCAAGGCGGGGCTCCGCCGCCGGGCCAAGCTCAACGCCAGCCTGCTGGACGAGACCTGTTTCCTCAGTGAGCTGGAAGAGATCGCCGACAGCGGCGTCACGCCGGCCGAGCGGCTGCTGGAGCTTTATCACGGCCCCTGGCAGGGCGACGCCGGACGCGCGTTCGACGATCTGGCCTACTGACGCGGCGACAAATCCCAGGATTCGATTGATGGCGGCCCCAGGGGGAAGACCGCCTCGCCCGGCGCGAACTCGATCACCTCGACCTTGGCCGGATCGAACGCCACATAGCGTCTAAGCGCCAGGATCGCGGGCTGCGGATGGTCGAAGATCCAGGCGGCGGCGTCAGCGGCGCGTTCGCCGGCGCGGATGGTGTAAAGCTCTGCGTCGCCCTTGACCGGGCAATGGCTCTGGCGGCCCGTGGCGGCCAGCCGCTCGAGCTCCACGTCGTCGGGCGGGAAATAGTGCACCGGCGGGCGGTCGGCCTCGAACAGGGTGATGGCGTGGTTTGTGTCGGCGATTACGCAGCCCATGCACACGGCGCGGACGCGCTTCAGATTGGCCTTTATGCGCAAGGGAACGTCGGAAAACTCGGACATGACAGGCACTCCTCGGGAATCTCAACGCCCGGGAGCTAGAGTTGGCTCCGTATGCCGACGAGCAAGTCTTTCAATCCAAAGGAAAAGCCAAATCAGGAGCGCGCCGCAGCCTGCCGCGCCGAGCGCCGCGCCGTGACCACCAGTCGGATCCTGACCGAGCACCGCCAGCGGGTCGCCCCGGCCCGTCACGATCGCCAAGCCGGCGAGCAGCACGGCCATCAGGCTTTCGCCCACCACCAGGCCCGAGGCGAGCAGGACGCCGAGGCGCTTGGCCGCCCCAGCCCAGGGCTTGGCGCCGACCCAGCGGTCATAGGCCCAGCCGATCAGGGCGCCCAGGATGGTGGGCGTGATCACGTCCGAGGGCAGATACATGGCGAGCGCCGCGGCCAGGGGCGGCAGGCTGAGCTTGGCGGTGGTCCGCCGCAGGGTCTCGTCGACCGCGACGAGGGCCAGGCCGACCAGAAGGCCGACGCCGATCAGGGTCCAGTTGAGGCCGCCCTCGATCACCCCTTTGGCCAGGGTCGAGATCAGGGTCGCCTGGGGCGCCTGAAGGGGCTGGCCGGTCAGGGTGGGGCCTGCCACGCCCACGAAGCCGTTGGACTGTAGCAGCAGATTGCAGGTCCAGGGGATGACCAGCGAGCCGGCGAACACGCCGACGATCAAGGCGACCTGCTGGCGCCAGGGCGTGGCGCCGATCAGCTGACCGGTCTTGAGGTCCTGCAGATTGTCGTTGGCCACGGTGGCGACGGTGACCAGCACGGCGGTGACCAGCAGGGCGAAGGCGACCAGGGCGCGCTTGCCCTCCGGGCCGATCGCCCCGCCGGCCAGGGCGACCAGCAGCAGGGCGGCGCCGACCACGCCCAGGATGGCCAGACCGGAGACTGGACTGTTGGACGAGCCGATCAGCCCCGCCATGTAGCCGCACACCGCCGCCACCAGGAATCCGACCCCGGCGACATAGGCCGCGCCTCCGATAACCAACAGCGTCGTCAGGCCGTGGAGCGCGGCGCCGGCGGGAACGGCGAGGAAGGCGCTGAGCAGCCAGGCCAGCGGGGCAAGGCAGGCGAGGGCGACCAGGCCCACGATCCAGATCGGCAGGTCGTGCTCGGCCACATCGTCGCCCCGTCCGCCGGACCTGCGGGATGCGGCGATGGCGGACATCAGGCCGGTCCAAACCGGAACGGCCAGTTTGCCCAGGGTCCATAAGGCCGAGGCGGCGATGGCCCCGGCGCCGATCAACTTGACCTGGCTTTTCCATACGCCGACGGCGATCGCGGCTGCGTCGCCCGCGGCCGGGTGCGCGGCGGTGAGGATCGGCACGGCGACGCCCCAGGTGATGATCAGGCCCACAGCCATGGCCGCGCCCACCGCCACGCCCATTAGTTGGCCGATGCCGACGAGGAGAAACGAGAACGACAGGCCGACGCCGCTCGCCGCGCGCGGGGTGAGCCGGCCGTAGAGGCTGATCTCGCCCGCGAACAGGTTCATGGCCGTCATCAGCACCACCCCGGCCGAGGCGAGCGAGCCGAACAGTAGCGCCATCAGCCCATGGCGGCCCTCGCCGGCGGCTTCAGCTTCGGCGGCCGACGCGGCGCCCGCGCGCAGCACCTCGGCGGCGGCCACGCCCTCGGGATAGGGCAGGTCCGAACCGGTCACCAGCGCTCGTCGCAGGGGCACCGTGTACATCACCCCGAGAACCCCGCCGACTGCGCAGATGGCGAAGGATTGCCAGAAGGGAAAGCCCGTCCACCAGCCGACCATGAGAAGGCCGGGCAGGACGAAAATCACCGACGACAGGGTGCCGGCAGCCGAGGCGACGGTCTGGACGATGTTGTTCTCCCAGATCGTCGAGCCCTTGAAGGCGCGCAGCACCGCCATGGAGATGACGGCGGCTGGGATCGATGTCGAGAAAGTGAGCGCCACCTTCAGCCCGGCGTAGACGTTGGCCGCGGTGAAGAACAGGGTGATGATCACGCCCAGGATCAGGCCGCGGGCGGTCAGTTCCACGCGGGGGCGCGGCGAAGCAGGTGTATCGCTCATCCGCTCAGCAGAGCCTCAGACGTCGCGCGCCGCAAGCCTTACCCGTTCATGGCGAGGCAAATCGCGCGGCGCCGGCGCTCAGGCCCGTAGCGGCGTCAAGTCTCTGGCCAGGCTGTCGTCGGGGACAGACTGGAGTTGGCGGCTGATGGCGTTTTCGACCAGGCGCGCGGACCAGCGGTGGGCGCGGAACAGGTCGGCCGCCGCCGGTCCGGCCAAGGGAATGACGCTGACGGCGGTGCGCGCGCTCATCAGGCCGGCGCACACCAGGATCACGGATAGGGGCACGCGCGCCCGCGCCGCCTGCACCAGGATGAAGGCCCCGGCGGCGGTGCTGTAGATCTCGCCCACGCCCGGAATCCAGCTGAGCACGCCGTCCAGGCCAATGCGCAACGGTCCCAGCCGCATCAGGCTGTCGGACAGGCGGCCGACCTGGGCCACGCTACGGCGGATCGATTCCAGTTCGGTGCGGGTGGGCACGGGCGCGCTCCTCGGTTGCAGCCCTGCAGATGGGAAGCCTTCGGCTGTTTCAAGCGTTACCATGGCCTCAAGCGGTTCTTGGTCCAGGCGGAAGACGATGCGGCTGATACTCAACATCCTGTGGTTCATCCTGGGCGGGTTCATCTCGGGCACGCTGTGGCTGCTGGCCGCCGCCCTTCTGGCGATCACCATCGTCGGCCTGCCGTTCGCGCCCGGCGCCCTGCGCATCGCCATGTTCAGCTATGCGCCGTTCGGCAAGCGCCTGATCGAGGGGCCGCCTCGGGCGACCAGCACCGTGCTGAACGTGATCTGGATCGTGCTGGCGGGCTGGTGGCTAGCCGCGCACCATCTTGTGCTGGCCCTGGGCTTGGCGGTGACCATCATCGGCATTCCGTTCGCCTGGCAGCATTTGAAGCTGGCGATGATATCTCTGGTCCCTGTCGGGACCACGGTTGAGCCGGTCTAGGCGCCTTCGTCTGCCACGCGGTGGAGCCGCGCGTAGGCGCCGTCTAGCGACCAGCGCCACGTACGCGCATTCCTCGACGTTGTGGCCCTGGTCTAACCCAAGGATACGGTCTGCCCGGCGCCAGGATGGCGGCGCCGCGCGCCTGCTCAGCCCGCGCGGGCGCGCAATGAACACGCAGGCGTGTTGCGGGGGGCTGAGAACCGGATGGCGCGCCGGACGCTTTGCCTGGGCGGAAACAAGGGAGAAGTCCGATGGATAGCAATCGTCTGGAGGGGCGCAAGGTCGCCGTGCTCGCCACCGATGGGTTCGAGCAGTCCGAACTGGAGACGCCGGTCGAGGCCCTTCGGGCGGCGGGGGCGGCGGTGGAGGTGCTGTCGCTGGAGGCCGGCCAAATCCAGGGCGTGGAGCATCAGGAGCGCGGCCGCTCGGTCTCGGTCGACCGCTTGGTCAGCCAGTCGGACGCCTCAGACTACGACGCCCTTGTGTTGCCGGGCGGCGTGGCCAACCCCGACCGGCTGCGTATCGACGCCTCGGCGGTGCAGTTCGTGCGCGCCTTCGCCAACGCGGGCAAGCCGATCGCCGCCATCTGCCATGGGCCGTGGACGCTGATCAACGCGGGCGCCGTGGACGGGCGCACCCTGACGTCGTGGCCTTCGCTGGAAGCGGACCTGCGCAACGCCGGCGCCGATTGGGTCGACGAGGAGGTGGTGGTCGACGGCCCACTGGTCACCTCACGCAAGCCCGACGACTTGCCTGCCTTCTGCGCGCAGATGATCGAGACCTTCGCGGCCGCCGGGCCTTAGACTTCTAGAGGCTGGTGCCGCCGACCGTCAGGCCCTTTATCTTGAGGCTGGGCTGCCCAACGCCCACGGGCACGCCCTGGCCGGCCTTGCCACACACGCCCACGCCCGGATCGAAGCAGAAGTCGTCGCCGATCATCTCGACGCGGGTCAAGGCCGAGGGACCGTCGCCGATGAGGGTCGCGCCCTTCACCGGGGTGGTGATCTTGCCGTCCTCGATCAGATAGGCCTCGGTGCACTGGAACACGAACTTGCCGTTCGTGATGTCGACCTGGCCGCCGCCGAGGTGGGCGCAGTAGAGGCCGCGCTGGGTCGAACGGATCATGTCTTCCTGGGTGGCGTCGCCCCCCAGCATGCCCGTGTTGGTCATGCGCGGCATGGGCATGTGAGCGTAAGACTCGCGCCGCCCGTTCCCGGTGGGCTTGAGCCCCATCAGGCGCGCGCTCATGCGGTCGTGCATGTAGCCTACGAGGATGCCGTCCTCGATCAGGATGGTGCGCTCGGTGGGCGTCCCCTCGTCGTCGATGGTCAAAGAGCCGCGCCGGCCCAGTTCCGTGCCGTCGTCGAACACCGTCACGCCGGGCGCGGCCACCCGTTCGCCGATTCGGCCCGAGAAAGCGGAGACGCCCTTGCGGTTGAAGTCGCCCTCCAGGCCGTGGCCGACGGCTTCGTGCAGCAGCACCCCGTTCCAGCCGGGGCCAAGCACCACGTCCATCTCGCCGGCCGGGCAGGCCACGGCGTCGAGGTTGACCAGGGCTTGGCGCAGGGCTTCCTCGACCGAGGCCTGCCAGCGGTCCGGGGTGATCCAAGCCTCGAACCCGGCGCGTCCGCCCGAGCCGGTGTAGCCCGACTCGCGCCGACCATCGCGCTCGACCGTGATCTGCACATTGATGCGCGACAGCGGCCGCACATCGCGCAGCAGCCGCCCATCGCCGCGCAGAATCTCGATCTGGCGCCGTTCGCCGGCCAGCGAGGCCATCACCTGAACCACCCGCGGGTCTTTGGCGCGGGCGTAGGCGTCGATCTCCTGCAGCAGGGAAACCTTGTCGGAGAAGGCGGGCGAGGCGAGGGGGTCGTCCTCGCCGTAAAGCTTGGCGTTGGTCTGGCGCGGGCCCTCGGCCGCCACGCCGCAATAGCCGCGCTTGGCCTGCGCGGCGGACTGGGCGGCTCTGCCGATTGCGGCCTCTGAGATCTCGCTGGCGTGGGCGTAGCCCGATCGCTCGCCCGCCGCCACCCGCAGGCCGAAGCCCTCGGCCGCATCATAGGCCGCCGATTTCAGACGCCCGTCGTCAAAGACGAAGGATTCGCTCTCCGAGCGTTCGATGAACAGTTCGCCGTCGTCCGCGCCGTCCAGGGCCTCGCTCAGCAGGGTCCCGGCGCGGGCAGGATCGACGCCGGAGGCCTCGAGGATGGAAACGCCGGGGGTTTGGACGGTCATGGGCGAAAATCCGGTCAAAAACGGTTCTAAAACGCAGCTGTTTTTACATAGGCGCTAAAGGCCGCGGGCGAAACCATCACGCCGCGCCTCTAGCGCCTTGGCAAGCGCGGATGGACCGCGTATTCACGCATCAGAGCCCAAAGGAGACAGCATTCGTCCGGCGCGGCCACGCGCTCCACGGTAAAGGCTGATCGCTCGTAAGCTTCGCGTTAAAAAGAGTCGGCGGACCGGAATCGCCGGGCTGACGACCACAGACAAACTGTGGGGACAATGAAGATAGGGACGGGAAAGCCAGCGGCGGCCTTGGTGTCGGCGCTATTGGGAATCGCGATGGCCGCGCAGGCCCGCGCGGACGAGTTGTTGGGTCAGCCCACGCCAGGGGCGATCGACCTGCAACGCTCGGCCTCGCCGCTGCGCGACGACGTGATGTTCTTCCACAACGACATCCTGCTGCCGATCATCACCCTGATCGTGCTGTTCGTGTTGGCGCTGCTGCTGATCTGCATCGTCAAGTTCAACAAGCGGGCGAACCCGACGCCCGCCCGCTGGAGTCACAACACGGTGATCGAGGTAATCTGGACCGGGGTTCCGGTCCTGATCCTGATGTTCATCGCCATCTTCTCGTTCAAGCTGCTGTTCAAATACCACGACATGCCGCAGCCCTACATGACGGTGAAGGCGACTGGCTATCAGTGGTACTGGGGCTATGCCTACCCCGACCAGAAGATCGACGAAATCACCTCGACCATCACGCCCGAGGCCAAGACCACGCCGGAGCTTTACCGCCTGGCGGCCGACAATCCGATGGTGGTCCCGGTCGGGCAGGTGGTGCGCGTTCTGGTGACCGGGGCGGACGTGATCCACTCGTTCTCGGTCCCGGCCTTCGGCGTGAAGATCGACGCCATCCCCGGACGGGTCAACGAGACCTGGTTTAAGGCCGAGCAGACCGGCCAGTTCTATGGCCAGTGCTCGCAGCTATGCGGCATCAATCACGCGTTCATGCCGATCCAGGTGAACGTGGTGTCTCAGGCCGACTTCAACGCCTGGGTGGCCTCCAAGCAGCCCAAGCCGGCCGTCGCCGCGCCTGCGCTGACGCCCGCAGCCGCTCCCGCGGCGCCGACCCCGGCCAAGACCGCCGTCCAGACCAACGCCGTCCCAGGCGCCGCGGCCAAGCCCGCTGTCGCCCTGGCCTCGCTGAACCGACCGATCGGGAAAGAGTAAGACATGGCCACTCCAGCCCACGCGCACGGTGCGCATGACGCTCACGGCGACCAAGATCACAAGCCGGGTTTCTTCACCCGCTGGTTCATGTCGACCAACCACAAGGACATCGGCACGCTCTACATCCTGTTCGCCATCATGGCGGGCCTTGTGGGCGGGGCGCTGTCGGGCCTGATCCGATGGGAACTGGCCGAGCCCGGCATCCAGCTGTTCCAACCCAACTCGTTCCTGGCCCGCATCGGCGTGATCGAGGGGTCCAACCACGGCTATAACGTAGTGGTCACCGCCCACGCTCTGATCATGATCTTCTTCATGGTCATGCCGGCCATGATCGGCGGATACGGCAACTGGTTCGTGCCGCTGATGATCGGCGCGCCGGACATGGCCTTCCCGCGCATGAACAACATCTCGTTCTGGCTCCTGGTCTCGTCATTCTGCCTTCTGGTCGCTTCGATGTTTGTCGATGGGGGGCCAGGACGCGGCTTTGGCGGCGGCTGGACGCTCTATCCGCCACTGTCGACCATCGGCCACACCGGCCCGGCGATGGACTTCGCCATCTTGTCGGTCCACCTGGCCGGCGCCAGCTCGATCCTGGGGGCGATCAACTTCATCACCACCATCTTCAACATGCGCGCGCCGGGCATGACCTTGCACCGCATGCCGCTGTTCGTGTGGTCGGTGCTGGTGACAGCGTTCCTGCTGCTGCTGTCGCTGCCGGTTCTGGCGGGCGCGATCACCATGCTGTTGACCGACCGAAACTTCGGCACCCACTTCTTCGATCCCGCGGGCGGCGGCGATCCGACCATGTTCCAGCACCTGTTCTGGTTCTTCGGCCACCCGGAAGTGTACATCCTGATCCTGCCGGGCTTCGGCATCATCAGCCAGATCGTGTCGACCTTCTCTAAGAAGCCGGTGTTCGGCTATCTGGCGATGGCCTACGCCATGGTGGCGATCGGTTTCGTCGGCTTCGTCGTGTGGGCCCACCACATGTACACCACCGGCATGACCGTGAACCTGCAGGCCTATTTCGTGGCCGCGACCATGATCATCGCGGTGCCGACCGGGGTTAAGGTGTTCTCGTGGATCGCCACCATGTGGGGCGGCTCGATCGACTTCAAGACGCCCATGCTATGGGCCGTCGGCTTCATTTTCCTGTTCACCGTGGGCGGCGTGACGGGCGTGGTCCTGGCCAACGCCGGGATCGACTATTCGCTGCACGATTCCTACTATGTGGTGGCGCACTTCCACTACGTGCTGTCGCTAGGCGCGGTGTTCTCGGTGTTTGCCGGCTTCTACTACTGGTTCGAGAAGATGTGGGGCGTGAAGTACAACGAGTTTCTCGGAGCCACGCACTTTTGGATCACCTTCGTCGGGGTGAACCTGATCTTCTTCCCGCAGCACTTCCTGGGGCTACAGGGGATGCCGCGCCGCTATGTGGATTACCCGACCGCCTTCTCCAAATGGAACGCCTTGTCCTCGTTCGGCTACGCGGTGACGTTGGTGGGTGTAGGCGTGTTCCTGCTGGTGCTGATCGAGGCGGCCGTGCGCCGGCGCAAGGCCGAGGCCAATCCGTGGGGCGAGGGCGCCACGACCTTGGAATGGACTCTGCCGTCGCCGCCGCCGTTCCACCAGTTCAGCGAACTGCCGGTGATCAAGGCCGATTCGCACCACTGAGGCGGCCAGCCTGCGATACTTGGTCTTGAATGGGCGCGGCGGCCGGAAAATCCTTTCGGCGGCCGCGCCCAGGTTCTATCTACGGCCCCGTGAATGACATGACCGACACGACCGCCGCCGCCGTTTCCGGCTCGCCCCCCGCGCGCTGGACCGACTATGTGGTCCTGCTCAAGCCCCGGGTGATGTCGTTGGTGGTGTTCACCGCCTTGACCGGGCTGGTGTGCGCCCGTGCGTCCATGAGCCCGGCCCTGGGCGCCGTCGCCGTCCTGTGCATCGCGGTGGGCGCGGGGGCGGCCGGCGCGCTCAACATGTGGTACGACCGCGACATCGACGGCCTGATGCGCCGCACGCGCGCGCGGCCCATTCCTACGGGCAAGGTGCAGTCAGCCGACGCGCTCGGTTTGGGCGTGGTGCTGTCGCTTCTGTCGGTGATGATGATGGGTATAGCGGCCAACTGGCTCGCCGCGGGCCTGCTGGCCTTCACCATCCTGTTCTACGCCATCATCTACACGGCCTGGCTCAAGCGATCGACGCCGCAGAACATCGTCATCGGCGGGGCGTCCGGGGCCTTGCCGCCGGTGATCGGCTGGGCCGCCGCCGCCGGACATGCGCCGATCAACGCCTGGCTGCTGTTCATGATCATCTTCCTGTGGACCCCGCCCCATTCCTGGGCCCTGGCGCTCTACACCACCGGCGACTACGCCAAGGCGGGCGTGCCGATGATGCCGGTGGCCAAGGGCGGGGCCTCGACCCGCCGCCAGATCATGCTCTACAGCTTGGTGTTCGTTCCCTTCGCCGTGGCCCCAGCCTTCACGGGCCTGGGGGGGGCGCTCTATCTGGCGGTTTCGGGCGTCGGCGGCGCGGTGTTCCTGCTGCTGGCCTTCCGCCTGTGGCGCAGCGGTTCAGGCGAGGCCGACGGCGCCACCAGCGGGCTGTACGAGGTCAAGGTCGGCTCGAAGGACGCGCGCAATCTGTTCGCCTTCTCGATCCTCTATCTGACCTTGCTGTTCGCCGCGCTGCTCGCCGAGCACGTCTTCGGACTCGCGCCGCTGGCGGCCGGCCCCAGGGCGTTCTGGTGAGCGATCCCTCCAACGAGACGCCCGACGCCGCCAAGGCGCGAAGCCGGCGCAACCTGGCCATCGCCGGCGCCCTTGTGGTGTTCGTGATCCTGACCTTTATCGTGACCATTGTCAGAATGGGCGGTCATGCCTTCGACCACGGGTTCTGACCCTCAGCGCAAGGCCATCCGTCGCACGGCGCTGATCTGCGGCGCGGTGTTCTTCTGCATGGTCGGCGCAGCCTTCGCCGCCGTGCCCCTCTACCGCATCTTCTGCCAGCAGACCGGCTTCGACGGCGCGAGCCGACGGGCCAGCGCGCGCTCGGACACGGTGCTGGCCCAAACCGTGACCGTGCGCTTCGACGCCAACGTGCGCGACCTGCCGTGGGACTTCGGCCCCGACCAGGTCAGCCAGACGCTCAAGATCGGCGCCACGGGCCTGGCCTTCTTCCACGTGACCAACCACGGCGACCGGCCGGTCACCGGCCATGCGGTGTTCAACGTGGCGCCCCAGCGCGCGGGGCTCTATTTCGAGAAACTGCAGTGCTTCTGCTTTACCGACCAGACGCTCAAGCCCGGTCAGACGGCGGACTTTCCCGTGGTCTATTTCGTCGATCCGCACTTCGCCGCCGATCCGGACACCCGGAACACACCGCAAATTACCCTGTCCTACACCTTCTATCCCGCGCCGGGATCGACGCCCGAGGCGGCGCCGGAGCCTGGCGCGCAGAATAAGACGGCCGCCCCTATTGGCGGATCGCCAAGGGCCGCGTTATAGATTCGGCAAAAGCAAATGCGGCCCTGGCCGCGACAGACATAGGGGGGCTTTCCGCGCATGGCCCACGCAGGCGTCAAACACGACTATCACCTGGTCAACCCGAGCCCGTGGCCGCTGGTCGGTTCGCTGGCGGCCTTCGTTATGGCGGTGGGCGCGATCACCTTCATGAAGGGCCTGTTCGGCCTGCCCAAGGGGACGTGGTGGCTGCTGTTCCTGGGCTTCACCGGCGTGATCTACACCATGATCGGCTGGTGGATGGACGTGGTGAAGGAGGCCAACGAGGGCGATCACACCCCGGTGGTCTCAATTGGCCTTCGCTACGGCATGATCATGTTCATCGCCTCGGAGGTGATGTTCTTCGTCGCCTGGTTCTGGATCTTCTTCGAGATGGCGCTTTTCCATAATGTGCGCACCGCCTCGGCCATCGACGACGTGCGCACGGCGTGGGCGACGTGGCCGCCCAAGGGGGTGGAGACCGTCTCGCCCTGGCACCTGCCGCTGGTCAACACCCTGACCTTGCTTTTGTCGGGCACCACGGTGACGTGGGCCCACCACGCCCTGCAGGAAGGCGACCGCCAGGGCGCCAAGATCGGTCTGCTGCTGACCATCATCCTGGGCGTGCTGTTCACCTCGATCCAGGCTTACGAGTACCATCACATCCTGACCGAGCAGTTGTTCTACTCGGCCGATGCGGCCAACTCGGGCCTGTACGGCTCGGCCTTCTTCATGGCCACGGGCTTCCACGGCTTTCACGTGGTGATCGGCACCATCTTCCTGACTGTGTGCCTGCTGCGGCTGATCGGCGGCGGCTTCACCCCCGAAAAGCACTTCGGCTTCGAGGCGGCGGCCTGGTACTGGCACTTCGTAGACGTGGTGTGGCTGTTCCTGTTCGCCTTCATCTACGTGATCTTCGGCAAATGAGTTGAGCGCACAGGTCAATCCTGTCCTCGCGGGCCTGCGCTGCCGTTGCCCGAAATGCGGCGAAGGCATGCTGTTCAGCGGCTTCCTCCAGGTGTCGGAGCGCTGCGAGGCGTGCGGCCTGGATTTGCGCGCTGCGGATTCGGGCGACGGGCCGGCGGTTTTCATCATCCTGATCGTCGGCTGTCTGGTCGGCTTCGGCGCCCTGATCACCGAGTTCGCCTTCCACCCGCCGGTGTGGCTGCACATGATCATCTGGCTGCCCCTGACCGCGTTCCTGTGCCTGACGCTGCTGCGGCCGTTCAAGGGCGTGATGCTGGCCATGCAGTTCCACCACCGCGCGTCCGAGGCTGGCGAGCGGGACGTGCAGTGACCCTTGCGACGGATTGTGTCCGTGCGTGACGCCGACGAACCCCCTCGCGGCCCCACCCTTCTTGGGACGGGCCTGTCGCTGATCTGCTTGGCCATCCTGATCAGCCTCGGGGTCTGGCAGGTGCAGCGGCTCAAATGGAAAGAGGGCCTGCTGACCCATATCGCGGCGCTCAGGACCGAGGCGCCAAGGCCCTTGGCCCAGGTCCTGAAGAGCGGCGACGTCAACTTCGTGCGCGTGGCCTTCGATTGCCCCGACCTGATGAGCCGCCCGCGCCTGCGGCTCTACGGCCTGCAGGACGGCCAGACGGGGTATCGCCTGATGGCCGCATGCCCGGCGCCGCCGGCGGCCGGTGCGGCGAGCCTCCTGGTAGACCTGGGCTTCTTCGCCCAATCCCTGTCGGACCCAACGCCAACCGCATGCCTGAAAACACCGGCGCCGCGCCCTCTGACCGGCCCGGCGATCGGCGTTCTGCGCGCGCCGGACCCGCGCTCTTTCGTCGCCCCGTCCGATCAGCCCCAGCAGAACCAGTGGTTCACGCGCGACCTGCCCGCCATGGCCGCAGCGCTGGGCGCGGGCGCGCCGGCGCCGGCGTTCGTGGCGCTGGAGCAAAGCCCGGGCGCGGCGCTGGATGGGTGTCCTGTGGCCCACGCCCCGCTGCCGAGCGACCTGCCCAACAACCATCTGCAGTACGCCATCACCTGGTTCGGCCTTGCGGCGGCCCTGGTCGGCGTCTATGTCGCCATGCTCTTCCGCAGGCGGCCCAACTAAGATGCGCTATGTCTCCACCCGGGGCGAAGCTCCGGCGATCGGTTTTCTCGACGCGGTGTTGGCGGGCCTTGCGCCCGACGGCGGCCTGTACGTGCCCGAGGAGTGGCCGAGCTTCACCCCGGCCGAGATCGCGGCCTTCGACGGCAAGCCCTACGCCCAAGTGGCCGCCGCGGTGATCGGCAAGTTCGCCGGCGCGGACATCGCGGCGGATGATCTGCGGGAGATGACCGAGGACGCCTACGCCAGTTTCACCCATCCGTGCGTGACGCCGGTCAAGCAGCTCTATCCCGGCATCAGCCTGCTTGAGCTGTTCCACGGCCCGACCTTGGCCTTCAAGGACGTGGCCATGCAGATCCTGGCGCGGCTTTATGACAAGGCGCTCAAGGCGCAGGGTCGCACCCTGACGATCGTGGCCGCCACCTCGGGCGACACCGGCGGGGCGGCGGTCGAGGCGTTTCGCGGCGCGTCCAACGCCCGCATGCTGGTGCTGTTTCCTGAAGGGCGCATCTCCGAGGTGCAGCGCCGCTTCATGACCACCGCGGCCGAACGCAACGTGCGCACGGTTTCCATCGATGGCTCGTTTGATGACTGCCAAAGCATCGTCAAGGCGCTGTTCCAGGACCGCGTGCTGCGCCAGGCGGTCGATCTGTCGGGGGTCAATTCGATCAACTGGGCGCGGATCGCGGCGCAGGCGGTCTATTATTTCACCAGCGGCGCGGCGCTGGGCGCCCCCGGCCGCAAGGTCAGCTTCGTGGTGCCGACGGGCAACTTCGGCGACGCCTTCGCCGGCTTCGTCGCGCACAAGATGGGCCTGCCGATCGAGCGCATCGTCGCGGCCACCAACAGCAACGACATCGTCTCGCGCGCCCTGGAGACGGGCCGCTATGAGCGCGGCGCCGTGCTGGCGACCCAGAGCCCGGCGATGGACATCCAGATCGCCTCCAACTTCGAGCGGCTGTATTTCGAGGCGACCCGGCGCGAGGCGCTGGAGACCGCGCGCACCTTCGACGCCTTCGCCCGCACCGGCTCGGTCACCATTCCGCCCCAGGCCTTCGCGGCCATGCGCGAACTGTTTAGCGGCGAGGCGGTCGACGAGGGCGAGACCAGTCGCACCATCGTCGCGACCCTCAACGAGACGGGCGAACTGATCGACCCGCACACCGCGGTCGCGGTCGCGGCGGCCAAGCGCCTGAAGGCGCGGGGCAAGCTCGGCCAGGCGCCGCTGATCGTCCTGTCCACCGCCCATCCGGCCAAGTTTCCAGAGGCGGTCGAGGCGTCGGGCGGAGGTGTGCCGCCCTTGCCCGCCGCGGCGGTCGGCATCGGCCAGAAGCCCGAGCGCTTCGACCATCTGCCCAACGACATCGGCGCGGTGAAGGCTTATCTGACCGACTTCGCGGGAGCGGCGTGAGCGCCAGGCTCCATCGTCTGGCGAGCGGCCTCAGGGTCGTGTGCGATCCCTCGCCCGAGTGGGAGACCCTGGCGATCAGCGTGGTGGCCGGGCGCGGGGCGCGCTCGGAGACGCCGCAGCAGTCGGGCTGGGCGCATCTGCTGGAGCACATGGTGTTCAAGGGCGCGGGCCCGCGCAACGCGCGCCAACTGGTCGAGGCCATCGAGGCCGAAGGCGGCCAGATCAACGCCGCGACAGGATATGAGCGCACCAGCTTTCAGGTGCGGGCCCTGAAAGGCGGTCTGGCGCTTGGTGTCGAGGTGCTGGCCGACTTGGTGCAGCGGCCGGTGCTGGACGCCGAGGAACTGGAGCGTGAGAAGGGCGTGGTGGGGCAGGAGATCGCTGAGGCGGCCGACACCCCCGACGACCGTGTATTCGAACTGGCCCAGGGGCGCGGCTTCGCCGGCCACGCCCTCGGCCGGCCGATCCTGGGCGAAACGGCCACGGTGGCCGCCGCCGACAGCGCCGCGCTCGGCGCCTTCCGCGCGCGCCAATACCATCCGGCCGAACTGGTGGTCAGCGCCTGTGGCGCGATTGACGAGGACCAATTGCTGGCCCTGGTCGAGCGGGCGTTCGAGGCTTCGGCGCCGGGCGAGCCTGAGACCCTGGCCCCGGCCGAGTTCGGCGGCGGCGCGGTGAGCGAGGCGCGGCGGCTGGAGCAGGCGCACAGCGTGCTGCTGCTCCCCGGCGTGGGTGCGCGCGACCCGGCCTATTTCGCCCAACGCCTGTTCGCCGAGGCCCTTGGCGGCGGCATGTCTTCGCGCCTGTTCCAGGAAGCGCGCGAGAAGCAGGGGCTGGCCTACAACATCGACGCTTACGCCGAGAGCTATACCGACGTCGGGGTGTTGGGGATCTATGCCGGCACGGCGGCCGCCGACGCGGACCAGGCCGCGAAGGTGTGCGCCCAGCAGGTGCTGGCCCTGATCGAGGGGATGGATGCGGCCGAACTGGCGCGCAGCAAGGCCCAGCTCAAGGCGCACCTGTTCATGGCGCGCGAGTCGCCCCTGGCCCGCGCCGAACAGGCCGCTGGTCAGGCGCTGATCTTCCAGCGACTGTTTTCGCCGGCCGACATCGCCGGGGCCATCGACGAGGTCAGCCTGGCGGATGTGCGCGCGTTCGGCGAGCGGGTGTTGGCGCCGCGCCGGACGGCGAGCGCCGTGCTGGGCCCCAAGCGCGCCTTGAACGCCGGCAAGGTGTTCGGCGAATCGCTGTTCGCCTGAGGCCTTCATTTCCGGAGCCGTTCCGGGTTAGCTTGCCTCTGAACGCGCCATGGCCTTGCTCGACTGGATCACGCCGGAAAACGGTCTGCGCCTGGATGGCGCGGGCATCGTTCTGCGCGCGCCGCGGGTGCGCGACTACGAAGCGTGGGCCGCGCTCCGGCACAGCTCGCGGGCTTTCCTGCAACCGTGGGAGCCGATCTGGCCGGCCGACGATCTGGAACGGGCGGCCTATCGGCGGCGGCTGGCCGCCTATTCGCGTGAGATCGACGCGGGCACGGCCTATCCCTTCTTCATCTTCGACAGCGGCCAGGACCGGCTGGCGGGGGCGATCACCGTATCGAACGTCCGCCGGGGCGTGGCCCAGAGCGCCACGGTCGGCTATTGGATCGGCCAGCCCTATGCGCGCCAAGGTCTGATGACGGCCGCCTTGCGCACGGTGTCCGACTTTGCTTTCCGGGGCCTTGGATTGCACCGTCTGGAGGCGGCCTGCGTGCCGCAGAACGAGCCTTCGCGGCGCTTGTTGCTGAAAGTTGGCTTCGAACACGAGGGCCAGGCGCGTGCTTATCTCAAAATTAACGGCGTCTGGAGAGATCATCTGCTGTTTGGCATGATCAGCGACGCGGCCACGGGGCGAAAACCGGTCTAGGGCGCAGCTGATCTGGGCAGGTGGCTTGGCGTACACAGCCGGCGGGAGTTGGGTCGACTATGGACGCGCGCGAACAGGGTCGCCGGCCCGTTATGATGCAGCGGACCCATGATCGTTTCGTCTGGGACACCACCGCCACCCTCGAAGCCCTGGGCGCCGCCGGCGTCGTCCTGTGGATGTGGGATCCCGAAAAAGACCGAGTGCGGCTGACCGGCGCGGTGCGCGCCCTGGGCTTTGGCCCTCTGGCCCCGGAATGTTCCTCCGCGGCGCTGCTGGCCATGGCCGCGCCCCACGACCGCAGCCTGCTCGAAGCCTTGCTGCGTCGCCAGCCGCCGGGCGCCGATGTGTCGACGCGCGCGCAGATGCGCGGGTCGGATTCATGCCTGTGGCGCGGGGTGTGGCTTGAGGAGGGCACGCGCGCCGCGGGCGTGATCGCACCCGAGCGCCGCTTCGCCGTGGAGCGGCGCGACAGCCTGACCGGCCTTCTGGAACGCCGGGCCTTTATCGCCCGCGCCGCCGAACGCCTGACCGCGCCGGCTTCGTTCGTGCTGATGGTGGCGGACCTGGACCGGCTGCGCCGGCTGAACGAGGCTTTGGGCCACGAGCGGGCCGACATGGTGCTGGCCGCGCTCGGCTCGCGCCTGGTGGCGGCCTTTCCGCCCGACACCCTGCTCGCGCGCATTGGCGAGGACGAGTTCGCTATCCTTACGCCTGACACGGGTTCAGGGCCCGCGGACATCGTGCGCACCGCGCTTGAGCAGCCTCTGAGGGTTGCGGGCTTCGATATCTATCCCACCCTGTCGATCGGGCAGGTCAAAGCCGAGGGCGGGGATCAGGCGCCGGATGCGGGCGAACTGCTGCGCCGGGCTGAGCTCAATCTGGAAGTGGCCAAGGGCGCGCGCCGTCACGGGCCGGCCATGAGCACCGTCAAAGCCGCCGCCGCCGACGGCCTGACGCGGCTGGCCCTGGAGGCCGACCTGCGCGGGGCGCTTGGACGCGGCGAGATCGTGCCCTTCTTTCAGCCGGTGGTGCGCTTGCAGACTGGCGCCATTTCCGGGTTCGAGGCGCTGGTGCGCTGGCGCCATCCGCGTCGCGGCCTGGTCGCGCCGGACGAGTTCCTGGCCCTGGCCGACGAGATGGGCCTGCTGCTCGACATTGGCGCCCATATGCTGGCGACCTCGGCGCGCCAGCTCGCCGCTTGGCGCAAGGTTCACCGCGCGGCGGGCGAGCTGACGGTGAGCGTGAACCTGTCGACGGTGGAGATCGACCGTCCGGGCCTGATCCCCGACGTGGAGCAGCTGATCCGAGAAACCGGCTTGCCGCCCGGCGCGCTCAAGCTTGAGATCACTGAAAGCGACATCATGCGCGATCCGGAGCGGGCGGCGCAGATCCTGCTGGCGCTCAAGCGGGCCGGCGCGGCCCTGGCGCTAGACGATTTCGGCACCGGCTATTCCTCGCTTTCCTATTTGACGCGCCTGCCCTTCGACACCCTGAAGATCGATCGCTATTTCGTGCGCACGATGAACACCAATGAAGGCTCGGCCAAGATCGTGCGCGCCGTGGTCAATCTCGGCCGGGATCTCGATCTGGAGGTCGTGGCCGAGGGCGTGGAGAACGCCGACATGGCGGGGCATCTGCTGCGACTGGGCTGCGACTACGGTCAAGGCTATGGCTATGCGCCGGCGCTGTCCGCCCAGGAAGCCGAGGTCTATCTCAACGAGAGCTACGCCGACGGCGCCGCGCCGGTGGTGAAGACCGGGCGCAAGGGCACAGGCGCAGCATAGCGGACGCCGGTCTCGGCGTGACCAGACTGTGCGCGACCCGACTATGCGTGACCTGACTGAGCCGACAGATTGCCGGCCGCGACGCCAAGCTTGGCCAGAGCCCTGGCCCATTTGAAGTCGTGGTCCGCGTCGAACAGCAGCGACTCGTCAGGCTCACACGTCAGCCAGGCGTTGTCCTGGATCTCGCGCTCGAGCTGGCCGGCGCCCCAGCCGGCGTAGCCCAAGGCCAGAACCGCGCGCCGCGGTCGCCGCATACGCTCGCACAGGGCCTGCAGCGCGTCGCGCGTGGCGGTCCAGGCGACACCTTCGCCTACCGGCTGGCTGGACCCCCGGCTCATGTAATCGTCGGTATGCAGGACAAACCCGCGCTCGCGCTCCACGGGACCGCCGACCAGGACCGGATCTTCTGGCAAGGAGCCGTCGGGTTCCAACGATAGCCGCCGCAGCAGGGATGGCAGGGGCAGGCCATCGGCCGGCTGGTTCAGGGTCAGGCCGACGGCGTGGTGGTCGTTGTGCGCGCACATCAAGATGACGGCGCGCTCGAAGCGTGGATCGCCGATGCCGGGCATGGCGATCAAGACGCGGCCGGTCAGGCGTTCGTTCACCGATGCGCTCCGCTGCAAGGCGTCCAAGACGGGACGGATGATTTGCCCTTATGACTCGCCTTTCAAGCGAGGCCGTGACGCAACCCATGCGGCATCGCAGTGTTTGCTTGAGCAGGCGGCCAATTGCGGTGATATGTCGCCACCCTTTCAGTCACGTTCCAACCGGAGCCCGCGATGACGATCCAAGTCGGCGACAAAATTCCAGCCGTCAACTTCATGACCTTCACCGCCGACGGCCCCGCGCCGATCAGCAGCGAAGACCTGACGGCCGGCAAGACCGTGGCGTTGTTCGCTGTGCCGGGCGCCTTCACCCCCACCTGCTCGGCCCGCCATCTGCCCGGGTTCAAGGATCATGAAGCGGAACTGAAGGCCAAGGGCGTGGATATGATCGCCTGCGTGTCGGTCAACGACGTGTTCGTGATGAACGCGTGGGGCAAGGGCCAGGAGGTTGGCGACAGCATCCTGATGCTGGCCGACGGCAATGGTGATTTCGCAAAGGCCGTGGGCCTGGACTTTGACGCGGGCAAGTTCGGCATGGGCCGCCGTTCGCAGCGTTATTCCATGTTGATCAAGGACGGGGTGGTGACTGAGCTCAACGTCGAGCAGCCGGGCGCTTTCGAAGTGTCCTCGGCCGAGCACCTGTTGCAGCAGTTGGGCTGAGCGCGACGCGCGATCGCGCCGCCAATACGACCGACCCGAAGACGCCCGGACATGGCCCGACCCCTCGGCCGCTATTCGATGACGGCGATCGCGCTGCATTGGCTGATGGCGGCGCTGATCGGCGTAAACCTGTGGCTGGGCCTGGGCCTGGCGCTGGCCACGGGCGGAGTGGCCGGCTTGCCGGCGCGCCCGGGGCCATTCGCCTGGCATGCAGGGATCGGCCTGACGCTCCTGGCGCTGGCCTTCGCACGGATCGGCTGGCGATTGGCCAATCCGCCGCCGCCCGAGGCCCCAGGCCGGGCTCATTGGCAGAAGAGCGCCGCTAACGCCCTGCACTTGGCCTTCTATGCCTGGATGATCGGCATGCCCCTGAGCGGCTGGCTGTTGGCCACGACCGATCCCAGGATTCCCGGCGTGCATCTTTTTCATCTTGGCGTCAGTAGCGGTTTGCCCCTGCCGCGCATGCCGCTGCCGGCCCACATCTCCGTCGCGCGCCGGCGGGCCCTGGCGTCGAGCGCCGCTTCGATCCACCGGGACCTGGCCTATGTCGCCCTGGCGCTGATCGGCCTGCATATGGCGAGCGTGCTCAAGCAGCAGATGTTCGACCCCAACCCGGTGTTGGCGCGCATGTCGCCCTTCGCCAAGAAACGCGCGGCCAAGCCTTGAACCCCGCCGCGGCCTACGAGATCAAGGCGGCGGCCTCGGCCTTGCGCGCGGGCGGGCTGGTGCTGATGCCGACCGAGACGGTTTATGGCCTGGCCGCGGACGCGGCCAATCCGGCGGCGATCGCGGCGGTCTACGAGGCCAAGGGCCGGCCGGCCTTCAACCCCCTGATCGTCCATGTGGCCGACGTCGCCCAGGCGCGGAATCTGGCGGTGTTCGATCGCCACGCCCTGGCCCTGGCGGCCGCCTTCTGGCCCGGCCCCCTGACCATCGTCGCCCCGGTCCAGCCCGGCGACGCGGTATGCGATCTGGCGCGGGCGGGCCTCGACACGGTGGCGGTGCGCGCGCCCGCCCACCCGGTGGCCCAGGCGCTGCTGCGCGCGTTCGGCGGCACGGTGTGCGCGCCGTCGGCGAACCGCTCGGGCCGGCCGAGCCCTACGACCCTGGCCGACGCGGCCGCGGAAACCGGCTTCGCCGCCACCGTGGCGCTGGAGGGCGGAGCCTGCGCGGTGGGGGTGGAATCCACGGTGGTGTCGGTGGTGGACGGCAAGGTGCGGCTGCTGCGCCCGGGAGGCGTGGCGCGCGACCGGATCGAGGCCGTGGTTGGGCCCCTGGCCCCGTCCGAGGACGACGACGCCAAACGCTCGCCCGGCCGTCTGGCGCGCCACTATGCGCCCGAGGCCCGACTTCGCCTAAACGCTCCGGCGCCGTTGCCGGGCGAGATCTATCTCGCCTTCGGGCCGTGGCCGCAGGGCCCGGCGGTGATCAACCTCAGCGCCGCGGGCGACCTGGGCGAGGCGGCGCAGCGCTTGTTCTCAGTCCTGCGCCAGGCTGACCGGCTGAAGCCGCTGGCGATCGCGGTGGCGCCCATTCCCGAACGAGGGCTGGGCGAAGCGATCAACGACCGTCTCAGGCGCGCAGCGGGCTTCATCGGCTGAGCGGTTCTGGCTAGAGTGGATCGCATGAACGCGCCCGTGACCGCCGATGTCATCTCCCGCCTGAAGGCGGTGCTGGGCGCCGCCGGCTGGAGCCAGGACCCAGGCCGCCTGGCCCCCAAGCTGTTGGAATGGCGCGACCGCTGGTCGGGCGAGACGCCGTTGCTGGTCTTGCCCAAGTCGACCGCCGAGGTCGCCGCGGTTGTGGGCGTCTGCGCCCAGTCCGGCACGCCGATCACGCCGCAGGGCGGGAACACCGGCCTGGTCGGCGGGCAGATTCCGCGCGGCGAAATCCTTCTGTCGCTCGAGCGCATGCGGACTGTGCGCGGGCTTGAGCCGCTCGACGATGCGATCACGGTGGAAGCCGGCGCCCCGCTGGCGGTGGTGCAGCAGGCGGCCAGGGACGCCGGGCGGCTGTTTCCTCTGAGCCTCGCGTCGGAGGGCACGGCGACCATCGGCGGCCTGATCTCGACCAACGCCGGCGGCACGGCCGTGCTGCGCTATGGCCCCATGCGCGATCTGGTGCTGGGGATTGAGGCGGTGCTGCCCAACGGCGAGGTGTTCGCCGGCCTGAAGGTTCTGCGCAAGGACAACACCGGCTACGACCTGAAGCAGCTCCTGATCGGGGCCGAAGGCACACTGGGCGTGGTCACGGCCGCCAGCCTTAAGCTGTTTCCCATTCCCGCCTCGCGCGCCACCGCCATGGCGGGCCTCGCCCGCGCGCAGGACGCGATCACGCTGCTGGCGCGCGCCAAGCAGGAGAGCGGGGGCGGCATCGAGGCGTTCGAGCTGATGGGCCGCATGGGCGTGGACTTCGCCCTCAAGCACATCAGCGGCCTGCGCGAGCCGCTGGAAGGGCGCTATCCCTGGTACGTGCTGGTCGAGGCGATCAGCTCAGAGCCGGGCGGGGCCGAGGCGGCGCTGGAGCGGCTACTGGCCGGCGCTTTGGAGGATGGCCTGATCCAGGACGCCGCCATCGCCCAGAGCCACGCCCAGGCCCAGGCGTTCTGGCGCCTGCGCGAGGACCAGTCGGCGGCGCAGAAGCCCGAGGGCCTGTCGTGGAAGCACGACGTGTCGGTGCCGGTGTCCAAGGTCGCCGTGCTGCTGGAGCGGGCAGGAGCTGAGATCGCCCGGCGCTGGCCGCGCGCGCGCATCGCCGCCTTTGGTCACGTGGGCGACGGCAACATCCACTACAACATCTCCGAGCCCGAGGGTGGCGATCCGACCTTCGATGCGGACCGCGAGGCGTGCGCCCTGCTGGTGCACGACATCGTCGCGGACCTCGGCGGATCGATCTCGGCCGAGCATGGGCTGGGCGTGATGAAGACTGAGGACGCCCTGCGTTACAAGAGCCCCGCCGAGGTCCAGGCCCTGCGCGCGATCCGCGCCGCCCTGGATCCCCAGCGGATCATGAACCCGCGCGTGCTGTTCTAGAGCGTCGTTGAGCCCGCGCCGCCGGCCGGCCAGGGGATTTTGGACAGCTGCCACAGGCCGTAGATGTTGGCGATCGGCACGAAGGTCAGCAGCACCCACCAGGGGCTGAATCCCATCCGTTGGAGGATCCGCGCCGAGGCGATCAGACCGACCACGAACAGGGCCAGTTCGATCAGGGAAATAAGCCAATGAACCGGGCTGAAGAATCCCATGACGAGTACTCCTCCCAAGGCTTTGGTGATTGACGGCGAAGCTTGCGGCCGCAGGCGGCGCCCCGCAAGCGCCTTGTTGCAGGGACGCCCTTGCCCGCGCCGGCGCCGAACGGCACAGTCCGCGCCATGTTGATGGTCATCTCTCCCGCCAAGTCGCTCGACTTCACCCCGCCGCCCGCCACTATTCCCGCCACCGCGCCGATGATGGCCGCCCAGACCAAGACGTTGGCGGCCGCCACGCGCAAGCTCAAGGCGCGCGATCTCAAGCGCCTGATGGGCATTTCCGACAAGCTGGCCCTGCTCAATTACGAGCGCTTCCAGGCCTTCGATCCGGGCGGCGAGGACGGCGTGCAGGCCGCCCTGGCGTTCAACGGCGATGTCTATACCGGGCTGAAGGCGCGCACCCTCGATAAGGCGGCGCTCAATTGGGCGCAGGATCATTTGCGCATCCTGTCGGGCCTTTACGGACTTCTGCGTCCGCTGGACGTGATCCAGCCTTATCGTCTGGAGATGGGCGTGCGGCTGAAGGTCGGCAAAGCCCACAGCCTGTACGAGTTTTGGGGCGATCGCATCGCCGAGCAACTCAACGCCGCGGCAGAAGGGCACGCGAGCCCGACGCTGATCAACCTGGCCAGCCAGGAATATTTCGGTGCGGTCCGGACCGAGGCCCTGCGCATGCCGGCCATCACCTGCCACTTCAAGGAAGTGAAGGATGGCGAGGCGCGCATCATCAGCTTTTTCGCGAAGAAGGCGCGCGGTCTGATGGCGCGGTATGTGATCGACCAGCGGCTGGACCAGCCCGATGGTCTCAAAGACTTCACAGAGCAGGGCTACGCCTTCGATCCGGGCCGGTCGGACGCGCAGAACTGGACCTTTGTGCGCCCCGAGCAGCTTGTGGGTAAAGCGGGCGCCTAATCCTCGCTTCGCACGTTTGAGCGGTCTATGTTGCAACGCAGTGCAAGGAGCTAAGCCATGGCCACGTCCACGGATATGAAGGGACAGGTGTCTCTGGTCACCGGTTCGACCAGCGGCATCGGCATGGCCATGGCCAGGGCCCTGGCCGGCGCGGGGTCGAACGTGGTGCTCAACGGCCTGGGCGATGCGGCGGCGATCGAGACCGAGCGCGCCAGCCTGGCGTCGGAGTTCGGGGTCGAGGTGCGCTATCACCCCGCCGACATGACCCAGGGCGACCAGATCGCCGACATGATCGCCTTCGCCGAGCGCGAGCTAGGGCGGCTGGACCTGCTGCTCAACAACGCCGGCGTGCAGCACGTGGCGCCGATCGAAGCGTTCCCGCTGGAAAACTGGAACCAGATCATCGCCATCAACCTGTCCTCGGCCTTCCACACGATCCGCGCCGCCGTGCCGATCATGAAGAAGCAGGGGCGCGGCCGGATCGTCAACCTGGCCTCGGCTCACGCCCTGGTGGCCTCGCCGTTCAAGTCGGCCTATGTGGCGTCCAAGCATGGCATCTACGGTTTGACCAAGACCGTCGCCCTGGAAGTTGCCACCTTCAACATCACCTGCAACGCCATCTGTCCTGGCTATGTGAAGACCCCGCTGGTGGATTCGCAGATCGCCGACCAGGCCAAGGCGCGCAACATGACGCCCGATCAGGTGATGCGCGACGTGATCCTGGCGGCCCAGCCGACCAAGAAATTCGTCGAATACGACCAGATCGCTGGCCTTCTGCTGTATCTCGCGTCAGACGCCGGCGGTTCGGTCAATGGCGCGGGCCTGCAGATCGACGGCGGCTGGACGGCCGAATAACCGATTTGGACAAGCCCTCGACCAAGTCGCCAAAATCGGCGCGCGCCGACGGTCCCCGCCCGGTCAGCCTCGCCTTGCAAGGCGGCGGCGCACACGGGGCGTTCGAGTGGGGGGTGATCGACCGCTTGCTCGAACGCCAAGCGATCGAAATCACGGCGATCTCGGCGGCTTCGGCCGGCGCGATGAACGCTGTGGCCGTTACCGCCGGATTGATCGAGGGCGGACCCGAGGGCGGCCGGGCCAAGCTGGAGCAGTTCTGGAAGGCCGTCAGCCGCAGCGGCGGCGGCCAGATGCTGGGCAGCAACTTCCTGGGTTCGTTCGGCGCCGGCTGGATGGAAAGCAATCCGGCGTATCGCTACTTCGAATCCCTGTCGGCGGCGGTCTCGCCCTACGACTTCAATCCGCTGAACTACAATCCCCTGCGCGACATCTTGCAGAGCCAGATCGATTTCGCCGCCATCCGGGAGCACTCGCCGGTGGAACTGTTCATCAGCGCCACCGCCGTGCGCACCTGCGAGGCCAAGGTGTTCAACGCCCACGAACTCACCGCCGATCACATCATGGCCTCGGCCTGTCTGCCGGCGATGTTCCATGCCGTTACCATCGACGGCGAGGCCTATTGGGACGGCGGCTATCTGGGCAATCCGCCGATCTGGCCCCTGGCCGAATGCAAGGCGCGCGACGTGTTGCTGGTCATGCTCAACCCGTTCGAGGCGAAGAAGACGCCCAAGAGCGCGTCGGAGATCACCGACCGGGTGGACGAGATCACCTTCAACGCGCCGCTGGTGGCGGAACTGCGCGTGATCGCGGCGGTCCATGCCTTGGTGAAGAAGGGCGGCCTGAAGGTCGGCCCCGGCTATCAGTTGCTGCGCTTCCATATGATCGACGCGGACGGCCGGCTGAACGACCTGAAGCTGTCGAGCAAGCTCAACGTCGACTGGAATTTCCTCAACGACCTGAAGGCGCGCGGGCGCGACGCGGCGGACGATTGGTTGGCCAGCGATTACGCCCAGGTGGGCGAGGCCTCGACGGTCGGGCTGTTCAAGGCGCTGTTGTGAGGACGCTGGCATGAGGGCTTGGGCGTGACCACGCCGGTGCCCTGCGCCGGCGTCGTGTGCCTGCGCGGCGACCGGGTGCTGCTGGTCAAGCGCGCCAAGCCGCCCCGCATGAACGACTGGAGTCTGCCCGGCGGCCGCATCGAATGGGGCGAGCGCGCGGCGGACGCGGCCCTGCGCGAACTGCGCGAGGAGACCGGGGTTCAGGCCGATCTGCTGGGCCTGATCGACGTGATCGACTTCCTGTCCGAGGAACGGCACTTCGTGCTGGTCGATTTCGCGGCGGTTTGGCGTGCGGGCGAGCCGGTGGCCGGCGACGACGCGGCCGAGGCGCGGTTCTGCACGCAGGACGAGGTGTTGGCCCTGGTAGGCTGGTCGGAGACGGTGCGGGTGATCTTCGAGGCGATCGACCGGTTCGGCGGAGCGGCGGCGTGAGGCGGCCGGCCGCAGCGCTCATTGTCGCCGCCCTGGCCGGCCCCGCTTGGGCCCAGGATCGGCCTCCGGCCCAGCTGCAGGTGCTGAGCGAGCTGGCCTATGTGCTGGGCGAGAGTCACGCCCTGCGCCAGGCGTGCCAGGGCGTGTCGGACCAATACTGGCGCGACCGCATGAGCCAGTTGCTGCAGATGGAAACCCCAGACGAGGCGTTCGACCGGGCGCTGCGGGACAACTTCAACACCGGATACGCCGCGGCCCAGGCCCAGTATCCCACGTGCGACGCCCGCGCTCGCGCCCAGTCCGCCGCCGTCGCGCGCCGCGGCGCCGCCCTGGCCAAGGCCGCCGGCGGGCCCTGATTACACCAAGCGCGTGAGGCCCGCGCGAAGGGCTTTACGGAACACGCTGGGCAGCGCTTGGGCGGCCTCCTCCAGGGGGGTCCAGATCAGGTGGGGGTCAGCGCCGGGCGCTTGCGCCGTCAGCACCTTGAGGCTGAGCGAGAAGTGGGTGAACACGTGCTCGATTTCGCCCATGGCGCGCCAGTCGGCGGGAAAGGGCGGCGTGGCGGGCTCGAGCGTGGGGGTCCAATCGCCGGTCGGCAGGGCCAGCATGCCGCCGAGTAGGCCCTTGGCGGGGCGGCGCATCAGGCCGACCTCGCCCGCGCGCAGGGCCAGGTACGCGACGCCGTACCGATGGGGCCGGGCGCTTTTCGCTTCGCGACGCGGGTAGGTCTCGGGCGCGCCCGACTGGAACGCGGCGCAGGCGAACGCCAGGGGACAGCGCTCGCACAGCGGCGCCTTGGGCCGGCATACGGTGGCGCCGAGGTCCATAAGGGCCTGGGCCCAGTCGCCGGGGCGCTCGGGGGCCACCAGCGGCGCGGCCAGAGCCTTGAGCGCGGGCTTGGCTTGGGGCAGGCGCTGTTCGACGGCGTAGAGACGCGCCATCACCCGCTCAACATTGCCGTCCACCACATTGGCGGGGCGGTCAAAGGCGATGGCCGCGACGGCGGCGGCGGTATAGGCGCCCACGCCTGGCAGGGCGAGCAGGCCCGCCTCGGTGTCTGGAAAGACCCCGCTGAGATCGCCTGCGACCGCGCGGGCGCAGGCCAGCAGGTTGCGCGCCCGGGCGTAGTAGCCCAGCCCCGCCCAGGCGGCCATGACCTCGCCGTCCTCGGCCGCGGCCAGGTCGCGCACCGTGGGCCACCGTGCGGTGAACGTCAGGAAATAAGGCGCGGCGTGGGGCGTGGTGGTCTGCTGCAGCATGATCTCCGACAGCCAAACCCGATAGGGGTCGGGCCGCTGGCCGCCGGCGCGCGCCTGAGGGCCCACGCGCCAGGGCAGGGCGCGGGCGTTGGCGTCGTACCAGGCGAGCAGGGCCTGGCGCAGGACGGATGGGGCGGTCATGCCTCGGTTGTAGCGGGGGCGGCGGCCAAATCCAGCGGCGCCTTTTACGCCGGCCGAACCCCGGTCTAGGATGGCCGCATGGCTCGACGCCCCTTGCCCGACCTGGACGAAGCCCGGCGCATTCTCGCCCAGCGGCGGACGCGGCCGCCCCCGCGCGCCGCGCCGACGGCGGGGCGCAGCCTGAACAAATACATCAAGGGGCTGGAGCAGCGCTTCGGCCAGGGGGCGGACGTGCTGCGCGTGCGCTGGCGCGAGATCGCCGGCGAGGTGCTGGCCGCGCGCACCGAACCGGTCAAGCTGGTGCGCCCGCGCGCGGGCGGCGGCGGCACGCTGGAAATCAAGGTCGATGGTCCCGCCGCGGCCCTGATCCAGCATCAGGCGCCCCAGATCCTGGCGCGGGTGAATCTGTTCCTGGGCTCGGGCGCGGTGGCCAAGCTGCGCATCGTCCAGGGCAAGGTGGCGGCGCCGACGGCGGCGGGGCTGCTTCCGCGGGCGCGGCGGCTGAAGAACACCCCGCTCGACGCCGCCGCCGAGGCGGAACTGGAGGCGGGGCTGGCCAAGGCGGCTGATGGTCCGCTCAAGCAATCGCTGATGCGGCTCGGCCGCGAGGTCCTGCGCGGCAGGACCAACAATTGACCTTATTGTCCAGCCTGCTTAAGCCCACGCCTCAATCCACGTCCAGGACGACCATGAAGCTTCTGTCTCGCCGCGCCTGCACGATCGCCGCCGCCGTCCTCGCCCTGGCCGCTTCGGCGCCCGCCCTGGCCGCGCCTCAGCCGTTCATGGGCGACGCGGCCGTGCTGGGTAACGCCAAGGCGCCCATTACCGTTGTCGAATACGCCTCGGCCTCTTGCCCGCATTGCGCGCGCTTCAACAACGAGGTCTTCCCGGCGTTCAAGGCCAAGTACATCGACACCGGCAAGGTGCATTACGAATTCCGCGAACTGCTGACCGAGCCGCAAGACTTCGCCGCCGCCGGCTTCCTGACCGCGCGCTGTGCGGGCCAAGCCAATTATCTGGGCGTGGTCGACGCGATTTTCCACGACCAGCAGAAGATGTACGAGAGCGGCGATCTGATCGGCGGTCTTCAGGCGATCGGGGCGCGCTTCGGGCTGAGCAAGGCCGACATGGACGCCTGCCTGCGCGACCCCAAGGCGGTCAAGGCCCTGCAGGCCCGGGTCGAGAGCGCCGAGAAGGCGGGGGTGGAAAGCACGCCAACCTTCTTCATCAACGGCAAGAAGCTCGAGGGCGAACAGTCCCTGGGCGATCTGATGTTGGTGATCGAGCCGATGCTGGCCCGGATCAACGCCGGCGGGGCCGGCTAGAGCTCATTGACAAGGATGGCGCGGCCGGGTTCCTGCGGGCGCAGGCAAAAAGGCGCGGCGCCGAGGGAATCGCGCTTAACTCAACGACCGGAATTCAGGGAAACCGCCATGGGCCGTCTCAGCCGCCTAGCTTCCACCGTCATCGCCCTGTCGGCGCTGGCTCTGGCCGCCTGCAACAAGGCCGACAATTCGGCGATGAACGCCGACGAGATGAGCCTCGGCAATCCTCAGGCCAAGGTCACGGTGGTCGAGTACGCCTCCGCCTCGTGCCCTCACTGCGCGCGCTTCAACAACGAGGTGTTTCCGGCGTTCAAGGCCAAGTACATCGACACCGGCCGCATCCACTATGTGTTCCGCGAGTTTCTGACCCCGCCGATGCAATTCGCGGCCGCCGGATTCCTGGTCGCGCGCTGCGCCGGAAAAGACAAATATTTCAGCGTGTTGGATACGATCTATCACGATCAGGCCCAAATCTACCAGAGTGGCGACCTGCGCGGCGGCCTGCTCAAGATCGCCCAGTCCACCGGCATGACCGAGCAGCAGTTCGACAACTGCATTTCCAACACCGATGCGCTCAAGGCGCTCAACGACCGGGTGCAGAAGGCGCAGGACAACGATCACATCGACGGCACGCCGACCTTCGTGATCAATGGCAAGCAGGCGGCGTCCGGCGAAATGACCCTGGGTCAGCTCGACGACGCCATCAAAGCCGCAGGCGGCTAGGCGCCCCCCAACGGTGCAATTCCAGAAGCTGCGCCTTTCGGGCTTCAAGTCCTTCGTCGAACCGACCGAGTTCCGGATCGAGCCTGGTCTGACGGGCGTGGTTGGGCCCAACGGCTGCGGCAAGTCCAACCTTCTGGAGGCCCTGCGCTGGGTCATGGGGGCCAATTCGGCGAAGGCCATGCGCGCGGGGGGCATGGACGACGTGATCTTCGCCGGTGCCGGCGCGCGCCCCACGCGCAATCACGCCGAGGTCACGCTGCACATCGACAACGCCGACCGAACCGCGCCGGCCGAGTTCAACGACCACCCGCTGATCGAGGTCTCGCGGCGGATCGACAAGGGCGAGGGCTCGACCTATCGGGTCAACGGGCGCGAGGTGCGCGCGCGCGACGTGCAATTGCTGTTCGCCGACGCCTCTACCGGGGCGAATTCCCCCGCCCTGGTGCGCCAGGGCCAGATCTCCGAACTGATCGCGGCCAAACCGCAGAACCGCCGGATGATCCTTGAGGAGGCCGCCGGGGTCTCGGGCCTGCACACGCGTCGGCACGAGGCGGACCTGCGGCTGCGCGCGGCCGAGGCCAATCTGCTGCGGCTGGACGACGTGACCCGCGAGCTGGAAAGCGCGCTCGGCCGGTTGCGGCGCGAGGCGCGGGCGGCGGAGAAGTACAAGCGCCTGGCGGCCGAGATCCGCATGGTGCAGAGCGCGGTCCTGTTGTCGCGCTGGCGTGAGGCCGAAGACGCGGGCAGGCGGGCCCAGAGCGAGGCCGCCGAGGCCGCCGTCGCGGTCGAACAGACCGCCCGCGCCGCCGCGGAAGCCGCCACGGCGGCGGCGACGGCTTCGGAAGCGCTCAAGCCCCTGCGCGAGGAGGAGGCGGTGGCCGCCGCTGTTCTGCACCGTCTCGCGATCGAAAAGGATCGGCTGGAGCGCGAGGCCGAGCTGGCCGCCGCCGAGGTCAAGCGGCTGAATGAGGCCCTGGCGCGGATCGGCGCGGACCGGGCGCGTGAGGCGCAACTGATCGAGGACGCCGAAGCGGCGCTCAGCCGCCTGTCGCACGAGATCGCGGCGCTGCAGAGCGAGATCGCCGCCGCGCCCGAACACCTGCCCCATTTGCAGGCGGCCGCCGACGCCGCCGAAGCGGCGCGGGCCAAGGCCGAGGCCGAGGTCGAGCAATTGGCCGCCGCCGCCGCCGCCGAGGAGGCCGGTCGCCGCGCGGCCCAGACGCGGCTGGACGAAGCGCGCGCGCGCCTGGCCCGGACCGTGCGCGCCCTGGACGCCGCCAAGGGCGACCGCGCGGCCCTGGGGCCCGCTGAAGACCCCCGCCTGGCCGACGCCAAGACGCGCTTCGACGCGGCGCTGGAGGCCCTGCGCAAGGCGCGGGCGGCGCAGGAGAAAGCCGAGCAAGAGCAGGCGGCGGCTCAAGGCGCCGAGGCCAAGGCGCGCGAGGCGGCGCGCAAGGCCGAGGACCAACTCAACCGGCTCAAGGCCGAAGCCCGGGGGCTGGCGCAACTGGCCGCTCCGGCCCCGCGCGGCGGCTTTGCGCGCGCCAGCGACGCGATCCAGCCGCAGCGCGGCTATGAGGCCGCCCTGGCGGCGGCCCTGGGCGACGACGTGGACGCGGCGCTCGATCCGAAGGCGCCGGCCTTCTGGGGCGGCGCCGAAGCCCCGCCCGGCGCGGGCTGGCCGGCGGGCGCCGAGCCGCTGGCCCCGCTGATCAAGGCCCCGCCGGCGCTCGCGGCGCGGCTGGCGCTGACCGGGCTGGTGGCGCGCGCGGACGGCGACCGACTGCAGAAGCTTCTGCCGGTTGGGGCGCGGCTGGTGTCGAAAGAGGGCGACCTCTGGCGCTGGGACGGGTTTGTCGCGCGCGCCGAGGCGCCGCGTCCCGCCGCCGTGCGTCTGGCGCAAAAGGCGCGCCTGGCCGACCTGGAGAACGAGATCGACGCCCTGGCCCCGGCGGCGGCGGCGGCCGCCGCCGCTCAGAAGGCCGCCGTGGCGGCGCTGCAGGGCGCCGATCAGGCGGTGCGCGAGGCCCGGAAGGGACCGCCCGAGGCCGAAAGGGAGCTTGGCCGCGCGCGTGAGGCGCTGGACGGCCTGACGCGCGAGGGGGCCCGGCGCGACGCCCGCGCCCAGTCGCTCGACGAGACCATCGCCCGGTTCGAGGAAGAACGCGCGGAAGCCGAAGGCGCGCTCCAGGTCGCCGAAGAAGCCGCCGTCCAGGCGACGGCTTCCGACGGTCTGGGGCCGCGCCTGACCGAGGCGCGCCAAGCGTCGGCGGTCGCGCGCGAGGCGGCCTCGAGCGCCCGTTCGGCGCTGGACGTGGAGCGGCGCCTGCGCGAGGGCCGCAAGAGCCGGTTGGAAACCTTGGGCGCCGACCAGGCCGATTGGACCCGCCGCAGCGCGGGCGCCGCCAAGCGCACCGAGACCCTGGCGCAAGAGGCGGCCAAGACCGAAAAGGCCCTGGCTGTGGCGCGCGAGGCGCCGCAAGCGATCAGCGGGCGCACGCTCAAGCTGATGGACGAACTGGTGGTGGCCGAGGCGCGGCGCGCCAAGGCCGGCGATGCGCTGGCGGCGGCGGAGCGGGCGCTGGCCGAGGCCGACCGGACCGCGCGCGCGGCCGATCACGCCGCCTCCGAAGCGCGCGAACGGCGCGGCGCGATGCAGGCGCGACTGGAGGCCGGACTGACGCGCCTGGCCGAGGTGGGCGGCGACATCCGCGAGGCGACGGGGCTGGAGCCCGACCAACTGGCGCGCCGCCTGACCGAGGAAGCGGCGGCTGTGCCCGCCGATCCGGCGGGGGTGGAGGCGCACCTGCGCGCGCTGGAGCGCGAACGCGACGCCCTGGGACTGGTCAATCTGCGCGCCGAGGACGAGGCCAAGGAATACGCCGAGCGGCTGCAGGGCCTGCTGACCGAGCGCGCTGATCTGGACGGGGCGGTGGCGCGCCTGCGCCAGGGCATCGAGGAGCTGAACGCGGAAGGTCGCGACCGGCTGCTGGCCGCGTTTGACGTAATCAACGGCCACTTTCAGACGCTGTTTCAGACCCTGTTCGGCGGCGGCCAGGCCGAGCTGCGCCTGGTGGAATCCGACGATCCGCTGGAGGCGGGCCTGGAGATCTTCGCCTGTCCGCCGGGCAAACGGTTGTCGACCATGTCGCTGATGTCGGGCGGCGAGCAGGCGCTCACGGCTGCGGCGCTGATCTTCGGCGTGTTCCTGGCCAATCCCGCGCCGGTGTGCGTGCTGGACGAAGTGGACGCGCCGCTCGACGACGCCAACGTCGACCGCTTCTGCGCCATGCTCAACCAGATGCGCGAGCGCACCCAGACCCGCTTCATCGCCATCACACACAATCCGGTGACCATGGCGCGCATGGACCGCCTGTTCGGCGTGACCATGCCCGAACGCGGCGTCTCGCAACTGGTGTCGGTCGATCTGCGTCAAGCCGAGGCGCTGGTGGCGCAATCGGTTGACGCGCCGTCGATATAGGGGACGCCATGCCGTTACGCGCCATCCACCGGATCGCGACCTTGATCGTGGTCCTGTTCACCCTTTACCTCGGCGTCACCGGGACGCTGATCCAACTGGTCGATCTGCGGAGCATTTTCACCCACGCCTCGCCGTTCGACGCCAACGTCCGGGCCATGCGCGAGGCATTCAACGGGCCGGGCGACTATGAGGTGATCACGGCGGCCGACTACCTGGCCCCGGCGCTGCCGCGAAGCGCGGACCTTACAGCCATGGTGCAGCGTGTGGCGACGGGCGCGCGCGCCGCCGTAGGCCCGGCGCCGTTCGACTATGTGGAACTGCGGATGGCGGGCGGCCGGCCCGTGGGCCAGGTCAAGGCGGCCGGGGCGGTGACGCGCTTGGACGCGATCACGGGCGCGAACCTGGGACCTACGCCCGTCGTCCATGAGGACGACCATCCGGCTTCGGACCGCAACACGGTCAAGGAGCTGCACCGGATGACCACATTCGGCGCGCGCGCCCTGTGGATCAATATCGGCGTTTCGATCGGGCTGGCCACGCTGATCGTCACCGGATCAATCATCTACGGCAAGATGCTCCTGGGGCGGCTTCGGCTGGGTCGCAAGGGCCTTTTCTGGTGGGCTGGCGGCTGGTGGCGCACCCTGCACCGCGCGATTTCGGTCCTCGCGGCGGCTTTCCTGACGGTGGTCTGTCTCAGCGGCGCCTGGCTGGCGGTCGAAAGCTTGGGCCTGGAGCTGAACATGGAAGCCATGCGATCGCTGCCGCCCTCGGCCCGGCCCAAGCCCGCGCCGCCTGTCGCACTGAAGGACGCGGCCTTGCCGGGGATGATGCAAACGACGCTCGCCGCCTACGCCAAGACGGTTCCAGGGGGCGGCGTGCGCGTTGTGCGCCTGCGCTACTATGGAAGCATGCCGCAGGGCGTGATCGTCAGTGATGAGCCCACAGCGCGGCAACTGGTTTACGACGCCTCCACCGGACGACGCGTAAGCGAGACCGAGCCGGGATATCCGCGCGTGGGCTTTCCCTTCGGCTGGCAGGCTCACCAGACGGCCAAGTCGATCCATCGCGGCGACGCCTTCGGCCTGACTGGCCGGTTCATGGACCTGTTGTCGGGCCTGGCGTTGATCTACCTGTCGGTCTCGGGCGTGGTCATGTACCTCGACATGTGGAAGCGGCGGCGCGCTCTGGGCCGCAAGGGCCTGGTCTGGATCTAGCCTTCCGCGCCCGACCCTTAGGGCTTGGTCACAGTCACGCGCAGGCCTGGCGTGACGCCGAGGGTGGGGGCGAAGGCTTCGCCGCTGGCGCGAATGCTTTGGGCGATGGGGGTGAAGTCGCCCTTTTCCAGAGCGCTTTGTTGGGGTTCATCGAAGCTCCCTCGTCCGGCTTTTGGGCTGCAACTCTCAGTAGACCATGGCGATGCAGGCGGACAAGGTCGCGGCCGAAGCGATGGTCGAGATCAGGATGGTCTTGGACGTGACCGAAACCTCGCGGCGGTAGAACTCCGCCAGCATGAACGGGCCCGTGCCAGTGGGCATGGCCGCGAGCAACACTGCGCCACGGGTAAGGACCACGGGCAGGTCCAGCGCCTTGGCCAGGGCGAGGGCGATCAGCGGCTGGACGATCAGCTTGAGCACGACCAGCAGGGCGATCGAGCCGTTTTCGCCCTTGTTCGATGCGCTTGCGGTCTTCCCGCCGAGGAACAGGCCGATGGTGATCAGGGCGCAGGGCGAGGCCGTGCCTCCGAGCATCTTAAGGGCCTTTTCCAGGGGATCGGGAATGGCGAGTCCGGCGACGGCCGCCGCGCCGCCCAGCAGCGGCGCCACGACCAGCGGATTGCGCAGCAGGGCCTTGCCCACCTTGAGCGCCAGATGATGCAGCCGCGCCTCGGCCTGAAGTCCGGTCTCGATCAACGCGACCGCTGCAGCGAACAGCATGCACACCACGATCAGGGTGGCGATGGTCGCCGCCATCAGGCCCGGCGGCCCCAGCACCGCCGTCATCACCGGAAAGCCCATGAAGGCCACATTGCCATAGGCGGCGCCCAGGCCGTCCAGCGCCGCATCGGCCAGGGGCCGGCGTCGCACCCGCAGCAGGATGGTCAGGACGAACACCCCGACCACCGAGGCGCCGAACGCCAGGACGAAGCCGGGCTGCCACACCTCGGCCAGGCGCGCGTGGGCGGTGAGGTCGAAGAGCAGGGCGGGCAGGGACAGCCAGACCACAAAGCGGTTCAGCTCGGTCATGCCCTGCGCGCCGATCACGCCCAGCCGGCGCGTCAGCCAGCCGGCGAGGATCAGGGCGAAGATCGGTACGATGACGATGAGCGCGGCCATGGCCAGCACGACCTAGGCCGCTTCCGCGCGCGGCTCAACCCGATGCGCGCACAGGGCGTCCAGTTCGCCCCAGGCCGCCAGCCGAGCGCCTGCATCCGCCTCGGGCGGGGTCAGTCCGCGCGCGCCACGTGGAAGCCGGCGAAGGACTGGCTGACGGGCATCAGCTCCAGCCGGTTGATGTTGAGGTGCGGCGGCAGTTCGGCCACCCACAGCATGGCTGCGGCGATATCCGCGCCCGTCATGGGATGCGCGCCCTTGTAGAGCGCGTCGGACGCCGCCTGGTCGCCGCCGGTGCGCACAAGGGTGAATTCGGTCTCGACCATCCCCGGCTCGATCGAGGTGACCCGCACGCCCGTGCCCTGCAGATCGCAGCGCAGGTCGAGCGAGAACTGCTGCACGAAGGCCTTGGTGCCGCCATAGACGTTGCCGCCCAGGTAGGGGTAGGTCGCCGCCACCGACGACAGGTTGATGATGGCGCCGCGGCGGGCGATCAGGCCGGGCAAAAGCTTGTGCGTAAGCGAGGCCAGGGCGGTGACATTGGTGTCGATCATCTGCCTCCATTGGGCCAGATCGGCCTGCTGGGCCGGGGCGCGGCCAAGGGCGAGGCCCGCGTTGTTGATCAACAGGTCGATGTCGGCGAAGCCCTCTGGCAGGGCGTCCAGCGCCGCGTCGCGCGCTGGCTCGTCACGCACGTCGAACACCGCCGGATGAACCTTGTCGGACCCAATGGCGGCGACCAGGGCCTGCAGCCGTTCGGCGCGGCGGCCCGTGGCGATCACGCGCCAGCCGGCGGCCGCGAAGGCGTGGGCGCCAGCCTCACCGATGCCGGACGTGGCGCCGGTGATGAGAACGGTCTTGGTCATGAGCGCTCCTTGCGCAAAGGAAGTACGGGAACGGCGGTCCAGGCGCAGCTCAGTCTATGCCGGAGCGCCGCGCGCTGGATATAAGGGCGCGCGACTGTCGTGTCGTTCCCATCCTGCCAGGCTCCGTGACCGTCGATCCGCCGCCATCGCCCGTGCCCCCGCCGCCGGAAGCGCCCGATCCCGCGGAGTGCTGCGGGCGCGGTTGTGACCCGTGCATCTTCGACTATTACGACCGGGCCCTGCGGCGCTGGGAAGACCAGATCCGGGCCATGGGGCTGAATCCGGCGCAGGTGCAGGCGGACCGGCAAACCTAGGGCGGCAGCACGCGCCAGATCGCCCCGGCCACTGCGACGATCAGCGCCGGAGCCGCCAGCACAGCGTATTGGCGCCGGGTCAGGGCGGCGTGGACCGAGACCAAGTCGGCGCCGGCGATCGCGGCCGCCAGGGCGACGGCGATATAGGTCCACAGGTAGTAACGCAGCTCTGAGGCGACGCTGAACACGCCATAGCCCAGGCCGTAGAGCAGGCCAGACAGCGCCAGGGGAATGACGACCTCGCGCGAGGGCAGAGCCGGCGCGACCAGCAGCACGCCCAGCGCCAAGGCCATCCAAAAGCAGGGCCAGCCCAACGGCGTGTCCGTGCTCAGCACGGCTAGCCGATCTACGCCGTCGAGGAAGGGATTGCGGGTCACCTGATAGCCCCAGGTGTTATCGACCGAGGCGTTGAGCACCGGCCGGTCGATCTCGCCGCGCACCAGGAAGCGGCTGTTGATGTTCCAATGCGCTAAGCGGTGGCGGGCGTAGGCAAGCGGATGTGTCACAACCGCCCGGGCCCAATAGAGCCAGGGGCTGGCGTGGGTCTTGGCGAAATAGGCGCGCACGGTATCGAAGCCGATGGGGCAGATATCCGCGGCCCAGAACGAATAGCTGTCCCACTTGTCGGGACGGTAGCAGCCGTCGACCACCGCGACGGGATTGGCCACGCCCAGGGGTGGGAAGGCGTCCGTGTGGGTGTTCTTGGTCACGCCGGCCAGGTCGAAGATCACCAGCGACAGCTCCACGCCGCTGCGTTGGGCTCCGATCAGATGATTGGCGATGGGCATGGCGATCATCAGACTGGCGGTCGCGGCCAGCACCGTTCCCGCCAAGCGCAGGGGCGTTCGCCGCACGCCTTCGCCCAACAGGGCGACCAGGAGGGGAACGCCGGCCAGGAAGGCGTTGAAGCGGAACGCCGCCGCCAGGACAATCAGGGCGATGGCGATCAGCCGCAGCGGCCAGTCGCGCCGGCCGCCGCACCAGGCCATGAGGCCGCCCGCCGCCAACAACGCGCCGGCCATCAGCGAGTCCTTGACGATCACGCCCATCAAGGCGACGGCCAGGGGCATCAGCGAACAGGCCCCCAAGGCCACGCCCAGGCGATAGCGCCCGGCCCTGATCGCCCAACCGATCAGCAGGGCATGGCCGGCGGCGTAGAGGCCAAGCTGCAAGGCGAGCATCGGCGCGGGGCCGGGCCGGAGCGGGATGAACTTGCTCCAGATCCACTCCATCAGCGGCGGATGCCAGTCGTCCATGCCGCCGTTGAGCGCCTGATCGTACTGGCGGATCGAATCCCAGGTCATAAGCCCAGGCCAGTAAGACAGGCTGAGGCCGATCGAGGCCGACAGCAGGAGGACCGCGATCAGCGCCAGCGCCGCGTCGGTTCGCTTGAGTGGTGGAAGCCGAATGTCCTTGCCCCCTGTCCCGTCACGGGATGGCGTTCGTCACACTCCGCCCTTGCCAGACCGACCATGGCCTAGGCAAGGGCGCTGAGGGATGGCGCGACGATTGAGTCCTATCGTCCCAAGTCTTGATCGGACTTGCCGTATGCGCTTTGGGCGGCGGCGAGCCTCGGAAGGGCGGCGAGGGCCGCGACCAAGGCGAAAGTCTTGATCATCATGGGTCTGGGTTCCTTATCAGGCCGCCCGCCTCGCCATCTCCGACGCCCGCCGAGCAAGCAGCGTTCCCCGCGTGGATGCCTTCAGCCGTAGGCCAGCCGGTCCAGCGCGCCCTGGAGGATGTAGGCGGCGGCCATCTTGTCGACCAGGTCGGCCCGGCGCGCGCGCGACAGGTCGGCCTCGTCGGTCATCAGGCGCTGCACCGCCTGGGTCGACCAGCGTTCGTCCCAGAAGGCGATCGGCAGGGCGTCGTCCAGGCGCAGCAGGTTGCGGGCGAAGGCGCGTACGGATTGGCAGCGCGGCCCCTCGGTCCCGTCCATATTGACCGGCAGGCCGATGACCAGTCCCTTCGCTCCGCGTTCCTTCATCAAGACGAACAGCTGCGCGGCGTCGTCGGTGAACTTGGTCTTACGGATCAGGGCCTGCGGGCTGGCGATCATGCGGGTGGCGTCGGACACGGCCACGCCGATGGTCTTCTCGCCCAGGTCCAATCCGGCGACGGGGGCGTAGGTGGGAAGGGCGGCGGGCAGATCGGCAAGTTCGAGCACGGGCATGGGTTTGCTTTAGCCTGTACAACCCTTGTCACAAACCCCTGCGACATACGCGGCGGACGATGGAGGGGCTCAGGACGATGCGTAAGAACCGGACGATCCTGACGATCAGCGTGGTCGTGGCCGTTCTCGCGGTTGTCTGGCTGGCGCTGCATCCGCACCGGCCGCACAATGTGATCCTGTTCGTGGCCGACGGTCTGCGCTCGGGCATCGTGACGCCGCAGGACGCGCCGGAGCTGGCGGCGGTGCGCGACCAAGGGGTGGATTTCCAGAACAGCCACTCGATGTATCCCACCATCACCACGCCGAACGCCTCGGCGATCGCGACGGGCCACCGGGTGGGCGACACGGGCGATTTCGGCAACATCATGTACGCCGGGGCCCAGCCCCTGCCTTTCCCGGCGCTGTCGGTGCTGGCCACGGTGGAAGACGACGCCCAGATCGCCCTGCTCAACGCGCGCTACAATGGCGACTTCCTCACCGAGCAAAGCCTGTTGGCCAATGCGCGCACCCACGGCTTTTCCACCGCGGCGATCGGTAAACTCGGCCCGGTCGCGATCCAGGATGTGACCCAGCGCGACGGGACGGGCACGATCGTGATTGACGATTCAACCGGCCTGCCCGCGCCCGATGGCATTCCCCTGGCGCCCGACGTGGCGCAGGCGATCAAGGCTCTGGGCCTGCCCACCACCGCGCCGGACCGGGGGCTGAACAGCGATCCTGGCGCCTACAACATGCCGGGCGTGCACGTGCCGAACGTGGACCAGCAGGACTGGTTCGCGGCCGTGGCCGCCGACGTGGTGCTGCCCCGGTTCAAGGCGGCGCATAAGCCATTCTTGATGGTGTTCTGGTCACGCGATCCGGATGGCACCCAGCATAACCAGGGCGACAGCCTCAACCAGGTGGAACCGGGCATCAACGGGCCGACGACCATGGCGGCGATCCGCAACGCCTCCAACGACCTGGCCCGCCTGCGCGCCAAGCTGAAGGCGCTGGGCCTGGACAAGACCACCGACATCGTCGTCACCGCCGACCACGGCTTTTCCACCGCATCCAAGCAGAGCACGACCTCGGCCTCGACCAAGTTTTCCTATCGCGACGCCTTGCCGGGCTTCCTGCCGAGCAATTTCCTGACCATCGATCTGGGTCAGGCGCTCAACATGCCTATCGCCTCGGCCGGCGGCATTCCGGTGGAGCTGCAGGACGGCTTTCACCCCAAGGTCGGCGGGCTGATCGGCCCCGACCCGGCCCATCCCCAGATCGTCGTGGCCCCCAACGGCGGCAGCGACATGGTCTATCTGACTGGTCCAGACCCCAAGGCGATGGCGGCCCGCGTCGTCGCCCTGCTGGTGCAGGAGGACTATACCGGCGGCATCTTCGTGAAGGACGCGCTGGGGCCGATCCCTGGCGCCTTGCCGATGAGCGCGGTGGGGCTGGAGGGCCATGCCCGCACGCCCCAGCCGGACATGCTGGTGGAGTTCCGCAACTGGGCCGGCCGCTGCGCCAAGCCGGATACCTGCCAGATCGAGGTGGCCGACACCGACCTGCAGCAGGGCCAAGGCATCCACGGCTCGTTCGGCCGCGGCGACACGCACAATTTCATGGCCGCGATCGGTCCGGACTTTAAAAAGGGCTTCGTCGATCCGACGCCCGTGTCCAATGCCGACCTCAACCCGACCTTGGCGCGCATCCTCGGCCTGGACATCGCGCCCCAGGGCCACTTGCGGGGCCGGGTGATCCGCGAAAGTCTCAAGGGCGGCTCGGTCCCGGCGTTCCACGCCAAGACCCTGCGCTCAGACCCCGCGCCGAACGGCTTCGTCACCCAACTGAACTACCAGATGGTCGGCAATACGCCCTACTTCGACGCCGCTGGCATGCCCGGACGGGTGCTGGGGCTGAAGTAGCCAAGCCCTCGGCCCCGAAGGGGCATGGGAGCTTGCGTCGCGCCGCCCCGCCCGCTAACCCACGCCCTGTCCCAGGACGTGAAGGAGCGGCCCCATGGCCATCGACGCGGCGACGGTGCGCAAGGTCGCCAGGCTCGCCCGGCTAAGCATCGCCGAAGACCGGCTGGAGCCGATGGCCCAGGAGCTGTCAGGCATTCTCGGCTGGATCGAGCAACTGGGCGAGGTCGACGTGGACGGCGTGGAGCCCATGACCTCGGCCGTGGCGGTCAAGCTGCCGATGCGCGAGGATGTGGTCACGGACGGCGGTGATCCGGCCAGGGTTCTGGCCAATGCGCCCCTGGCCCGCGACAACTTCTTCGTCGTGCCCAAGGTGGTCGAATAGATGGGCGAGCTGACCTCTCTCACCCTGAAGGCCGCGCTGGACGGCCTGAAGGCCAAGTCCTTTTCCGCCGTCGAGCTGACCCGCGCCCACGTCGAGGCGATCGAGGGCGCGCGCGCCCTGAACGCCTATGTGCTGGAGACGCCCGACAAGGCGCGTGCCATGGCGCAGGAGGCTGATGCGCGGCTCGCCAACGGCACGGCGCGGCCGCTCGAAGGCGTCGCGCTCGGCGTCAAGGACATGTTCTGCACCCGGGATGTGCGCACGACCGCGTGCTCGCGCATCCTCGGCGAATTCAAGCCGACCTACGAATCCTCGGTCACCGCCAATCTGTGGCGCGACGGGGCGGTGATGCTGGGCAAGCTGAACCTGGACGAATTC
>DATKPD010000087.1:0-5631 GCA_035524315.1 Caulobacteraceae bacterium
CCTGAAGGCTCCGCCCTCAAAGTATTCTCTGAGTTGTAGTGGACAGCAGCTATTAGTTCCTAGTTGGGAACGAAACGGCGCTGCTCGATTGTATGCAATGAAGTCCGCTAATACGGCTATTGGCCGCTTGTTTTAGGATGCGATTTATAGTTCCCCAAAAATTCCTCCCATCGGCATGCAGCCGACTGTTCGATTTTTCTTCCGTCGCAATCTACCGGTCATCCCGCAGCCCATCCATTAGACTAAAGTTCAACACCCAATGACCACGACGCTGCGGCGCCTCGGCTAGACAAAGGCTGAGGGAAGTCCTCGGATGGATGCGCCGCTCATCGAACGGCAGAGCGGAGGACAGTGTGGGAAGGCGCAATTATAATGAGGCCTCGAAACCCGAGGCCGAACGGGCTCGAACCAACGACCCGCAGAAGACCAAAGCCGACATCCTCAGGATAGCGTTCGAAGAGTTCTCCAGTAACGGCTATGCTGGCGCACGGATTGATAAAATCGCCGCGCGCACCAGTACCAGCAAACGCATGTTATATTATTACTACGAAAGCAAAGACGGTTTGTACCGCGCGGTACTCAACGAGTACTATAGACGCCTGCGTACCGCGGAGCGCGCTCTTAAGCTGGAAGGAAAACCTCCGTTGATAGCGCTTGCTGAACTGGTGTCGTTCACATTTGACTATCATAACAACAACCCGGACGGTGTTCGCCTAATCCTTGATGAGAATATTCATAACGGCCGGACAGTGTCGGGGCTGCCGGACGTTGAAGGCCTGAACGTGGCCATCATCCGTTCGGTGCGCGACATCTGTGATCGCGGGGAACGCTCAGGGGCCATCCGCCCCCACCTTGACCCGATCGACCTCTACCAGACCATCGCGGCGTTGAGTTTCTTCAACATCTCCAACCGCTACACCTTCTCCAAGATCTTCCAGCGGGACATGACATCAACCGAGGCGCTGGCGGCGCGCCGGGCCCTGGTCGTGGAGACGGTTCTGCGGTTTGTCGCGGCCTGACGCCTGACGGCGGTCACCGGGTCTAGCGTGGCTTTACTAATGTGTGCCCGGGAACGGCTCTGCGAAGCTCGAGGTCACCCCAGACGTCAGTAGCGTTGCCGTGGCGGTTAGATACGGCCACGACATAAGGTGAAGAGGTACGGCAAATGGCTGATCGCCCGTTCCCGCCGGGATCGTCACCGAGCCGAGAAAAGCGTCAGCATCACCCGGTCGCGCCCCTCCGAACAGTTCAATCGTCGTGGCCGATTGGGCGCGGCCCAGAGCCACTCCCGTCACGCTAGGCTCCGGCCCAGCGGTTATCGCTGTCAAGCGCGGCGCGGCGGGCAGGGCGTTGGCCGCGACGACCGTCTGCGCCGGGGGCGCGCCGTTGCCGGGGGGGACAGGGGCCGAGCGGAACACGATGCCCACCGCACCATGGTCAGGCAGCGGGTCGCACGATCCGCCGGCGTAACAGCGCACGATGGGCTTTCCGTTGGAGCGGATGATGTTGCGCGTGAGCCAGGCTCCGCCGGCTTCACGCTGGCTTCGGACGACCACGCCAAAGCGGTTGTCGTAAATATCGTTGCTATCGGCGACATTCCCAACGCCCGTAAGCGATAGGCCGAAGGTGTTGGCGTGGAGGACGTTGGCGACGAGATAGTTGCGGTTTCCGTTGTTAATCTGGATTCCGTCGCTGTAATTACGGAATTCGTTGCGGGCTAGAACGTTATCGTCCCCCAGCAGCACCTCTACACCTTGACTGGGCTCTGGATTGTTGTCGCCAGCGTCAAATACATTTTCGGCGAACAGATTGAACGCCGCCCCTCGGGTCAACTCGGCGCCGTCGCCGTTGGCGAACAACTCATTATGGATCAGACGGTTATTGACCGTTCGGCCAGGAACGACGTTACCCGCCCCGTCATCGCCCGTGAACATGACGCCGGCGCCGCCGACGTTGCGCGAGATTCTATTGTTCTGGATGGTCACATGATCGCTGCGCAGGACCAGGACGCCGATACAAAAATGGGTGATCTCCAACCCTGAGATCGCGACCCTGGACTGATCGATCACAGCGAGGCCGGGCTTGTTCAGCGTACGGACATTAGCGCCGAACTGGCCAGGGGCCATGCCCGGGCAAGATTTCACGTCGTAAGCGATATAGCCTGAACCATCGATCGTATCGTAGCCTAGGCCACGATCATGACTGACGCCTTCGATGATCGTGTCGCTCGCCAAGGGCGGCAGGCCGTTCTTGAGCAGGATATGCAGGGGGGCAACCCCGCCGCCGACGCGGATCCGGTAATGCCCCGGCTCGGCGTTGTTCTGTTTGACGGCCCAGCGAAGGCTGCCACTGGCGTCGTCGTCGTCTGGTCGATCCACGGTCAGGATTTCGCGCGCTGGCGCGACGGGCGTTTGAGCGCGCGCGGTCACCGCAATAAAAGCCATGCCGGCCGCAAGCCAACATGAGCTGAATATCCGGCCGGCAACCGATAGCGGCGGTTGGGTCATGACGCGTGTTCCTCCCCGGCGGCTGACAGCCGATCATTTGCCTCCTTCATAGCGGCGGTCTGCCTCCGGGCGACCATAGACGAAGGTCTAGCTGTTCGGGCCCACGCCGGCGTCAATGCTATCGGCTACGTCCGACAAAATGGACGGGGTCCCGACGGAGCCCGCTCCATACAGCGCGGACCTGCCTGATGAGAGGACCATGAGCGTTATAAGTAACCTACGCAGAGTCATCTTCGGCGGCGTGGCCGTTCTGTCGGTCAGCGGAGCGTGGACCGTCGCCTATGCCCAGTTGGATATGGTCAAGGCCAGACAGGCGGCGATGAAGTCGTTCAGCGCCGACGGAAAAGCGATCGCGGACTATATCAAGGGGCCCGGGGACAAGGAGGCCGCGATAAAGGCCGCCAATGATTACGGCGTTGTCGCTGCTCAGCTCTCAAAGATGTGGCCCAAAGGCACCAGCGCGGCTGATATGCCGGGCGTGAGCAAAGCCAAGCCGGCGGTCTGGGCCGATGGCGCCAAATTCACGGTCTATTTTTCCGCCATGGCCGCCGACTCCAAACGGCTGGCCGACAAGATCAAGACCGGATCGCCCCTTGACGTGCGCGCGGCGTCCGCAGCGTTCGCAATGGACAACTGCGTTTCCTGCCACTCGACGTACCGAGAGACTCAGTAAATCGCGACCGGGCCATAGGGGGCAAATGGCCGGCGGCCGGATCCGCATGACGAAGCTAAGGCCGTACCGTGCCCCCGCGCGAGCCCCCCAGGCCACGCTCCGCTGGGTGCGCCCGCGCTTTTGTACTCCCAGGGCGACGTCGGGCTCGCGCGCGCCCTATGCCAGCGGCGGGTGGGTGGCGATCGATGGCGCAAGTTCGCGGCGATAACCGCACCGAACTTGACGGCGCCCTCAAGCCGCCTCAACCAGCCTCGGAGACCATTTCGGCTGGAGGAGTATGCAAGTCGCGGCCGCGCCGATGACGAGGAACACCAGGATCAACAGCATCGGCAGGTCGTAATTGTTGTGACTGATGTGGAGCAGCCAGCCCGTCAAAGCGCCCGCCAGGCCGCCCGCCAAGCTGGTCGCAACCTGTTGAACGCCGGTGACGATGCCGACCGCGGGTTTGGGGATGAGGGTGATCCGGCAAAGCGCGAGGCTGTTCGCCGTGGCGAGGCCGATGCTCGACAGCGAGAAGATGTTCCAGAAGAGCGCCATGCCGAGCGAGTCCGCATGCGCCCCCAGCACGACGGTGCAGCCGCCGGCGAAGCCTCCAAGCATAAACGCCTTGCGCGTCCACACGGGGTCGGCGCCCCGGGCGATCATCCTGTCGGCGGCCCACCCCGCGAGGATGGCGACGACGGCGATGCCTGCAAAACTGAAGAAAGTATAGAGTCCCGAGCTTTCGAGCGACAGCTTGCGGTGATTGTGCAGGTAGTCAGGCATCCACTGCATGGCGAAGTAAGTGAAATAGCTGTAACAGAAGTTGACGATCATCGCCCCCCACACCACCGGACTGCGAAGGACGCTGGAGAAGGGCACCGACGCAACTTCAGCCCGCTTCGCGGCGCGCGCGCTCGCCGTGGGGTAGTCATTGCGCGTCAAGCCCAACCACGGAACGATCCAAAGGAGGCCGGCCACGCCGGTGGCGATGAACATGTCGCGCCAGCTGTAGTGATTGATCAGGTAGATCGCGACGGGAGCGCCAATCGCCGGACCGAACTTGTTGCCTGCGGCGATGATACTGACCGCAACACCGCTCTGCCCTTCCCCGAAATTGTCACGGATCCAGCGAAAGGTCGCCGGAATCGCCATGGCCTCGGCCGCGCCGATCACAAACCGCATCAGAATGAGCCCAGCAAGCGCGCCCATCATCCCTGTCGCAGCCGTGGCGAAACTCCAAATCGCGAAGCAGACCGCATAGGGCCATTTCACCCCGTAACGGTCGACCACGTAGCCCATTGGAATTTGGACCAGCCCGTACGACCAGAAGAACGCCGAATTCAGCCATCCCTTATCGAGATCGTTCAGCCCGAAGCTTGCGCGGAAGCTCTCGGCTGCGATCGCCGACGACATGCTCGAGCGGTCGATGTTGCTGATCAAAACGCCAAGGCCCAGCAGCAGAAGGATGCCCCATCGCATCGTCAGCGAAATGGTCGCCCCTCCCTCGTGGGCTAGGGCCGCGTCCTCTGTGTTGACAGTGACCACCGTCACCTCCCGGGTATTATTGTTTTCACATACACACGCGATGGCGGCGATATCGCCTCATCGCGCTTAGGCTAGCCTCGACCCACCCCCTCAGAACAATCGGCCGAACCGCAACGACATTCGCTTCCACAATTCGTTACTTCGGTCCGAAGCCGAGCTCTTTGAGCAGGGCGTACATCGCGTGGCGGCCATCGAGCGAAGCCTCGCTATTGACCCTTTGCTGATCTGTTTGGTCCAGTCCTGTTCGCGCATGCCCTGCTCGTTGGAACTCTCTCGCGCGCGCGTCGTAACCTAGCACCGCCTCCATGGCCTCGTCTGATCGGCAGGTGAGAATGCTCGGCCCCGTCGTTGGCGCGCCCTTCACCATACTGATGGGGTCCGCCAGCTCGCCGTCGTCATCGACGCCCCGCCAAGCCACATTCACCTACGGCCGATCTTGCGGACCATCTCGTCCAGATGCCAACGGCCCGTTGGCGCCGAACGCTGCCGGAGCAGGTTCGCAGCGATCAGCAGACCAAACTTGATCGTCTGTATTCGCACCGTCTCTTAGCTGCCCCCGATCCCGCGTTGGGCCGGCAATTCCTCCACGTCGCGGAAACTCAGCGTGAACCGATGATAGAGCCACACGGCTTGGCAGATGACATGACCGGCCATATAAGAAATGCGCCGCGTCGCTCGACGCCGCGCCCAGGCCACGGAAGGGCTCTTAGCCAGCGGTCCTCATCTGGGTGGACATCATGGGCTGGCGCCCGGCTTTCCGTAAGATGGGCAAAAGGCTGGTGGCGCAAAGGGCGATGTCGTTCTTATTCCCAATTCCCATCATCGCACCAAGCGCTGCGCCCCGATCGACGGTCCAGTCGATGTTCCAAATCCCCGGCAGCACGAGCTTTTATTTAGTCTGATGGGCGCCCTGACCCCGGAAAT
>DATKPD010000088.1:0-5751 GCA_035524315.1 Caulobacteraceae bacterium
GTCGCCAGCGGTTCTGATCGGATCTTTGTCGATAGGAAAAGTGAAACCCGCCTCAAACCGCCAAGGCGGTCCCGGCAAGGGAATAGGTTTGGGATAACCTGGCTTTTCGTCGATGCAGCCGGCGGTGCCCCCTAGATATACAACTCTGGGCTCAAGGCCTGCAATTTCCCACCCGCACCGGAGAAGAACGCTTGTGGCGTCTTTCGCGCCCGCCAACCTCCCTTGCGCGAGTCGCTCGAAAGACTTGGGCGCGATGGAACGGGTGCGCCACTTACCGGGCTGATTATAGCCGGCGTAGTGCATTTCTTCGAAGCCGCATCGCTTTGCCGCGTCCAACATGAAACGCGCCGCCACCTCGTGCCCTGGCCATACCGTACCATGGGCATTAATGCCCCCGACCAAATGTTCCCTCCAACCGATGCGTCGAGCGCCCCACATCGATCCGATGTCGAAAATATCCGACGTCACAAACATCGGCCGCGCCCTAATCCTCTAAATTTCTCGAGCTCATATCTGCCCATCATGAGTCATCCGAGCGACACCGGGATGAGGCGGCATTTGCGACCCGCGTTTGATCATGTTTTGTCCTGGAGAAGGGATTTCATGCGGATAGTACCGTTCGATGGCCTTGATCTCTGGCCTGACTATCCCAACCACATCAGGGCGAAGCGGGCTTTTAACCATGCCGCCCGTGAGCGTCGAAAAGCTTCGGTTGAAGAATATCTCTGAGTATCGATTGGTCATGGCCATGGCGAGCGCGGCTTCGATGCTGTCGGGGGCATGCTTGGTTTCTTGACCTCGGGAATAAGTAACCTGGGGCGTGCCCTTCAGCGCCATGATATCGTAGCCCATCGGCGGCGGCGGGAAATCCGTCGTGCTGTTCGATCCAACGAGTATAGGGCCATAGCCGCTTTGAGGAACGTAGATCTGCATCGTCGGTATGGCGCGGCCTTGCGGCGCCAAGACTGACTTGATCAGATCGTGGCTGACGATCGGCCAAGGCTTGCCGTCCAGAAGCGGATGATCTTGGAAGTAGAGGCCGCCGACGGTGTGGCCCGATGGCTCAAAGCCCGGACGCGCCTCACCCTCGGGAAGTTCGTCATCCTCGCCCGGCGCGCCGTTATGCCCGATCCCCGGTTCGTCTTCTTCCGCGCTTTGGATACGGATGAGCCGGCCGCCGTAGAGGCCGTAGCCGCCTGTCCAACGGCTTTCCGGCGGAGGGCCGGTTGAACCATCGGTCGTCCAGCGACCGTGCCAATCCCTTGGTTCGTCGGGATTGTAGCCTGCCCCTGCGCCAATCGAGACAGACGATCGCGCCAGACGCGATCGCATGCCCGCCGCCATGGCGTCGTGGACTCCGAGACGGCGCAGGGTTCCGGCCTGCGGACTGTGCCTGAGCAGCAGGTCCACGGTGCGCCGTGCGCCATCGTCAGGCGCTGGCCCCTGTGTTGGAAAGACCTCGTGAACATGCCAACCCTGCATCGCCAATCGCGCCCCTCAAAGCCGAGTCAGCATCATATGTTCTTGTTTTGTTCTTTTCAAGGCATGCGCCCAAACGCAAAAACGGCCCCGCGTTGGCGGGGCCGCTTATGTCTCCCGGTCAAGCCGGAGGATGTCGCGCTTGGGCGTTAGCCCGTCAGGACTCAGTCTTCCGCGTGAACCTGGACCGGGCCGGAGTCCTTGCCCTTTTCGGCCGGGTCGCGGTCGACGAACTCGATCACGGCCATGGCGGCGTTGTCGCCGTGGCGGAAGCCGGCCTTGAGCACGCGGATGTAGCCGCCTTCGCGCGCCTTGTAGCGCGGGCCCAGGGTCGCGAACAGCTTGCCCACCTGATCCACGTCGCGCACGCGGCTGATGGCGATGCGGCGGGCGTGCAGGTCGCCGCGCTTGGCCAGGGTCACCAGCTTCTCGACGAACGGACGCAGTTCCTTGGCCTTCGGCAAGGTGGTCACGATCTGCTCGTGCTTGATCAGGCTCGCCGCCATGTTGGCGAAGAGCGCGGTGCGGTGGCTCGACGTGCGGCCCAGCTTGCGGTGCGCGTAACCGTGGCGCATGGCGGTCTCTCCTCTGCGAGGCCGTCTCTCGACGGGCTCAAAACTTAGGTCCTAGATCTGGTCTTCGAACTTCTTGGCCAGGTCTTCGATGTTTTCCGGCGGCCAGTTGGGCACGTCCATGCCCAGGTGCAGGTTCATGCCCGCCAGCACTTCCTTGATCTCATTCAAGGACTTGCGGCCGAAGTTGGGGGTGCGCAGCATCTCCGCTTCGGTCTTCTGGATCAAGTCGCCGATATAGACGATGTTGTCGTTCTTCAGGCAGTTGGCCGAACGGACCGACAGTTCCAGTTCATCGACCTTCTTGAGCAGGGCCGGGTTGAACGGCAGCTCGGGCTTGGCCTCGCCTTCGACCTTCTTGGTCGGCTCGTCGAAGGTGATGAAGATCTGCAGCTGGTCTTGCAGGATGCGGGCGGCGAAGGCCACCGCGTCAACGGGGCTGACCGCGCCGTTGGTTTCCACTTCCATGATCAGCTTGTCGTAGTCGAGCGACTGGCCCTGGCGGGTCGGCTCGACACGGTAGGCCACGCGCTTGACCGGGCTGTAGAGCGCGTCCACGGCGATCAGGCCGATGGGCGCGTCTTCCGGACGGTTGCGCTCGGCCGGGACGTAGCCCTTGCCGTTCTGCACGGTGAACTCCATGCGCACCTGGGCGCCGTCGTCCAAGGTGCACAGCACGTGATCCTTGTTGAGGATCTCGATGTCGCTGGGGGCGTCGATCTGGCCGGCGGTCACCGGGCCGGGGCCGGTGGCGCGCAGGGTCATGCGCTTGGGGCCCTCAGCGTGCATGCGCACGGCCAGTTGCTTGATGTTGAGCACGATATCGACCACGTCCTCGCGCACGCCCTCCATCGAGGAGAACTCGTGCACCACGCCGTCGATCTGCACCGCGGTGACGGCCGCGCCCTGCAGGGACGACAGAAGCACACGGCGCAAGGCGTTGCCGAGGGTGACGCCGAAGCCGCGTTCCAGCGGCTCGGCCACCATGCGGGCCTTACGTTGAGCGTCCGAGCCGGTTTCAATCAACGGCTTCTCAGGACGGATCAGTTCATTCCAGTTTTTTTCGATCACGGATTTGGTCCCTCGAACGCGAAGGCCGGCGCGAACGACGCGCCGGCGAAGGGATAAAAGAAAGTCGACTTAGACGCGGCGACGCTTGGGCGGCCGGCACCCGTTGTGCGGGATCGGCGTCACATCACGAATGGTGGTGATGGTGAAGCCGACCGCCTGCAGGGCGCGCAGGGCCGACTCGCGGCCGGAGCCCGGGCCCGCGACGTTGACTTCCAACGTCTTGACCCCGTGCTCGATCGCCTTGCGCCCCGCATCCTCGGCGGCCATCTGGGCGGCGTAGGGCGTGGACTTGCGCGACCCCTTGAACCCCATGGTGCCGGCGGACGACCAGGAGATGGTGTTCCCCTGCGCGTCGGTGATGGTCACCATGGTGTTGTTGAACGAGGCGTTCACGTGCGCCACGCCCGAGGTGATATTCTTACGCTCGCGCTTTTTAACGCGCGCCGGTTCCTTGGCCATGAGAGTCTCGCTTACTTCTTCTTGCCGGCGATCGGCTTGGCCGGGCCCTTACGGGTGCGGGCATTGGTGTGGGTGCGCTGGCCGCGGACCGGCAGGCCCTTGCGGTGACGCAGGCCACGGTAGCAGGCCAGGTCCATCAAACGCTTGATGTTGACCGCCGTCTCGCGGCGCAGATCGCCCTCGACGGTGTAGTCGCGATCGATCGCTTCGCGGATCTGCAGAACCTCGGCGTCGGTCAATTGATTGACGCGCCGGGCATCTTCGATGCCCACTTTCTGCACGATCTCACGGGCCTTGGCCTGGCCAATGCCGTGAATGTACTGCAGCGCGATGATCACGCGCTTGTTGGTCGGAATGTTGACGCCTGCGATACGGGCCACGCATAATCTCCTAGTCGCGCTTATAAACGCGAACGGCGCCCCGGCCACCCGGTAAACGGATGCGCCGGCGCGACAATCGCGCCCTTTCGCGGAAGGGCACCGTTATAGGTACGAATACACTTCCGTCAATGGTCGGCGTTGGTCGACGCCACAAAAACTTCTTTCCCCGCCGGGTGCGGCGAGGGTTGGTCGAGCGCCGCGGCGATAGCCGTGGCGACATCCTCTACAGAGGCCATCCCGTCGACCTCCGCCAGTTTCCCCTGGCGGACGTAGAACGGCAAAAGCGGTGCGGTCTGGGCGTTGTAGGCCGCCAGGCGCACCTTGAACGATTCGGGGTTGTCGTCGGCCCGGCCCTCGTCGGCAAAGCGCTTGGCCACGCGCGCCAGCAGGCCCTCGTCGTCCACCTTCAGCCGCACGACATGGTCGATCTGCTCACCGCGTCGCGCCAGCATGGCGTCCAGGGCCTCGGCCTGGGCGACGGTGCGGGGGAAGCCGTCGAAGATCGCGCCCCCGGCGGCCTCGGTCTCGGGCAGGCGCTCCTCGATCAGAGCGATCACGATCTCGTCCGACACCAACGCGCCCGAGTCCATGATGGCCGCGACCTTGACGCCCAGATCTGAACCGGAGGCCCGCGCCGCGCGCAGCATGTCCCCGGTCGACAGCTGAATCATGCCGCGCTCGGCCACCAGGCGTTTGGCCTGGGTGCCCTTGCCCGCCGCCGGCGGCCCGAACAGGATCAGGTTCATTTGCCCCGGCCTCCCCGCAGCTTCGACTTCTTGATCAAGCCTTCGTACTGGTGGGCCAGCAGATGCGACTGGATCTGCGCCACGGTGTCCATCGTCACCGTCACCACGATCAGGATCGAGGTGCCGCCGAAATACAGGCTGCCCCCGATCTTGGCCATTAGGGCCTCGGGCAACAGGCAGACGATGGCGATATAGCCCGCGCCGATCACCGTCAGGCGGGTCAGCACGAAGTCCATGTATTCGGCGGTGCGCTTGCCCGGACGGATGCCCGGCAGGAAGCCGCCGTACTTGCGCAGGTTCTCCGCCGTCTCCTCGGGATTGAACACCACCGAGGTGTAAAAGAAACAGAAGAAGATGATCAGCGTGCCGTAAAGCACCATGAACAACGGCCGGCCGTGCTGCAGCTGGCCGATGAAGCCGGGCACCCACTGGGCCCACGTCGGCAGGTTGGCGGTGGCCAGGAAGCCCATGGCCGTGGTCGGCAGGAGCAGCAGCGACGAGGCGAAGATCGGCGGGATCACGCCGGCGGTGTTGACCTTGAGCGGCAGGAACGAGGTGTCGCCGCCGAACATGCGGTTGCCCACTTGGCGCTTGGGATACTGAATCAGCAGGCGGCGCTGGGCGCGCTCGACGAACACGATAAAGCCCACCACGCCGACCGACATCACGGCGATCAGCAGCAGCACCCCGCCGCTGAGCGAGCCGGTGCGCACCATCGACAGCAGCTGCATGGTCAGGTTTGGCAGGCCCGCCGCGATGCCGGCGAAGATGATCAGCGAAATGCCGTTGCCGACGCCGCGCGTGGTGATCTGCTCGCCGATCCACATCATGAACAGACTGCCGCCGGTCAGGCTGACCACGGTCGAGACCACGAAGCCAAGGCCCGGATCGTCGACCAGGCCGGGCGTGTTCTGCAGGCCCATGGAAATGGCGAAGGCCTGGCCCAGGGCCAGGATCACCGCCAGATAGCGGGTGTACTGGTTCAGCTGCTTGCGGCCGGCTTCGCCGCCTTCCTTGCGCATCTTTTCCCACGGCGGATAGATC